>DATHTL010000128.1:0-46078 GCA_035463255.1 Anaerolineales bacterium | reverse complement strand
TCTCCTGATCACTCTGACGTTTACAGTCGGCGTTGTGCTTTTCGCTCTCTATATATCGTTTACCAACTACGACATTTTCACACCGCCACAGGGGGCCGGCCTGGCAAACTATGCCAGGGCATTCCAAGAGAAGAATTTTCTACAAGGTCTCCATAATGTGCTGTGGTATTCGCTGCTCGTCGTGCCCACCCAGACAGCGGCCGCTATCCTGTTAGCGGTACTTCTCAACAGTCAGAACCGGTTCAAGCAGTTTTTCCGAACGATCTTCTATGCTCCCAGCGTCACCTCATCGGTGGTGATCACCCTCATCTTTATGTGGTTCTATTTGAGAACCGGCTACATCAACTTTTTCATTTCTAACTTCCTGGGGCTTTTCGGTGTAGAGTGGCAAAACATCAACTGGCTGGGCGATCCACGCGGCCTGATCCAGTTGATCGTGCAGGCGTTCGGAGGAGATATCCCGTCTGACCAATGGTATCTGCGCGGACCCAGCATCGCCCTGATGGCGATCATGTTCCAGAACGTCTTCACGACGGCGCCCACGTTCATGATCATGTTCCTTGCTGCGCTACAGGATATCAACCCGGCCCTGTACGAAGCGGCCTCTCTCGATGGCGCCAATGGCTGGCACCGGTTCTGGAAGATCACCGTTCCGCTCCTGCGCCCGATTATCCTGCTCGTTGTGGTGCTGGGCACGATCGGCACCCTGCAGATCTTCGACCAGGTCTACCTTGCTACGCAGGGAGGCCCGCTGGGCACATCGTTGACGCCTGTCTATGTTCTTTATCAGGAGGCCTTGGGGACCGAGGGCCCCATCCAGATGGGGTATGCCGCCGCGATGGCGTTCATTCTGGCGGTGTTGATTTTCTTCTTCACCTTCCTGCAACGCCGCTTTATCGAACGAGAGACACAACTGTATTAGGAGGTTGGTATGGCTGTTCGAACTCAGACCCTCGCGCGGGTTGCTCCTCAGGAACCACGCAGACCAGCCACGCACTATGTGAGCATCTTCCTGCGCTATTTGCTCCTGTGTGTTGTTGGACTGATCCTCTTCACCCCGTTTATCCTGGCGGCACTCGGCACATTTAAGAGCAATGCAGAAATCATCCGGTTCCCGCCAACGTTTTTTCCAGCGGAATGGCAGTTCGAGAACTGGCCAAGGTTGTGGAATACCGACCTCGGCAATGGCGGCACGTTCCCACGCTGGCTATTCAACACGGCATTCCTGTCTGTGACCGTCGCCACACTGCAGGTTATCTTTTGCTCGATGGCTGCTTATGCCTTTTCACGCATTGAATTTCCGGGCCGGGATGCCGTCTTCAACTTCATGCTGGCTACCCTGATGATACCAACCGCCATCACCCTGATTCCGGCCTACGTGTTGATGACGAAGCTGCAACTCATTAACACATTTTGGTCACTAATCCTGCCGGGCGCGGTGGCCGCCGGAAACATTTTCCTTTTGACCCAGTTCTTTAAATCCGTCCCCAAGGACTTGGAGGAGGCGGCTTTGATCGATGGCGCCAGTCACATGGAAATCTACCGCAACGTGATCGTCCCACTGGCACGCCCCGCTCTCCTAACCGTCTTCATCCTTCAATTCCAGGCGATGTGGAACAACTTCCTTCAGCCGCTTTTGTACCTAAATAGTCCTGATAAATATGTGCTGAATGTGGCGCTCAGTATCTTTCAGCAGCAGTTCAAAGCACAGTGGAATCTGACCCTGGTTGGCGCGATGTTCAACGCCATCCCGGTGATGATCCTCTTCTTCATCTTTAGTCGATACTATATCGAAGGTGTAGCCTACACTGGGATCAAGGGTTAGATAAAGGGTGAGGCAAGTGAGTGCAGCGTTAAGAACACTAGGTTTAGCCTTTCGAGATACCTGGCAGGAGCTTTGGACCATCCTCGTCATCCATGTGCTTTTCCTGTTAGCAAACATCCTGATCATCCCCGGCCCGCCGGCGATCCTTGCGCTCTTCTTCTACGGCAACCGCATCGCGCATGGTGAAGTTGCCAATGAGCGTGATTTTCTAAAAGCCATGCGTCGCTATTGGAAGCCGGCCTGGCGCTGGGGCTTGCTGAATGTCGTGGTCATAGGTCTGCTCACCGGCGATTATTACTTGATCGGAAAGCTGATAGACACTTCAAATACCGCTGACTTTATTCAGGGTCTGTATATAACTCTCTTAGCAGGCTGGATATTGCTTCAACTATTTGCGCTTCCCTTTCTCTTCGAACAAGAGCGACCATCGGTGCCTCAGGCGTTGCGAAACGCGACCGTGTTCATTAGAAAAAACTTGCTTTTTACTTTTGTGCTGGCGCTGTTGTTGGCATTAAGTCTGATAGCTGGCACGCTGGCATTCATGCTTTCTTTTGCCTTGGGAGGCGCCTTTATCGCGTTTGCGAGTAACCGCGCCGTGTTACAAGATCTCACCGGCCGCTGAATTTCGATCTGGGACCTCGTATGTGGACAATCAGCGAAGAAACCTTTAACCCTGAAACACAACTTCATAGTGAGACGATCTTCACGATTGGGAATGGCTACCTTTCCACGCGTGGCGCGTTGGAAGAAGGCTACCCGAGCGAGAACCGGGCGACGTTTGTGCATGGCGTGTTTGACGACGTTCCCATTGCTGTGACTGAGCTGGCCAATGCCACCGATTGGCTTCCGTTGTACATTTTCTTGAACGGTGAGCGATTCTCACTGCATTCCGGCACGGTGGAAACTTATGAACGCCATCTTGACCTGAAAAACGGTGTGCTTACCCGTACGGTCCTCTGGCGCTCTCCTGCTGGATACAGAGCCATGCTAACATTCGAACGCTTTACCTCACTTGCTGATGAACATTTACTTTGTCTGCGCTGTAGGGTCACACCGGATTTCGATGGCGAGCTGGAGATTCAGGCAGCGCTCAACGGAAACATGGACAACGAAGGCATAGCCCATTGGCAATGGATGGATCAGGGTAAAGTCTCGAACGGGGACGGCAAAGTTGCTCATCTTCACATGAGTACTCGTGCTACTCTGATCGATCTTGCCACAGCCATGCGGGTCGAGACGAGTCACACACCTGTACAGTCCGACTTTTGGAATGCACAATCTGTGCCCACGTTCAGTTTAACCTTTCCCGCCCGGCGCGGCGAAACGATCACACTGGATAAATTCGTGGGGATCGCTACATCGCGCGACACCTCGAATCCGGTGCAGCTGGCGGTGGAATCCGCAAAGTCTCCTCGGAGTTGGGAAGAGTCCGTTGAAGCGCATCAACAGGCCTGGTCCCGCGAGTGGGAGCGAAGCGATGTCCAGATCGAAGGTGATGAGGAGGCCCAGATCGCCATCCGCTTCAATATCTTCCAACTGTTGATCGCGGCCCCGCGCAACGACGATCGCGTGAATATCGGCGCGAAGACACTTTCTGGGTTCGGCTATCGCGGGCACTCGTTCTGGGACACTGAAATCTTTATGTTGCCCTTCTTTATCTACACTGCGCCAGAGATTGCTCGCAACCTGCTCAATTATCGTTATGAGCGCCTACCGGCGGCGCGCGAGAAGGCACGCGCCAACGGCTTCGAGGGCGCGCAGTTTCCGTGGGAGAGCGCGGGCACCGGCGAAGAGGTCACGCCGACCTGGGTCCCGCATTTTTCCGAACGCGGCGTACTCGTGCGCATCTGGACGGGAGACATCGAAATCCATATCTCGGCAGATATCGCTTATGCGGCTCATCTTTATTGGAAAGTCACCGGAGATGACGAATGGTTCGTTGCACAGGGAGCCGAGCTCATACTGGACACGGCCCGCTTCTGGGCTTCGCGCGCCGAATGGGATGAGACCGAAAAACGATACGAATTCAATGATGTGATCGGGCCGGATGAATATCATGACCATGTGGACAACAATGCTTATACTAACTACATGGCGCGCTGGGACCTACAGACCGCGCTGGATGTGCTCGATTGGCTCAAGGGTCATGCTCCGGCAAAAGCAGAGGAGCTAGCACAGCGACTCGAGCTCAACCCGGATCGACTTAACAAGTGGAAAGATGTCCTCGATGGTATCTACATCCCCATGGCGGGCGATGGCCTGATCGAGCAATTCGAAGGCTATTACCAGCGCCGCGCCGTGGACCTGGCCGCACTGGAACCGCGCAATATCTCGGCTCAGGTTCTTTTTGGCATCGAAGGCTGCAATGAAACCCAGGTGCTCAAGCAGCCGGATGTGCTCATGGTGCAATATCTGTTGCGCGACCGCTTCACAGATGAGCAGGTGAAAATCAACTACGATTACTACACTCCTCGCACCGATCACACTTATGGCTCTTCGCTGGGACCATCCATTCAGGCCATCATGGCCTGCGACGTAGGGAAACCGGAAGATGCGTACGAGCATTTTATCCGCGCGGTTCGGGCCGATCTGCGCGATGTGCGCGGCAACGCCCGCGACGGTATCCACGGCGCCTCGGCGGGCGGCACCTGGCAGGCAGTTGTCTTTGGTTTTGCAGGTCTGCGCGTTTCTGAGGACGGCTGGACAGTCGAACCGCGCCTGCCCCATCATTGGAAGCGACTGTCGTTCAAGTTTTATCATCGCGGTGAGTTGCAAGTGGTGGATATTAAAAATCCAGCGATTGCCCCAGAGACGATGTAATCACGGTATGCCCATCCAACCAATCAGAGGTTTTATCTTCGACCTCGACGGTGTACTGACCGACACGGCCGAATATCATTATCGCGGCTGGAAGCGCCTCGCCGATGAATTCGGTATTCCCTTTACACGTGAAGACAATGAGTCTTTACGTGGCATTCCTCGCCGGGAGTCACTGATGCTGATCCTTAAAGAACGCCAGTTCCCCGAGGAGCAAATCCTCGAGATGATGGAGCGGAAAAATAATTATTACCTAGAATTCATTCGCGAGATCACCCCGCGCGATCTGTTGCCAGGTGCCCGCGAATTGCTGGAGGAAATCCGGGCGGCGGGATTGAAATCGGCGGTGGGATCGGCCAGCAAGAACGCGCCCGAAGTTGTGGAGCGGCTCGGCATTGGTGACTTGTTGGACGCAATATCACATGGAGGTAGCGTGGAGCGGCAAAAGCCGGCTCCGGATTTATTCGTTCATGCCGCAGATCAACTTGGTCTCACGCCTGCCGAATGCGTGGTCGTGGAAGATGCCGCTGCCGGGATCGAAGCTGCGCGGGCGGGTGGCTTCCGTTCCATAGGGTTGGGTCCAGAGGAACGCGTCAGAAAGGCGGACCTCGTCTTGCCCAGCCTGGACGGGGTTCATCTCAGTAATCTCCTGGAAAGATTGGAACGAGCGTAATGTGGGCTTGTTGCAGATCCCGCGTTAGCGGGGTAGCCCGCTACGCTTCAGAAACGGACGGGGTTTCCAAAGATCGTCACGCGAGAAGCGTGACCTATATCTGATTAATAATAGGATTGCATCCCTAATTCAGCGGGGAACGTTACACTCAGCGGGACCACCACGAAGAATAATTGTTCATCCTTCTTGAACGTTTTCTCGCCAGAATCGGGATCCTTGACTTCATTAAAGTCCCACCAGCGGTTCAGGAAGAGACTCATTTTAACGATGCGGCTCTGGTCCACAAAGTCTTTGTACGGATCGACCACGATGAGCTCATCCTTTACTTTGTCGATGTGAGCGATGATGCTGTAATGACCGTAGTCATCATCGTCGCCATCCATATCGGCGAACAAGCCCTGCCATTCCACGCCAACCGGGTATTTGCACTCGTTCAGCACATACTCCAGATCCTCGGGGCTGGATTTGTCCTTGAACCAGAGCTTGGCAATCGGGGCCAACTGCTGCACGGCCCTGGCGAGCTGGTCGACGCGCGTGCCATGCGTTTCAATGGTATGCGTGGCACCGGCTGCTTCGGTGATCTCTTCCTGGGTCGCATTGACCCCGACGTTTTCGAGCAACATCTGGATCACCGCAGGTCCACAGTGATTCTCGGTGATCTGCTCGATCCTTCGCAAACGACTAAATTTCTTTGGGTCGGACGGGAGACTTGACATGTTTACTCAATAGACTTGCTAAGATATCTTCAAACGGAATACCATACAATTCCATGACTTGAGTCATGGGCTGGTCACCGGGGCCAAAGGATGTGTTGGGGTTGCAGTCGATAAAGTAAGGGGTGCCATCCTGTTCATCTACACGGATATCGAACTTGGCGTAATCGGTAAAGCGCAGGATCTCAAAGGCCTTGTTGCAGAGCTCAGTGAGCTTCTTCTCCAGATCCTCTTCCACAGGCTGATATTTGGCAGCATTTGGGTCATCATAGCTTTCGATGCTCGTGTACTCATGTTTGCCATCTGGTTTGATGCGAAACTTCTTTTCGGCTAAAAAGACATGGCGTGTCTTGCCATCTTCAAAAACCACAGCCGTGACCTCGCGACCATCGATGAATTTTTCCACCAACACCGGGATCTTGTAATCACCCTGCAGGTCTTCTACTTTCTTCAGCACCTGGAGGACGGTCTCCTTAACGGCCTTATTGTCGATGCCCATGCTACCGCCGCTTTCATTCAGCTTGACGATATAGGGCGGGTCGAATGGCGGAGGCGTATTCGAGCGAAGGTCCTTGACGAACTTGTATTCTGGCGTGGGGATCTTGTTGTAATCCAATAACTCTTTAAAGAGATGACGATTGCTGCCAATGACCATGCCCGTGACGCCGCATCCCGTATACGGGATACTGGCATATTCCAGGAAAGCTGGGATCGTGCTGGCCAGCTTGTCTTTGCCGCGCACAGTATCCACCAGGTTCACGATGACATCGGGCCGGTCGACCAGAAGATTTGTCAGAAGGTACTGGTCGCCGGGGTAGCCTTTGGCGTCGAGCCCGAGCTTCTTGATCTCTACGATCACTTCCTGGGCACGCTCTTCCACCTCCGCTTCCGCCTTATAGGCCTCTTCGTTTGGGAAGAGCTCACGATCGACAAACGAATAAGCGACTGCCACCAGCTTGATCTTTTTCAATACGCCTGAATCGATGTTCAATTTTGTTTTTACAATTGCCATCACTAAGTCCCGTTTCTGTTTATGGATTGAAGGCTACGCGGGAATACCCCTGCCCTTATGCTGATTAACGTGGAACAGCGGCCTGAGTTATGCCTGTGAGGCGCTTGCACATTCGTCCCATTCTTGTACAATACACTCACTATGACGATCCTACCATTCCATTCTGCAGACGCGACTCTCGAGAATGCAGGCGGCAAGGGCATGAACCTTGCACGTCTGACGCGCGCCGGCTTCCATGTCCCAACCGGATTCATTATCTCCACATCTGCCTATCGCGAATTCGTCAAGGCCAACCGCTGGCTGCCGGCCATTCTTTCGGTGGCTGAGGATCTATCGGCGGAGGATGCCAGCGCGCTCGAGCGAGCCTCGGGGCAGATACGCATCGCGTTTTCAGCCGGAAAGATGCCCGAGGATATCGAATCCGCGATCCGGGTGGCCTATGCCCATGCCAGGCTGGAAGACAAACCTGTTGCGGTACGCTCCTCCGCCACGGCAGAAGATCTGCCCGACCTGTCGTTTGCCGGCCAACAGGATACGTACTTGAATGTGATCGGTGTAGAACAATTGCTGCAAGCCGTGATCAATTGCTGGTCCAGCTTATGGACTGCCCGCGCCATCGGATACCGCCTGCGCAACCACATTGACCATCATGAGGCGGCGCTGGCGGTGATCGTGCAGGAGATGGTGCAGAGTGAAGCCTCGGGTGTGCTCTTTACAGCGAACCCATTAACTGGCTTGCGCAGTGAATCCGTGATCGACGCCACTTTCGGCCTGGGCGAAGCGCTTGTCTCCGGGCAGGTGGAGCCTGACCATTACATCGTCGATACACTCAACAAACGCATCCTGACAAGGACGCTGGGGGCAAAGAAAGTCGCCACGCGCAGCAAACCTGGCGGCGGGGTGGAAGTGCTCGAGGAGAATGGCGAAGAACGGCAGGCACTTCCAGATCAGTCCATCCTTCAGTTAGCCGAAATCGGTTATCAGATCCAAAAGGAATATAGCTTCCCGCAGGATATCGAGTGGGCGTTTGCTGGAGATAAGTTGTACATCCTGCAAGCGCGCCCGATCACCTCGCTGTATCCCCTGCCGCAGGAATCGTTCGATCCACTGATCGTCTGGTTTTCGTTTGGATCTGTCCAGGGCATTCTGGGCGCGATGACGCCGCTCGGGCAAGACGCCATCCGCATGGCATTCAGCGGCGCCGGCAACTTGTTTGGCGCACGTATCCGCTATGATGAAACGGAGATTCTGGTCCCTGCAGGCGAACGGCTGTGGATCAAGATCAGCGACCTGCTGCGCAATCCGCTGGGCGCCAGAGTTTATGAGACCGCTCTGGGATTTGGCGAGCCCAGCGTCCGCCAGATCCTGCGCGGGCTGGCCAACGATCCACGTTTGGGAACAGGTAAAGGTCATCTCAAGCTGAGTACGCTGGGAGCGATGCTTGGCTTCTTCCTGCCTCTCATAGGACGCGCCGCCATCAACATGCACGATCCCCAAAAGGCGCGGGGTAATTTTCAGTCCTATATCGAAAGCCAGCTGGCACAGCCGAACATAACGGGAGCAGATAAATTCGCACGGCTGGCGCAGCGACTGCAATTCCTGCATGCACATATTTCCACGGCCCTGTACCGCTTGTTGCCGCGCTTTATTCCTGTGATGGGACCCGGTGTGGTATCTCTCAATCTGCTGACCCGCCTGGCCGGAGATGAAAAATATGCACAGACGGATCATGGGTTTTCGATGACCGCATTGGAGGTGATGCGCGGACTGCCGGAGAATGTGACCACCGAAATGGACTTGATGCTCTGGCGTACAGCAAAGAGCATTCGAGAAGATCCAGACTCGGCTGCGTTGTTCATGGAAAGTGATGCCCGGACGCTCGCCGCGCGTTACCTCAACGGAACGCTGCCCGAAGCCGCACAAACAGCCCTGAGTGAATTCATGAAGCGCTACGGGATGCGCGGCGTGGGTGAGATCGACATCGGCCAGCCGCGCTGGCGTGAAGATCCGACATCCATCCTGCAAACTCTGCAGAGTTATATTCGCATCCCGGACGATATGGCGCCCGATGTCCTCTTTGCACGTGGCGCAGAGTCCGCTGTGCAGGCTGTGGAACGACTCGCGGAACAGGCACGCCAGGGTCCTGGGCCCGGTGGAGAGATCAAAGCAAGGATGGTGCGCGCGGCCGCGCAGCGCGTCCGTGTGTTGATGGGGCTGCGTGAGTCGCCCAAGTTCTTTATCGTACGCATGATGGGGATCATCCGAAACGAGCTGTTGGCCAGCGGCGATGAGTTTGTAGCTGATGGCATCCTCGAAAGGCCCGAAGATCTCTTCTTCTTACATTTCGAAGAGCTGCAGGTGCTCGCCCATCGCGATCTGCGCGATTGGAGGGCATTGATCGTTGAGCGACGCAGCACATATGAGCGCGAAAATCGGCGCAAACAAGTTCCACGCGTATTGGTCAGCGATGGACGTGCATTTCATGAAGGCATTGGTGTGATCGCAGACACGGATACGGTAATCAGCGGCAGTCCGGTTTCGCCGGGCGTGGTGGAAGGGGTCGTCCATATCGTTCTTGACCCGCGCGGGGCGCAGCTGGCACCGGGCGAAATTCTGGTCTGCCCGGGCACGGATCCCGCCTGGACGCCGCTCTTCATGGCAGCCGGAGGCTTGATCACCGAGGTCGGCGGCATGATGACCCACGGCTCGGTGGTGGCACGCGAGTATGGAATCCCGGCAGTGGTTGGCGTCCATCAGGCAACCACGCGCCTCAAAGATGGGCAGCGAGTGAGAGTGGATGGTACGGCAGGGAAGATTGTTGTACTCGAATCTGCCTAAGTCTCGCTGGAGATTGTTTGCATGAAGTAAGGCGGAGTGCGCATCGCGCACTACATTCCGAATATAATCCGCTGCGCTATGCTCACTAAATTATTTCGGCAATCCGCAATCCCCCGAGAATATCAGTCCAATTTTTTGCATCTCTATTTCGATGTCGGCTGGGTCGGTGTTCTGAGCGGCTCCACAGTCAGCTTTCTCAGCATCTACGCCATTCGCATCGGTGCAACCAGTCTGCAGATTGGCTTGCTCGGCGCGATCTCAGCCCTTGTAACGCTCTTTCTTGCGATTCCTGCAGGGCACTGGCTACAGACGCAGCAGACAAGCCGGGCTGTCTTCCTGACCGCGTCCCTCTCCCGGATCGGCTATCTCCCTCTCGTTTTCCTACCCTGGTTGTTCCCGGAACGGGGACAGATTCTCACCATCCTCGTCCTCACGTTACTGATGGCCATCCCGCTTACCCCTGTAGGTGTGGGCTTTAATGCGCTCTTTGCAGAGGCGGTGCCGAGCGAATATCGCGCCCACGTGGCCGGAATACGGAACGTCATGCTCTCCATCACGTTCATGTTCACTTCACTTCTGAGCGGATACATACTCGATACCGTCCGGTTTCCGTTGGGATACCAGATCGTTTTCGCCATCGGGACGCTTGGCGCGGCGATGAGCAGCCTGCATCTCAGGTTTGTGAGACCGATTGCCTCCGAAACGCCGTTGGTCTCCGCCGATCCCAATGAAAAAAGCGGCTCGCGCCGGAATATTTTCTCCTCGCTTCGCATGGACATCTGGAAGACCCCCTTTCAACGTGTGCTGCTGACATTATTTGCCTTCCATCTCACTCAATACTTACCGATCCCGATCTTCGGCATTTACAATGTGCGCGTGCTGCAACTGACCGACGACAATCTCGGGGTTGGCACGGCGCTCTTTTATCTGGCCGTCCTGCTCGGTTCAACGCAGATCCGAAAGCTGGTACAACGGTTCGGGAATCGAAATATCACGGGCTGGAGCATTGCGGGGCTCGCTCTCTATCCGTTCTTCCTGTCATTATCGAGCAATGCGCTACATTTCTATGGGGTTTCGTTAATAGGAGGACTTGCATTCGCGTTCGTTTCGGGTACGTTGGCGAATTATATGCTAGAGCACATTCCCGCCCATGATCGGCCTTCGCATTTGGCCTGGTATACGATCATCTTGAATGCAGCCATCCTGATCGGCTCGCTCGCCGGCCCTGCCATCTCAGACATGATCGGGCTGTCGAGCGCGCTGATCCTCTTTGCAGTGCTGCGCATGCTCGCGGCAGCCTTCATCTTGAGAAGGGGCTAATTGGGTAGATGTTTTTTGCCACGGAGAGCACAGAGAAAATCGAAAAGAAAAGCTCAGCGTTCTCCGTGTTCTCTGTGGCTGAAACTTATACCGGCCCACCAAACCATCCACGCCCGACGAAACATCTCACTTTTTACAGACAAGCGGTAAAATGATTTCCTATGGCTGAAAACGTTAAAGTCGTCGCAACCAACCGTAAAGCTGGTTTTGAATATTTCCTTCTCGAAAAATTCGAGGCAGGGCTGGCGCTGCAGGGGAGTGAGATCAAGTCCATCCGGGCCGGGCAGATGAGTATTCAGGAGTCGTTTGTAGATATTGAAAATGGCGAGCAGGCATGGCTGGTCGACGCGCATATTGCGCCCTATGAACAAGCCAGCCGTTTCAACCACGAGCCGCGCCGCAAACGCCGCTTGCTGCTGCACAAGAAGCAGATCCGCGAGTTGTGGAATAACGTCCGTATAAAAGGAATGACGATTGTCCCCACGCGGGTCTATCTCAAGGATGGGCGCGCCAAGATCGAGATCGCTCTTGCGAAAGGCAAAAAGGCTTACGATAAACGCGCGACCATTGCCAAGCGAGATGAAGCACGCAGTGCAGAACGAGAGTCAAGAGTGAGATAATTCAGTAGTCGGGTAGTTCGGTAGTGTAAAACACTCAACTACGAACGATTCAACCAAGTGACCACAAAACTACCAAACTAAATAATTATGCAACAATCTACAATCGGCGGGATCAATAAATTACCTGAAGACGAAAAGCGAGCGATTTATGCCCGCTATATTCCCAGAGAGCTGATCCAGAGATTCAACCTGCCCGAGCTGGCCCACAATAAGGACCTGCTGCAGTTCCGTTTTGCCGAAGGCTCCAGCGACGTGGAGATGCGCGTATATCATCAGCCCGGCTTTCAGGATCCGGTGCTCTACGCTCACCTGACTGATACGCTCAACGGGCAGATCCACGTGCTGCTCTACATCCTCAACGACCCCGATGCACCGCGCTTTGATGTGGACCGGATGCCCGATGGCTCCCCCACCCGCTTTGGCACGCTCAAGCGTAACCTTCAAGCCGAAAGTGCCGCCATGGAGCATGGGCTGGCACCCGGACAGGTGCGTCGCGGGTTGCGCCTCTTACAGCCTGCCACCACAGCCTTCGAAAACTTCATCACCGGGCTGGGACATGATATGTATTTTGTCGAGCCCCTTTATTATCACAACGCGGTGATCTTCGAGCGCTACGGGTTCGCCTACCAGGTGGGAAAACGCAGGATGGAGCGGATCCACGCCGGGTTCCAGGAGGGCGGCGAATTACAGCAACAGCTGGATGACTCGAATCCTTTCCGCCGCAAAGCAGCGGCGAATAGCATCCGCCTGCGATCGTGGGCGATCCATGATGGGATTCTGGGCGAGCCGTTCACCGATGTGACCATGTACATGCGCATTGGGAAATCCGCGGATATCAGCACAACCCCGGGGTGTGAGTGGTGATCAATCCGCAGTAAGAGGCTGAAATCTCTAGACAATTGTACTGTGGGGGCTAGACAGGCATTAGGGGCATCCCTAATTGCATGAAAAAGGGCGCATCTCTATACTTATGTCAATTCTTGGAACCATCGCGGAGATGGGGAAAACTAGCGGACCGATTATTAGGCTGCAGGAATCTACTTTGACAAACGAGTTTGCCAAATCAATTTGGTGAATATCTATTTTGACGTATGAGGTATGAGCGTATGGATGGTAAGCAAAAACTAAAAGGCACCACGGGGTTCGAGGAGCAGGGGACGCTGGGCGTTTCACCCTGGATGCTTTCGCTGGTCGATGAGCTGGGGGAAGAGAGTCAGGACCCTCACTGGACATATACGTTTGAGGATTTTACATTCGAGATTGTGGAAGGCCGCCAGTCGCTCTGGATCACGAGCCAATTTCCGGCGGGTGGACGGGTTGCCATGCGTGCGGCCTATTGTCCGGATGGCGAGCTGACAATCGATGAGATCCGCCAGATCGGCGTGGACAACGCGGTGGAGGTATTCATCAGCTCTACCGTCGGGCCATTCCGAGTGGAGATCTACTTTCCACAGGCGGATCGCCCGATGCTGCACTTCAAAACTACGCTCAGTCCGGTGGCCCCGCTCTTGATTCCCTTCTGGCCGCGGGATGTGATTCCGCTCGGCAAAGACAGCGACGTGATTAATTCCGAAGGGCACATTTATGCCAAGCAGGTCGGACCGCGGACCGGACTGGTGTACTTCAGCCTCACAAAGCCACGCGGCGGATCGGCGTTGTACTTCCAGAACCTGACCTCCTTGAACGAATACTGCAGACTGACAGAAACCTCGCTAGCCAGCACTGTCGGCGGTGAATGGCCGGAACTAGGGTTCGCACTGCCTGCCACGACCGAAAAAGCGCTGGAGGCGGGGCAGGAAATAGTCATCTCCGATGCTTTTATGATCTTCAGCGCAAAGGTGCCTCAAGATGATCTGATCATGGCGCAGCAGTTCCTCGATTTTCTGACGCAGATCTATCTGGCGCTCCCACGGATGAAAACCGAATATATTGATTGGCTCGCGATTGCCAAAAAATCTTTACGTGATTTGAACGACTCAGAGAAATGCTGGTCTGAGGTGCGCGGACGGCACTATCTGAACGCCTATGTGGCGGATTATGAAAATCCGCCGGAGAGCATGGTGCAGCTCACCGTGCTCCTGCCACTTCTGGAATATGCAGAGTGGAGTGGTGAGGAGATCCCGATTAGCAAGGAGCTACTGGAAGGGTTGCCCAACTTCTACGATAAAAAAGCAGGCGTCGTGGGACGCTGGCTGCCTTCAGTTGCCGATCGGCTGGATGGCTCTGAGCCGCAAAAGAAACCGGAAGTAATGGACTCCTGGTATCTCTACCATACGCTGCTGAACCTCTCGCGCCTCGCCCTGCATGGCGACAAGGTGGCACAAAAACTCTTCTTAGATTCGATGGACTATTCGATCAAGGTTGCGCAGAAATTTGAATATCAATTCCCTGTCTTTTATGATCTCTACACGTTAGAGATCCTTAAGGAAGAAACGAGTGAAGGCCAGGGCGGTGAACATGATGTCGCCGGGTTGTACGCTCACGTCATGTTGCAGGCATGGCTCCTGACCAAGAAAGAGCGATATCTTGAAGAAGCCAAAAAAGCAGGGCGTGCTCTGAAGGGCTTAGGCTTCAACCTCTTTTACCAGGCCAATGAAACCCTGTTCGGAGCAGGCGCGCTGCTGCGTCTCTGGAAAGAAACCGGCGACGAGGAGTTTTTAAAGCTTAGCTACCTCAGCCTGGCGAATACTTTCAACAACATGTGGCTATGGGAATGCAACTACGGGTATGCAGAACACTATCGAACGTTCTTTGCCCTGTTCCCTCTCAAGGATGCTCCTTACACAGCCGTGTATGAGGAATTGGAAGGCTTCGCTGCTTTCCACGATTATCTGTTGCACTACCACGGTGAAATGCCGGAATGGGTGAACATCTTGCTGCCCGAATTTCACCGGAATATGCTCTATAAGGCAAGTTACTATTATCCGCCCAACCTGCCGGTAGAGGCGATGGTGGAAGAACCAAAAACAGGCGAGGTGGATCCCAAGCTGTGGATACCTCTGGAAGATATTTACGATGGCTGGGAGAAAGCCGGCCAGGTGGGGCAGGAAGTGTATGGCGCAGGTATGCCCTTTGCCATCATCCCCCGTCACTACTGGGCCGTACCCGATGGGAAGTTCATGGTATATGTTGACTACCCCATCAAGAGTTTCTCAACAGTGCACGATGGCCAGGCAATGTTCCGGGTGCTCGGTGACCCGCGCCTGTCTTGCCGCATGCGCATCATCCCGACCGGCAGAAAGTCTTTGCCGGAGATCAAGGTGATAACTGAGCGCGAAGATGGCACCGAAACGCTGAAGGGTCACGAGACCGATGAAGGTCATCTCGAATTCACCCTCTCCGGAGACCGGAATGTGATTGTGCACTGGGAAGCGAAAGGGAGCAAGCCCCGCTCTGAGAAGAAAAGCAACAATTCAAATGGAAGGAAAGGAAGCAAAAAATGAAGGAAGGTTTAAATCTAAATCTCGATTCATCCCTGTTTAATTATCAGCCGCAGAGCGTGGCAGACAAGTCGATCCTAATCACCGGTGGGACGACCGGCATCGGCCGCTCGACCGCCATTCTGCTTGCGGCGCAGGGCGCGCGGGTAATGATCTTCGGACGACACGAGCAAGAGCTGCAGGATGCCATGAAGGACATCCAGGCGACCGGCGGCCAGGTGCTCGGCCTGACCGCCGACACATCCGACCCCGAAGATGTACAACGGGTCTTTCGGGAAGTCGATAGCCAGATGGAGCAGCTCGATATCCTGATCAATAACGCCGCGCTGGGATACAACTCGGTGATGGAAGGCAATTACCAGGAGTGGCAGTATATTGTGAAAACCAACCTCCTCGGATACATGGCGATGGCGCACGAAGCGATCGCCCGCATGAAGAACCGCGGCGAAGGTCATATTGTCAATATCGGCTCGATGAGCGCCAATGTGCGCGAAAAAGATAGCTCGGTCTATGTAGCCACCAAGGCCGGCATTCAGGGTTTCTCAGAAGCGCTACGTAAGGAAGTAAACCCACTCGGCATCAAGGTAACGTTGATCGAACCGGGGGCCGTGGGGACGGATATGCAGCCTCAACCGCCTGAAGAACAGCGCCAGATGATCGAAAACATGGAAATGCTGAGAGCGGAAGACATTGCTGCCTGCATCTTATACACCATCACCCAGCCAAAACGCTGTGATGTGGTCAACCTGCAGATCCGCCCCCATTTACAGAGTATATGATAGAATATGCGCTTCTAAAAAGAAGAGGGGCGGCAATTCGATTGTCCGACACATAGCAGACACAGCGTAATAGGGACTATAAAAGTTCTACTTGATTGAGGTGGCGATATCGCTTTAGATGTGTGCCTATCTATAGATGCGACTTGGCAGGATCATGCCCGTCTGGCATCAGAAATCTATTAAGTTTGGAGAAAAGACGTATGGAAATGAATTTTATCCCGGACCTTAAGCGGGTGGCTTTCATCGGTAATTACCTGCCGCGTCAGTGCGGGATTGCTACGTTCACAACAGATCTCTCAGATGCATTTTCTGAGGAGTTCCCCGACATCCAGAATATGGTCATTGCTATGAATGATGTGCCCGAGGGCTATCCGTACGCCGAGAAGGTGCGCTATGAGCTCCGCGAGAACAACTTATTCGACTATGAGCGCGCCGCTAACTTCCTGAACCAGCACGCGGTGGACGCCATCAGCCTGCAACACGAGTTTGGTATTTTCGGCGGCAAATGGGGCAGATATGTCCTGACCCTGCTGCGCAATGTAAACGCGCCGGTGGTGACCACGCTGCACACAGTGCTTGAGAAGCCCACCCCCGAGCAGCATGAGGTGCTGCGCGAGGTGGCGCGTCTCTCGAACCGTATCGTGGTGATGAGCGAGCACTCCCGCAACGATCTCATGCGCATCTACGGTGTGCCCGAACACAAGATCGATTTTATTCCGCACGGCATCCATGATGTGCCGTTTGTAGATCCCGGCTTCCATAAGGACAAGTTTGGCGCCGAGGGGCGGACCGTGCTAATGACCTTTGGTCTGCTCTCGCGCAACAAAGGTCTCGAATACGTGATCGAGTCACTGCCTGCCGTTGTGGAGCGCTACCCTGATTTGTTGTATCTGGTGCTGGGAGCCACTCACCCGCATGTCAAAGCCACGGAAGGCGAGTCGTATCGTGAAGGACTCCAGTCCCGTATCCGCGAGCTGGGGATCGAGAACAACGTGCTCTTCTACGACCAGTTCGTGACCCTGAAAGATCTGAAAGAATTTATCGGTGCGGCGAACATTTATATTACGCCGTACCTGGACCCGGAACAGGTTGTTTCCGGCACGCTGGCTTACACGGTGGGCGCGGGCAAGGCTGTCATTTCGACCCCTTATCGCTACGCGAAAGAATTGTTGGCCGATGGACGCGGTTTACTTGTCCCCTTCCGGGATTCGGCAGCCATCGCAGAGAAGATCCTGTACCTGCTGGATAATGAAGCCGAAGCAAATACCATGCGCAAGCGAGCGTACATGTATGGCCGGAATATGATCTGGCCGGCAGTGGCTCAGAGTTACCGCGAGAGCTTCGACCGCGCCCGCCAGCAGCACTTCACCGAGCACTACCTGATGACGGTGGATACGTATCCCGAAGAACAGGCCGAGGAAGCCCCGATGTTGAAGCTTGACCACATCGAGCGGATGACCGATGGCACCGGTATGTACCAGCATGCTGTGTTCAGCGTTCCGAATTACAACGAGGGCTACACCACCGACGACAATGCCCGGGCCCTGATGGTTTCGGTGCAATTGGAAGAGCTGGCTCACCTCTCAAAGACAGAGGCAGAGCAGCCCTCCTGGATCCGTGTGCAGGAGCTGGGGCACCGGTATATGGCATTCCTGTGGCACGCGTTCAACGCGGAGACCGGGCGCTTCCGTAACTTTATGGATTATGACCGCCGCTGGCTGGAAGACGTGGGCTCCGAAGACAGCCACGGACGGGCGCTGTGGGCACTGGGCACGGTGCTGTCCCGCTCCAAACGGGAAGGGCTACAGGGTATGGCCGTGCGCTTATTTGAAGCCGCCATCCCCGCCGTGACCGAATTTACCAGCCCGCGTGCCTGGGGCTTTACGCTGCTTGGCATTCAGCGCTATTTGCGGCGCTTCCCCGGCGACCGGGCCGTGCTGACGGTGCAACATACACTGGTGCAAAACCTGTTGAAGCTCTTCCGCGAGAACCGGACCGATAACTGGCCCTGGTTCGAGGATAGTGTGACGTATTGCAACCCGGTTTTATCCCAGGTGCTTCTCCAATACGGTGAAAGCAACCAGGACCAGGAAGCTATTCAGGTGGGGCTCGCATCTCTGGCATGGCTCGTGGAGATCCAGCAGTCTGACCAGGGCTGGATTATGCCGATCGGCAACCAGGGTTTCTACAGCAAGGGCGGAACGATCTCTTATTTCGATCAGCAGCCGGTGGAAGTGCATGCTCTGCTCTCGGCCTGCCTGGAGGCGTACCGGGTGACGAAGGATTTGCAGTGGTATACGTATGCTGTACAGTCCTTCGAATGGTTCCTCGGACGCAATGCCCTGGGTGTCTCGATGTATGATAAGGCGACCGGCGGTTGCCGCGATGGGCTGCACATCGATCGCCTGAACGAAAATCAGGGTGCAGAATCCACGCTGGCGTTTGTGCAGTCTCTGCTGGAAATGAAACAGTTCACGGCGGAGAACCAGGTGCCGCTCAAGCAGAAGTCTAACGGACAGAAATCCACCTCTGAGGCGGCGAAGTATCCGAGGGCGGTGTAGAGCGGATCATGAAGAATAGATCATAGGTAATAGGAGCGGCGGACCGGATGGTCCGCCGCTTTTCTGTATGGATGATTGCCAGAATACTTCAGTCGTTTCACTCAGAGTGACATACTTAAGGATTCTATGACCTTTGATCGTGATTCAAATATGGCTCCTGGCCTTCGCCGCCCTGGCGGCGCACCATATAGGGGCGGCCGTGCGTGTCGAGCCAGTTGATGAGAGCACTGACGCTCGTGGTCCCCAGGGCAATGTAGTGGTCGGCAGCACCATAATACAGGCGCAGGGTATCGCCGTCTGGCTCCACCACGTGGCCGCAGGGGAAGACGACGTTGCCCACGTCGCCGACGCGTTCGTAGCCTTCCTCTGCGCCGAAGATCCACTCATCTCCCCGGATCAGGCAGACCTCAGGCGCATTGAGATCGAAGAGCGCCAGCCCCAGGCGGTAGAGCGACCCGGATGCCGTGGTGCGCACGCCGTGATAGATCACCAACCAGCCGCGCGGCGTCTCGATCGGTGGGTTGCACAGGCCGATCTTGTTGGCATCCCACCAGGCGCCGCGGCGGGCTTCGAGCATGAGCTTGTGCGTGCCCCAGTGTTTGAGGTCATTGGAATACGAGATCCACATGTGCGCGCCCATGAAGCCGACCGGGCGATGGATGAGCGCCCATTCTCCGTTGATGCGACGTGGCAACAGAGCGGCATCCTTGTCCTCGGGCGGCATGACCACGCCGAGCCGCTCGAACGTGCGGAAGTCCTTCGTCAGCGCCATCGAGACACCGGGACCACCGCGCGAGTAGGAGGTGTAGAGGATCGCATATTGCTCCAGCTCTGGCACATACGTGATGCGGGGATCCTCCACGCCCCATATTTCCTCAGGATGACCGGCCGGATCTGCCACGAACGTGGGTTCCGGGTCGATCTCCCAATTGGTAATGCCATCCTTCGAGCGGGCAACCGTCAGGTGGGAATGACCACGCATATCCTCCACACGGCAGAGCAATAGAGTGGTTCCATCGGGGAGTATGGTCGCTCCGGGGTTGAAGATGGTGTTGGCGCGATACGGCCAATCGGCGGCGCCCAGAATGGGGTTATTCGGATGTCGTTGGATCAGGGGAGGCGTGCGGGACCAGGCAGCTGTCATTCGAGAATTCCTTTCTACCAGTAACTGTCTTTGGAATTAAGTCTACCGCTTGTCTCATGCTGCGGCACTTTGTAATATATTGCATGACGTATGGAGAAGCGTGGTGTTACAACACCTACCCTATTTATAGAGTCGGATTTGGGAGAGGTGCCCGGTTAGGGGCGGTGGGGATCAAAACTCGTCCACCGCTACCAGGTGGCGGTCGCGGCAGATGTGGAGGATGAGGTCGGTGTCGGTGTCAATCCAGTCGAGGGAAATGCCATCGCCCAGGTTCTGGTCCACTTCGCAGAGCGGACAATGGACGCCCGTGGCCAGGGCGGACCCAAATGCTGCACGAGCCTGTTCTGAGAGCATCAGGCTGACAGCCATGAGCGGGTCGAAGTTGAATTGCGCCGCGTTGAGCTCGAGGATCTCCTCGGGGGTTTCTGCAGCGAGATATCCGGCGGGAGTGACCAGAGGCCACAAGCCGCGCTGGCGTACAGCATTCTTAAGTTCGTGCCAGTGGTTTTGACAGATGTTCATAATCGAAGACCGTGGTGGATAGTTTTTCGTATTTGCCTATGGGACGGTGGTGGAAAAGCATTTGTTCCAGATCATGGGACGCCTTGTGCGGTATGACGAACAAAAAGCCGCCCCAGTCTGGGACGGCTTTCGAGATGACAGGCACGTTGGATACCAGATTGGTTGTCATCGATGGTGAAAGGCAGGGAGAGGCAGTGTGACGCAGCGGGATGGGGTACAGTGTCGTTGATGAAGGAGCGATGAGCTATGAAAGGTACAGTGTATTTGGATGTTTCAGCCCGGCCCTGCTTTCGTGCTTATTATACGGATACCTGCGACTCACGTTAGTTGTATTGCTCCTAAATTAGGATGATGTTTGTCATATTCAGTGCCCGCAAGAGACTGTTTACAACGCACCTCGCAGATACTGGTTTCCATCCGGGGGTTTGGGTAAAACACCCCCTGGTAAGGGAAACAAAAATGCTCGCCATCAGAGTGAGGGGGGCACCCTGACGACGAGCAATTACATTCTACAATAACCAGGCTGCTCAAAACCTTACAAATCGCTATCACTCTTAATGGCTGGCGCAGTTCCGGTGAGGCAACTTTCGATTGTGCAATTCATCTCTATGCGATGAAGTACCTTGAATTAATATCCCCACATCGTGGCAAATCTGTCACAGAACGACCCTTGCCTGTTTCTCACATCTCGGGGAGATTCCCGTCTTGCTTCCTATAGTGCTGTGCAATGGAGGCGATCCCGTTGCTAAAATACTGCCCTCCCTGATAGAGCGCGCGGATGGCAGCCAACAGATCCTGGAAGACTCGATCCTTAAGAACATAGCCCACCGCGCCCACATCCAGAGCGCGCTGGATGTACTCGGGCTGATCAAATATGGAAAGCATCATCACCCGCGTGGAACGACAGCGGCTACGCATCTCTCTGGCTGCTTCGATTCCGTCCATCACCGGCATCGAAATATCCATCACGGTGATATCGGGGCAGGAGAGGCTGGCATGGTCCAGCGCTTCCATCCCACTGGACGCGGAGGCGACAACCTGGATATCCTCTGCCACCGCGAGCATGGAATGCAAGCTTTCCCGAAACAGCGCATTATCGTCCACGAGCAGAACAGTGATCATTCAAGCTTCCATTCGTACTTATTAATTAAAAGGGCAAACGTTATCGAGGGATGTTCATCGATTTTTCTTGGAAGTCGCCTGTGACGGTTTTCCCCCTTTAGACGATCAAACATATTATGTAATGCTAGTATAAGGAATTTGTTGAGGCGGTCAAAGTAGGGAAATCATCCATGCTGCAGAAGGCAAATTGTGTCATGCTGGATGTAGACATATCAGGCACGCATTCATTGTTTGTATTTGTGGCTTTACAAGTAGAGGGAAAAACTAATGGAAACATCGAATTCGTACGTTGCGATCGAGCAGATGATCCACCTGGGGGAAGTCAAGCTCTCTGAGCTCGAGCACTTGCTTGATAGCCTGCGGAGGCAGGAACAGATCACCACTCTGGAGCATGAGACCTTGCTCGAGCTCACCTGGAACAAGAGCATCCTGAAGAGCCCGGCTCTCTAATCAGCCTTATAGTTTCTCTATCTCTTCAAATTTGAAACCGAAATATAACGGACTCGACCACGCGCTTTATTAATGACGTGGCCAGCGCATGATTGCAATGATCATCACTCTTACCAAATCCCCAGAACTTTAGAAAAACTTCTGATCCTCGAAGACGCCATAACTTGATTGATTTCCTGCCGCTCGACCGCTCTACGAAGCGCCGCAAGGGCGCGACTCTGAATGACTTTGACATGGTTGATGTTCTTGCCCAGGATCACTGCGGTCTCCTGCAGGCTGAACTCTTCGAAGAAACGCAAAAAAATTACATGTCGTTGATCGCCGGTCAGCTCATCACGGATGGCATGCAGGATCTGCTGAAACATGATCTGATCTTCCAGGCTTAGAAATGCGGAGCGAGCCTCGGGTCGAAGCGATTCGGCAATTTCCAGTGGAGCACAGCGATGTGAATTGTGCGCCTCGTCGATCAATTGATGATAAGCCGATTGGTAGAGATAGGCACGCAGATTGGATTTTGGACCCTTCCCCGCTGACAGTTGTTCCAGTAGTTTCGCAAAGACATCTCCCACAATATGATCTGCGATCACGGGATCGCTGCACAGGCGCCGGACATAGTTGAACAAAGAAGCCGAGTACAGGTCAAAGATCTTGACCAGTGCCTTCTCGTCCATCCTTCTCGCAGCATCCAGAAGTGTATTCTCAGTGTCCATAGCTTTTGCAAATTCGGAATCCATACGTGTTCGTAACGGGAATAGGCCCTTCATTATGGCTAAATATGCGGAAACGCAGTTCCTACGGCAGCTTTTGTAACGGCGATGATAAGGGGAAAGTGCAATGCAGGCAGCCTCGTAGAGTGCGCTAGCCTGTTTGAAGCAGACCAAGTATATCAACGAACAAAAATTGTCAGATGGGGGATTTACCTACTATTGTTCATGGCGCCTCACAGCGGGAACGTAACTCTGAGCCTGAATCGCCCTCGAAAACAAGAGAGCTGTATGGTGCTTCTGCTAGGCTATCGATCTTTGCATGGCCGTGATCGCCCGATTCTGGATCACCTTCACATTTGCTATAGTTTTACCTGTGATCGCCGCGGTCGCACGAATGCTCAAGCCTTCAAAGAATCGCAGCGTGATCACATACCTTTGATCGTCCGTTAACTCGTTCTGGATGACGCGCAACACGTGTTTGTACAGGAGTCGTGATTCCAGACTCCGATCGGTAGCTCGCTTATCCTTCGCAAGCGCCGTGGCCGTTTCCAACGGAGTTCTAGTGTGGGAATAGCGTACCTCATTGATCACCAGGTGTAATGCCGTCTGAAAGAGATACGAGCGCAGATTTGACTTTGGTCCACTCCCCAACGAAAATTGATCCAAAAGATTGACAAAGACATCCCCCACAATATGATCTGACAACACCGGATCGCCGCACAAGCGTAACGCATATTTGAAAACAATAGGCGCGTAACGATCGAAGATCTTGACAAGTGCATCGGGATCCATCGTTCGAGCTGCATTCAAAAGATTGATTTCAGATTCCATCCTACTCGAAGAAAAAGCACTGAACATGACTAAAGAAACACAAAAATATACGTAACGTCGATGAACTATGATTCCACGGAAGGACATGGAAACATAGCTGCAAAGAAATATAACGTTGATAGTTCGGTGGGAAATTTTTAAGGAGCGCTCGTTATGTGTGCCGCCTTCAGCAAGAGCGCATTTTGAAATGTAATTAAATTTATTATAGCACATATTGATGAGTTAACCAGACAACCCTGCTCACTCGGCAGGGCTGTCTCAATGTCGCGTCGCATTGCAAACCCGGACGGATCGAACCCGAACCCTTAAGGGCGCAACGCTCGCAAAGATGGTTGATTTTCTTGGTGTTCTTCGCGGTTCAAAATCCTTGTCTGACATTGATTTGAGAATGACTGCTGTTCCCTCTCCAGGCGCTTGACTCACCGACCTGTTTTGCGCGATACTAACTGGTAAAGACGCGAAACGTTTAGCAGATATACAGGGAGTTTGCCCATGGAAACTTCGGATTCCTACGTAGTGGTTGAGAAGATGATCCGGCTGGGTGAAGTCACGATCGCTGAACTGGAAGATTTGTTGGATACGCTGGAAAGACAGGAGCTGATCAGCGCGGAGGAGCACGGGGCACTGTTGGAAATGGCAGAGGGCTTGTTGGAGAAGAAAGCGTGATAACTAAAAAGTAAGAGGTAAGAAGCAAGGGGAACGGTCAAATAAAATCCGCTGGTGACCGGCTCTGATGATCGAGCCGGTCCCAGCGGGTTGTGCGCTCCTGTGGTACTCTGATACGTTTACCCGAAAAATACCAGGTAAACATACATATTATTCGTGCTATTGCTTATTTAGTCACCGGCGGGCTCAAAGCGGCGCGGCGACTGGTATTCCTTCTGGATCTCCGGAGTCGGAGGAGTATAGTTATCAAACAGGCGGTGCTTCAGATCATGCAGCAACAGCAGATGCAGTCCGGCGACATCCGTGGCGTGTTTGGCCATGGCGCGGATTTCATCGTTCTGCACCAGGCGCTGGGCGGCCAGACCGGTCGATACATGCATCACGTGCATATCTTCAATAATGTGCACTGAGACCATGTCAAAGTTGGGGCTGACCCCACCGCCAGGGGGAAGAGTTGGCGGAACAGTGGTGGCAGTACCGGTGTCCACCGTGGGGATCGCGGTTGCCGTGTCTGTCGCCGTCAGAGTGGGGAGGGCGGTCGCCGTATCCGTTGCTGTCGAAGTGGGAACGAGCGTAGCTGTGTCGGTCGCCACAAGCGTGGAACTGGCCGTCACCGTCGTAGTCCCATCCGTGGGGATGACTGTGGGCGTGCCGGTGGCGTCTATCGTCGGGACCAGAGTAACTGTGCCCGTTCCATCAGTGGTTGGAACCAGCGTAGCCGTGCCCGTGGTCGGGATGAGGGTGCCGGTTCCATCGGTGGGGACGACGGTCGGGGTTCCGATCGGACCACCGCCTCCGGCCATCATCAGCGGGTCAAGGAACTTGGCTTCCAGGTTCACACGGCGGATGCCCAGGTCGAACTCGGGCGTCTGGGGGTAGACGTGAACCTCGGTCAGGTCGAATTCCGTGTCGATATCCAATCTTTCAGCGACGCTGAGAGCCGCATCGAGGTCATGCGTGTGCATGGCGATCATCACCTCGATCAGGCCGCGGTACTCGGGGTTGGTCACCCGCTGCAACGCGTACTCAAGGGATTGGATCTCGAGCATATTGCCGATGATGGCGTGCTCGACGAACATCCGATCAGATTCAGAGATATTCTCGTTCAGTTGGTCCAGGCGGACATTGAAGTCACAGATCTGGCGGATACGGTTATCCACCTGGGGGATTTCCGCCAGGGCTCCGGTCAACTGATCCGCGCTCTGACGGCATTCGTCTGAATTTTGGGCTGGTGCAAATTGCGCTGCTGAACTGAGAGCGGGCGAAGCCGTCCATACCCCGAGCACAAGCGCAATTACCAGGACCAATATGAGATACACTTTCTTCTGCATACGTCCTCTCATTCACTTAAATTATTAACTTTCTGATTTTGGAACAGATCAGGGATGCTGCCAGCTCTGTAACCCGGCCTCGTTTCTAGCAGCAATTAAGTTTTACTTTGGAGCGCACCGGAACAATGGTAGCGCAGCGCCTGAGGCAGTTCAAGTAGGACTATCCCCACCACTTGTCCATACAATTGCACGATTTGCTATACGCTGCACAACCTTGACTTATAGAACGGGTTGAAATTCCGCCAGTCCAACATTACTTACATTCTATGGAATGCTGCGATGTGGAACATGCGATAGGTCGTCCACGATGACTATTTCTGAATGAATGCGGGTGATGATGCTTGCAGAAATCGGTACAAATATCTATAGAAGCAAAGTACAGGCCTATGGCAATCCCTGTGGGTTCTTTATACAATACGTACATACAATTTGCGAGGTATGGAAGAACATTCGCAAAATTCAACCCACATTTACAGTCAGGAGACTCGACATGACGATGATCAAAGTTTCTGCCACCTCACGCACCTCAGCCGTTGCTGGAGCCATCGCAGGTGTGGTACGTGAACACCACCGCGCCGAAGTGCAGGCCATCGGTGCAGGCGCCCTCAATCAGGCCGTGAAAGCGCTTGTGCTGGCCACCGGATACCTCAAAAACGATGGAATTTTCGTGAGCTGTGTGCCCGAATTCTCGGATGTGACCATCGATGACAAGGTCCGGACGGCCATCAAGCTGGTGATTGAGCCCAGCGCCGACTCCAATTTTTCTGCTGTGCGTTTATCCCCTACTTCTGTCAGCGCAGATATGTCGCGCGTGTGAAGAACCCACAACGAAAAATCCTAACGGACGTAAGCAGAAAGCCGCTCTTTTCGAGCGGCTTTTTTGTACGCAGAACCAGATCAAACGGGTTGTCAGGAGTTTTGCGAAACCAGATCTCTGTAGATGCCGAAGCTCGGCAGGCGCTCTGGCTGCACCTGCCGTAGGCGCTCACTGAACGCGCTCACCAGATAATACTTTCCATTGCGGTGCAGGAGCGGGAAACGACGATTGCGCCCCGCAAACTCCGCGCGCAGGAGCTCGGAATGATAGGCATATTGCTCGAACTCCTCCTGGAACAGGGAGAATAGCCTGTCATAGGTGCGGATGAACTCCTCCCGATAGTTCTGTGCGACCTGTGAGAGGTTGTTAATCACCCAGCATTTTGCTTCAAACTCCCACTCATACGCCAGACCGATAAACCGATAGTCCGAGGTGACATAGGGGAAGAACGGGAACTGCCGGCAACTCAAGGCACGGAAGGGGCGCTGGCATTGGGCAGGACCGAGGCAGGCTAACAGGAGCATATTGGCAGGGGTCGTGGAGTTCAAACGCTCACGCTCGCCGGAGGCTGCATCTCCACACTCGTTGCCCTCCCACTTGTGCCAGAGGTCGGTATTCTGCCTGAGATACTTCCACTCACTCCTGTACGCCGCCGGAACGGCATGGCAAATGTCACAGCAGAAGGGCTTACCGCTCGGGTTGTGAGGTGCGCACTTCTTGCCGCAATCGAGCTCGGCGACGGGTGAATTGAATCCCTTGTAAAGCGAATGAAAATCCCCGGGCTCGAGATCGTCGGTGGATCTGTAGATTCTGGTCGGTTTTCTACCCGCCGCGATAGACATCCTTCTCCTAACCAGACGTACTGATCCTTTGCAGGTCTGTTCCAGCGGGGGTGGAGTTGGGGTTGAGCGCGTGGGCCCGCTGCAGATCTTCGAGAGCTCCCTGCTGATCTCCCAGGGCGGCTTTGGCCATACCGCGCCAGTAATAGGTTTCTTCCAGCACCGGCTTGTCTACATTTACCAGCGTGCTTTGCGCCAGGTTGATCACATCCTGGTAGCGCCCCGCATGGTAATACGCAGCGTAAGGTCCATCCTGATACCACAGCAACCGCCAGGGGCGTTCCTCCTGTGGCAGGGCTGCGTAAAGAGAAAAGGCTGTGTCATAGGCCTGGGCGGCGCCTGCGTGGTCCTGAAGATAGACTAGATTGGCC
The DNA here is from genome assembly GCA_035463255.1 of Anaerolineales bacterium. Lineage (GTDB taxonomy): Bacteria > Chloroflexota > Anaerolineae > Anaerolineales > Villigracilaceae > Defluviilinea. The sequence goes on along the minus strand of DATHTL010000128.1, from coordinate 18,680 downwards.
CCCCTGTTAAACCAGGCAAAGAACTGCTCGCGCCCGGTGAGGCTGTTGGCTTCCTGCAGCGCCAGCTCAGCGGCAGATTGAAAATTGACTTGCGGATCGCTCTGCGCGCCCAGAATGGTATGCACCTCCGCCGCGCGCTCCGGTGGGAAGACGACCATATAAACGTAGTTGAAATGTCGCCAGAACTGCGCGATCACATCATAGGAAACGCCATAGGCCTGCGGCGGACCTTCGTAAGAGTCGTATACCAGGAACTGACCAGAGGTGTCGTCATAGCCGCTGAGGATCTGATAATGACCCAGCCAGGCATCATCGTGTGGGTCGAGTCCCTTCTCGATCAGCACCGGGAAGCCGGCCGCCAGGAGGCGCTTGAGGGTCTCGAGGTTACCGCCCACGCGCCACAACGCGTCGTAAGCGGTGTTTTGTTCCACGTAGCTGACCAACTCAAACGGGTTGACGTTCTTATCATCGATTTCGAAGCTTGGGCGCAAGTAGGCACGGGTCTGGAACTGATCCCCGGTCCAGCCCCAGAAGGACATCACCATCGAAAGGCTGGCCGGAGCGCAGTTGTTGAACTGCTGGTACTCGTGGCGGATGCCCTCCAGCTTGGCGCTCGCGGGGATGGGGCCCAGCGTAGGACTGGGCACAGGCGAAGGGAGCGGGGTTTCCGTGATCGCCGGGATGGGAGTCACCGTGGGGGCGAGAGCCTGTGCGGTCAAGGTTCCCTGCACAATGGCATCCACCTGCTCCTGCGGCACGAAGACGACCTCCTCGGGTGGGTTGAGGAAGCGCCTGATCTGTACACGCAGATTATCCACACGCCAGGCGAGGCGCTCATGGACCGGCGGAAGGGTATACACAATCCCGGCCAGCGCGCACAAGCCCACGATGCCCAGGATCAATACTATGAAATGTTGTCTACGCATTTGGAGGATTATAACATCCGGAGGAGGCTAAGCCGCGGAGGCACAAAGTCACGGAGACCAAAAAACTCTCTGTGTCTCCCCTGGACCGCCCGCCAGGGCAGGTGTGTGACTCGGTGGCAAATCTTTGCTATCCTTATGCTGACTGTGCCACCCAGCATGCCACGCCGATCACACCTGCATTATCCCCCAATTGCGATGGGACGACTTCTACCTGTTCAACAGGCATCACAGTGACGCGCTCGCGCAGCGTGCGGCGGATGGGCACGAGCAGAAGGTGGCCAGCCTGCGAGACGCCACCGGCGATAATGATGCGCCGCGGACCAATTGCCACAGCAACATTCGCGGCCGCGATACCAAGATAGAACCCTGCCCGCTCATAGATGTCTTTGGCAATTTCATCACCAGCCAGCGCGGCCTGCGCGATCAGCTTCGGCGTGATCTTGTTCAAGTCATAATCGCACATCTCACCGAGGCGCGTCGTCAATCCCTGCGTGACGGCTTTCAATCCCATCGCAGCGATCGCCGGACCCGAGGCATAGGCTTCAAGACAGCCCCTGTTCCCGCACCCGCACATCGGGCCGTTGTAATCGATCATCGAGTGACCCAACTCTCCGCCCGTGCCGCCGATGCCGAGGTGAAGCTGGCCGTTGATCACGAGGCCGCCACCGATGCCCGTGCCAATCGCGAACACAGCGACCGTGTCCACGCCGCGGCCGGCCCCGAAGCGCCATTCGCCGTTGGTAATGGCGCGTACATCATTGAGCAGCGCCGTGGGAAGGCCGGTTAGTTCCGTGATTCTGTTCTGTAATGGAATGTGGGGCCAGGTGCCGGGGAGATTGGGAAGAAACAGAGTCTCACCCTTTTCGAGGTCCAACACACCCGGCACACCGATGCCAATGCCGCCGATCTCCGCCTTTTTCATCCCTGCAGAGTCAATCACCTGCAGGAACAGATCTGCCATGCGCTTCATCACGGCGTCGTGCCCCTCGCGCGCCAGCGTAGGAATGCCCATTTGATGTAGCACCGCGCCGTTTTCCACGTCAACGATCGCGGCGCGCAGGTTCGTTCCCCCAAGATCGCAACCGATGTATTTTTTCATGAATGTCACCTATGCCATCCCGCAGTTATGCTGCGGGTCGGCGGTACAACTGTCACCCAAACACAAAACTTTTCATAAACTCACCCCTTTCCAACAATTGGAGAGGGGTGAGTAAGTGATGAGAGAGCTCACGATCTTTTAGTGAATGAACGGCTTGAGCACATCGCGTGAAAGGTAAAAGCCACGCTTGATCAGCTCCTCGTCGCCTTCAAAGTTGCGGTCCTCGTGCTCAATGCTGACTACATAATCGTAGTGCGCCGCGATCAATGCCCCGATGAATTTGCCCCAGTCGATATCACCCAGCCCCGGTAAACGCGGGATCTGCCAGCCCATGCCCTGCGAGAGCACACCGTGGTTATATAAACCTTCGGGGTCGATGTGCAAATCCTTCGCATGCACGTGAAAGATCTTATCGGCAAACTCACGCACTACGCGCTCATAATCGATCATTTGCAGGATAAGATGCGACGGGTCGAGGTTCAAGCCGAAATTATCATCGGGGATGATCTCCCACATCTTGCGCCAGATGGTGGGCGTACTGGCCAGGTTGTTGCCGCCGGGCCATTCGTCATATGTGAAGAGCATCGGGCAGTTCTCGATGGCAATCTTGATGCCATGATCCCTGGCGAATTTCACAATTGGCGGCCAGACCTTGGCATAATCTTCTAAATTTTGCGGGACCGTTTTGTTCTTGTCTTTGCCGACGAACGTTCCAACGATCGGCACTTCCAACATTGCTGCACCCTCGATCACCTTCTTAAGATGACCAATCACCCTCTCACGATGTTCTGCTTCAGGGTGAAGCGGGTTGGGATAATATGCAAGCGAAGAAATTGTCAGGCCGCAATCATCCAGCATTGTGCGGATTTCTTTCGCTTTGGCTTTGTCAAGATCGTTGACATCAATATGGGTAACGCCTGCGTAGCGACGTGTCGCTTTTTCGAGCGGCCAACATGCAATCTCAATTGCCTCAAAGCCGCTTTCCGCACCCCATTTAGCAGCTTGCTCCAGAGTGTTGCCGGGCAATGCGGCGGTTAAGAATCCAAGTTTCATATATGCCTCCTTTTCATAAACGTCCCGAAGGTTTTCTTCCGAAAAATTTGTCGGGCTGTTCAAACCTTCGGGACGTTTAATTTATTTGACTTTTACCCAAGCTTTCTCTCGCGCGCTGCGCTCGATGGCTTCACAGAGCTGCATTTCGTAATGACCATCGGCGAAGGTCGGGAAGTCGGGTGTCTTGTTGAAATCACCAGACAGAATGTAGTGATAGACTTTGGCGTAAAGCTGCTTGAACGTATCGGGAAAGCCTTCATTGTGGCCGCCAGGATACGACGTGACCGCACGCGCCTCAGGCGATAAGAGCGACGGGTCTTTCATCAACGTCTGGTTGGGTCCAGATCTCTGGCCGATCCACAACTCATTCGGCCGTTCCGAATCCCAGGCGAGCGAGGACTTCGATCCGTTGATCTCGTAGAACAGACGGTTCTTGCGCCCGGAGGAAACCTGTGACACGGTCAGCACACCGCGCACACCGTTTTCATAATGCAGAATGATCGCCGCATAATCTTCCGTGTTGATGGGTTGGTCGACGTAATCTTCGGGTGTGAGCATTTTGCCCGTGTACGTTTCCAGAGGCTTAGTCGGTTTCTTGCGGATGGGATGGAAGGTTTTGAAATCTGCGTACACTTCCTCCACCTGTAAACCGGTGATGAAGGTCAGCAGGTCCAGCCAGTGAGAGCCAATGTCGCCAACCGCGCGTAGCGTGCCCCCCAGGTTCGGCTCCAGCCGCCAGTTCCAATCCGTGGGCAAGAGCAGCCAATCTTGAAGATAGGAACCTTGCAGGATAAAGACATCTCCCAGCTCACCACTCTGCACCATGCTCCGGGCCTGCTGCGCTAGCGGATACATGCGAATGTTGAAATTGACCGCGTTGACTAATCCCTTCTCCGCGGCCAGTTGCACAAGCTCCCCCGACTCTGCAGAGGTCATGGCAAGCGGCTTTTCACAGACTACATGTTTACCGGCCAGCAACGCCGCTCTGGCATGGGGATAATGCAGATAGTTCGGTGTAGCCAGGTGAACAACATCGATATCAGGATCTGCCAGCATGTCGTCCAGGGAACCGTAGAGGCGCGGGATGCCAAGCTCCCTGGATCTCATTTCGGCTTTCTCGCGCGTGTTCTCTGCCAACCCCAACACATTGATGCCGTTGCGGCGCAAGCCCTCGATATGCGCAGGTCCGATGAAGCCAGTCCCCGCCACACCGACGCCGATGGTCTGTTTGGTGAGCTGTTTGGTCATAGAGTGTCTCTTCCTCCACATGAGACCCTAAAGGTTTTTCTGGCTGAACGGGTTTCTAATCCGGCAAAAAAACCTTTAGGGTCGATTTATTTCAGTAACTGCCTGAACCGGACTCAGCCTTGGACGCCGCGAGGGGCTCACCCTCTTTCATCCGCTTGAAGTCATCGAGGATGGTAGCGGTCGCGGTCGCGCCGCAGCGAGTGACACCGGCATCGATCACATCGAGCAGTGCAGGTAAGGTGCGCACCCCGCCCGCCGCCTTGACCTGAATGTGCTCGCTGACATGGGCGCGCATCAAACGCAAGTCATCCAGTGTCGCGCCGCCCGAGGCAAAACCGGTCGAAGTCTTGACCCAGTCTGCGCCAGCGGCTTCACTCAGCTTGCAAGCCGTGATCTTTTCTTCATCGGTGAGATAAGCATTCTCAAAGATAACTTTGACTTTCACACCACGCGCATGTGCCGCGTCACAGACGGCTTTGATATCCTCACGCACATAATCATATTTGCCCGAGCGCAATTTCCCGATGTTGATGACCATATCCAGCTCCAGCGCACCATCGTCCATGGCTTGCTGGGCTTCGGCAACCTTGATCGAGGTCACGCTGCTCCCGTGCGGGAAACCGACTACCGTGCTGACGATGACATCCGAATCCTTCAGTGCTTCCTTTGCCAGTGTTACATCGCTCGGTTTTACACAGACGGTTGCAACGTGATAACGTGCTGCGAGCTCGCAGCCTGCCAGCACATCAGCTTCTGTAAGCTCCGGTCGCAGAAGCGAGTGATCGATCACTTTCGCGAGTTGTTCGTAGGTAATTGTTTTACTGTTTAAGCGCATAGCTTGGACTCCAAAACTTCGACATATTTTGTTGAGACCCTAAGGGTTTGGTTGATGAAATCATTTTCCGCTGTAGCAGAAGTATTCTCTGCAAAGAGATTATCTCGAGCAGCCAGAAAAACCCTTAGGGTCTATCTTCTAGACTTTCTTCCACAAATCGATCGGCTTGCTCACCTTCGGCGGATCATAAGGGAACTCGATCTTGCGTCCCTCGCCCGCGGACTGGTAAGCAGCATACATGATCTTCAACACTTCACGGCCATCCTCGCCGGTTTCCATGGGTGATTCCTTGCCCTGCACACAGTTGACGAAGTGCTGCATCTCCTGCGGGAAGCCATAGTTCCAGATCTCCTCGAACATGGTGAAGGTATACCCTTTGGTCTGCCCGGCTTTCTCAACAGCATAGCCATAACCTTCTTCAGAATATGTGAGCAGAGAGCTGCCGCGCAGCAGGTCGGCGCGGGTGTGACCCTTCTTGCCGTAGATCTCGCAACGGTCATCCACGCCGCCGCCCTTCGCCCAGCTGTTCTCGATCATGGCGATCTTGTCCCCTTCGTACTCGATGATGGCATAGGAGTGGTCTTCGCCTTTGGTTCTGCCCTGATGGATATATGTCCCCATGAACGCGGTCACGCTCTTGACCTTCGGTTTGCCCAGTACCCAGCGCGTGTACTCGATCGAATGGCAGCCCATATCGAGCATCACACCGCCGCCCGAGCGGTTCACGTCCCAGAACCAGGGCGAGTGAGGGCCCGGATGCTCTTCCGATTGCTTGGCAAGGAACGGCTCGCCAATGGCACCTTCGTCGATCAACGTTTTCGCGCGCACATACTTGGGAGCAAATAACAATTCTTCGGCATACATCAACAGGACGCCGGCCCTCTTGCATTCCTCGATCATCTCGTCGGCCTGGTCCAGTGTGATGCACAGTGGCTTTTCGATGATGACGTGCTTTCCCGCCCGGGCCGCATCCACCACGACCTGATGGTGCAGATCATTGGGAATACCGATGTCAACTACATCGATCTCGGGATCCTTCAACATCTCGCGATAATCACTGTAGTGATTGGCAATGCCGTGTTCCTCGGCAAACTTCTTTGCATTGCTCGGGCTGGAGACCGCTACTACTTCGGCGTTGTGCACCCAGCCTTTGAAGGCGGCGTGATGCAGGTCGCCGACAAAGCCAGTCCCCACCATACCGACTTTCACTGTTTCGTTCATGGGTTTCTCCTTTATAAGCATATCGCGCTGAGCGGAGCGCAGACGACACCTGTCCTGGCAGATGGTGCCAGGGAGCGCAGGTATTAAGTTAACAACTCGCTTCATAATTAATCTCGCGCTTCGTCTACGGGAGTGAAACGCTCTGCGTTTCATCCCTCCGCTCACATCGTCCCGATGCTTTTGCGGGAGCGCGATAGAGCTTTATTGCCTCAACGATCTCTGGCGGCCGTAGATCGAGATCAAAATCAACAGCGTCCCACCCAGCACCATGCGCCGCACCGACTCTGGCATCTGCATCGTGGTGAGCAGGCTGGTGATGAGGGTCAGCACAATCGCGCCGGCCATCGTGCCCCAGTAGCTGCCTTTACCACCGGAGAGCAGCGTGCCACCAACAGCCACGGCCGCAATGGATGGGAAGAGGAAAGGCTGGCCTAATTGAAGATGCACGACACCCGTGTTGCCGACAAGCAGGAACCCACCAAAGCCGGCCAGTGCTCCGGCGAGGGCATAGGTCAACAGATTCATAACAGTGACATTCACGCCTGAAAGCTTGGCCGTGATGCGGTTGACACCGATGGCAAATAAGTTCTTGCCAAAGGTGGTCCGCTCGAGCAGCAGCCACATCAGGAGCCCAAACAGGATCCAGATAATGATGGCGTTGGGAATCTGAAGGTCCGGCGAGAGAGGACGGGCGATCAGGCGGGTCATAATCGGGGCGACCTTGCCTGTGACACTGCCATGCGTGATAACAATGATGGCGCCGGTCACCACACCCGCCATTCCAAGCGTCATGACAAAGGGAGAGATTTTCAGATAAGTAATGCCCACACCGTTGATAAAGCCAATCAGCGCACCAACGGCAAAGGTCATGAGCAACGCGGGTAAGACTCTCTCGTTGGCGCCGTTGACGAAGATGTATGTCAGGATCGCGGTCAACGTGACCACAGACCCCGCGGAAAGATCGATCCCTTCAGAACCGCTGATGATGACCAGCGTTTGGCCTGCAGCGATCACGCCCAGAAACACGGCTAGGCGCAAAATGTTAAGTGCCTGCGCCCGCGCCACGTCCAGGTCACTGCCAAACCCGTTGGGCAATAGGCCAGATAACAGGAAGAGAATAACAGCCAGAATGAGGGCAGCTACCGGCGGGGAAATGGATATGCGCCTCATGATCTTTTCCTCCGAAATAGATTGACAATCCCGGGCGCTGCCAGTGCCAGTACGATGATTGTTGCCTTCACGAAAGTTTCCCACCATGTATCGATGCTGGCAAAAGAAATAATGTTTTGAATGATACCTAATGTGATCGCCCCCATTACAGGACCGGCCACGCCGCCCACGCCGCCGCTCAATGCATTCCCGCCGATGACCACAGCGGTGATCGAGTTCAGTGTCATCGGGCTGCCGATGTCGGCATTCCCAGACCCGCTCAGCATGGTGAGCGCGATCCCGGCAAAGGCTGCCATCAACCCCGAGATCACATAGGTGCTGAACTGCACCCAGTTGACCGGCACGGCCGTCTCATAGGCAGCCTCTGCTTTGCCACCGACTGCATATAAAAAATTACCAAAGCGAGTGGAACGAAAATACAACCAGATCAAAAGAACAATCGCAATCACATAAAACGCCAGAGGCAGACTCAGGGGCGTCGAGCTCCTGTAGAGCGCCGCAATGTCCCCGGGGATGCCTCCGCCCGGGTTCGGCAACACAAACAGCGCCAGACCCGCGTACAGAAAGCTGGTGGCATATGTCGTAATGATGGGCTGCAAACGCAAGTAGGCGATAAAAAACCCGTTGATCGCTCCGGCCAGCAGCCCGATCAACAGGGAAATAAATACGTATCTCCACATGTCTTCTGGTGAACCCTGTAGCCCCACGCGGGTTGCCAGCACTGTGTTCACAATGGACGCAGTCCCGCCCACCGAGATGTCGATACCGCCGCCAAGGATCACGATTGCCTGCCCAACGGCCAGAAGTATGAGAGGCAAAAAAACGCGCATGTTGCTATTCAGGGTGTCTCTGGCAAACATGTTTGGCTGCACGATCAAATTGACGACAAGCGCTAACACGAGAAGGACCAGGGCAAACAAAGCTGGCTGCCGCGCCGTAAAAGCATCCCATCTCGATCGGTTCATTGCGTGCCTCCCTGCGGAGCATGTGAAGCGCCCAGGCTGGCGGCGATCAAACGTTCCTTGGTCAAAGTGCTTCCAGACAATTCAGTGCGGATCATCCCATCATGAATGACCAGCACCCTGTCACATAACCCGATCAGCTCCTCGTCATCGCTGCTGTAGAAGAGAATGGTTTTGCCTTCCTCACTGAGCCGGGTGAGCAGAGCGTAAAACTCCGCTTTGGTTCCCACGTCCACGCCTTTGGTCGGATCATCCAGCAAGAGCACCTGCGGCTCGCGCATCAGCCATTTGCCGATCACCACTTTCTGCGCGTTCCCACCCGAGAGACTGCTGACAGGCGCCTCCAGGCCGGCCATCTTCAGGTTCAGGCTTGACCCGGTCTGCGTGGCATCTTTTTTCGCATTCGTGACCTTGAGTGGTAGCCCATATCGTCTCCACGAAGGAAGCAGCATATTATCTAGAATCGAACGGATGTAAAGAAGACCTTCCTTTGCGCGTTCACCTGGCACCAGAGCAAAGCCTTTGCGCATGGCATCGCGCGGGTGCCTGAAATGTAGCTCTTCACCAAACAGCCTGACATTGCCGGTATAAGTAATATCGCCAAACAGGGAATGCAGCAGGTCACGCTGTCCCTGCCCGCGCAGGCCACCGATCCCCAGCAGCTCACCTTTGTTCGCTTTGAAACTGACTCCGCGCAGATAGCCGGCGGTCAGGTTCTCCACCTCGAGCGAGGTTTCCTGCGCGTGCTCATCCGATTTTGCCTCCCCACGCAGGAAGCCGAGTACGGACTCTTTTTCGATCATCAATTTGATCAGTGCTTTTTCGTTGATATCTTTGATATTCCCCGAGCCTACGGTTCTGCCGTTGCGCAAAACCGTGAATTTATCGGCAATGCGAAAGATCTCTTCCATGCGGTGCGAGACAAAGACAATCGCCTTGCCATCCTCCTTCCACGTTTCCACCAGATCAAAGAGCCGCTGCACCTGGCGGCTGTCCAGGCTGGCGGTCGCTTCATCGAGGATGATCAGCCACGGGTCGAAGCTGATGGCCTTCAGGATCTCGATGATCTGCTTCTCGTCCGGAGGCAGCGCGGCAACCGCCGCGTCGGGATGGAGATCGGTCTTGTAGGTCCCCTGGAACAACGCGAGCAATTCCTCAGTCCGCGTGTTGACTGCTTTCCGATCCACCGCTCCAAATCTGTTCAACGGCTCGCGCGTCAGCCAGATATTTTCCGCGATGGTCATCTGCGGGATCAGGCTGAGCTCCTGAAAGACCGTGGAGATGCCTGCGTTTTTAGCAGCTTGAGGGGAGGGAAACTGAACCGGATGGTCATCAAGGAGTAGTTGCCCTCCATCGAGGACAACTACTCCATTGATGACCTTACTCATCGTACTCTTGCCGCTTCCGTTCGCCCCGACCAGCGCCACGACCTCATGCGCGTTGACGTCCAGATTTCCATCCGAGAGGGCGACAACGCCGCCGTAATGCTTGACAATGTTGCGGGCAGAAAGCGACTTGGTCATGTTATCTTTCTTTTATTGCACGAAGTACTCGCTGAGGACTTCCTCGTCGGTCAAAATGTCGTCGAGCAGATAAGCATCCGGCTGGCCTTCGCACATCGCCAGACCCTCATCGAGGTTTTCGGATGTGATCACAGCCGCCAGAGGCAACACGAACGACAGACCGTTCGCGCCGCCCAGCTTGCTCTCATCCACTTGCTTGCCCTGCAGCATATTCACTGCAATGCGCAGACCGGTGGGAGAAACGCCTGGGTGATTGGCAACAGCAATGCTGTCGAACTCGGGGTTGAGCGTAAGAGCTTCTTCCCAGAGACGCAGATACTGGCAGCGACCTTCGCCCACGCCCTGCGGCCACTCGGCCGGGTTAGCAGCCATCACGGCTTGCAAAGCACCGATCGCCATACCGTCCTGAGTCCAATAGCCATCAAGGTTCGGATAGGAGGCCAGGAAGTTGGACATCACCTGCTGACCAGTGGCTTCATCCCAGCGGCCGGTGTCGGTCGCGAGAACGTTGATGCCGGGATACTCAGCGAACACTTCGGCGACGCCTTCCATGCGAGCCACATTGGCGGGATGGCCGGGGAAGCCTTCGATCTGAACGATATCGCCTTCGCCGCCAAGTTTCTCAGCCAGCCACTGCGCGCTGGTCTTCGCCCATTCCTTCTGGTCGATGCCCACGTTATAGACGCCGGGGACATCCAGTTCCTGGTCGACAGAGATCACGATGATGCCCGCGTCGAGTGCTTCCTGCAACGTGGCGTTCAAGCCGCTCACATCACCGGGGTTCACGAGAATGGCATCCACATCCTGAGCGATCAGGTTCTGCAGCTGCTGGATCTGGCCGGCCACATCCGTATCGGCGCTTTCGATCACGAGCTCAGTGGTAAGGCCCTGGTCCATGTATTCCTGGTTGACCGCGATCAGCTCTTCGATCATCTGGGTGCGGTATTCGCTGCTGATGAACGGATTGGAAACACCAATGGTGTACGGCGCACCTTCAGCAGCAGCCTCGGTCGCCGCTTCGGTGGCAGCTTCTGTTGCTGCTTCGGTAGCCGCTTCAGTTGCCGGGGCTTCGGTTGCTTCTTCGGTGGCAGGTGCCTGCGTGGCGGCGGGTTCCTCGGTCACCGGCGCGCCACAGGCAGCGATCAGAGATGCAATGGTGAGCAATACGGTCACCAACAAAATATACTTCTTGCTTTTTGTAGACATTTCATCTTCTCCTGGATTTTAATCAGAGTTCAATTTTTCGGCACAACAATCGCGTGTTTTCGTAATCTACACCTCCTTTTAGAAAATTGAGTGTGGATTATCTTCGATGGTGAAGAGATAATCCAGCGCCAGAGAAATCGCTCCCATAACGCCAGCGTTCGACCCCATGCGGGAAAATTTAATGGATAAATGCGTGGTTGCCAGTGGAAGGGAACGATGTAATACAGCTCTGCGGATGGCTACCAGTAAATGATTACCAAAATTTGTAATCCCCCCGCCCACAAAGATATGACTGGGATTAAAGAAATTGACCAGGCTGGCCAGCACGTCGCCGATCATCTGCCCACTGTCGCGGATAATGTCCAGCGATGCCTGGTCACCCTCGCGGCAGGCCGCGTTGACATCTTCCGGCCGGATGACGCCGCCATTTGCTTCTTGCATCTGACTCAAGATGGGGCTGGCCCCGTTTCGAGCCGCCTCCATCGCCTTTGTCGAAATCGCCGGTCCTGCGGCCATCGCCTCAAGACAGCCCTTATTGCCGCATGAACAGAGAGGACCTTCCTTATCGACACAAATGTGACCGATGTCGCCAGCACAGCCGTCGCTGCCCCGATGGATCTTTCCGTTGGAAATGATGCCCGCACCGATCCCCGTCCCGATCTTCATAAAGATGAAATGATCGATGCCCGCGCCATCCCCGGCGCGCTGTTCTCCGAGAGCCATGATGTTGACATCATTGTCCACGACCACGAATGCGGAGTTAAAGGTCTTCTTAAAAAAATCCCGAATGGGAAAATCTTCCCATTCGGGCATTAAAGGAGGCGCAACCAAAACACCGCGGGCAAAATCCACCGGTCCCGGCACGCCAATGCCTATTCCCAGAATCTGATTGGGAGCGGCCCGCTGTGCCCGGACCAATTCAAGCAACAATTCACTACAGCGTCCGAACACAGCTTCGGGGCTCAACTTCACGTCGGTCGCTTCCGAACAGTGCTGCAAGATCGAGCCGGTCACGTCTGCCAGCGCAATATCCATGCTGGTGGCTCCAATATCGATCCCTGCCACATATCCGAGTTGATTGTTGATTCGCAACAAGCGCGGCTTACGTCCACCCTGCGAGGCCCCCTCGCCCACTTCCACCAGATAACCTTTATCGACCAGTATGCGAATCTCCTGTGAGGCTTTTGCCTTTGACCAGCCGGTGATGTGCGAGATCTCGCTGCGCGAAATGCGTCCCTGCCTGCGCAATGCACGCATGACCTCCACTTCGGCCGAAGTCACGAGAATCGGGGCCGTCACTCGAGAGATCTTCTTTTTCGTGCTGGTGGCATGACTTGTGGTCAAAAGTTTCACCATCGATTCGAAAGGGATATGTGGAGATGATGCAATTTTGGGCTGTTTTTATTATAGCCATTTACGTTTGTCGGTTCAATAGACAAAGCGTATTCACAAATTAAGAACTTCGTTCAATTTGTGAACGAAGTTCTTATGACTTTCCTCCCGCTGCGAAGTCCTGGTGATCGTCCGGGAAGCGGAGGGCAGTGCTTGTCTGCACGCAGTCGACACTTGCACCTGCGTGTGATTTGCTCGGCAAATCATGCAGGTGAGCGTCACCATTACGAGAGAGTGCCTATGTTCTCTCCCCACTATTTGCCGTGCTCCCTATACCTCCTCCATACCCAGATCAACAAATTGAAAAAAAGCCAGTAACCGAAAAAGAGGATGAGGACCCAGAGAATAAACCCTTCGATCCCCCGTCCCTGAATGGTCAGGCAAGCTTGTGTGATAGCGAGAACCGCTGCCGCGATCATCAGCGGCTTCTGTGAGGGATTCCGGCGGGCTCGTGTCTCCTTCTGCGGGGTTTCTTTCATGGCACCTATTCTCTATTCCTGATCTTAAGATTCTACAGCAAAATCCCGCCGCATCGCATCATTCCGAGATCAAAAGACTGAACCTCAGTTGCAGAATAATTGACTTTTGCTTTCAAGTCATTATAATGATTTTCAGATATTTGTTACCGCAAATTCGGTAAGCAGGACTCAGGTCAATTGCCTGCATCGTGCACTTTGATGCTGAACAGCAAATGTGAGCAGTGGGATTTCGTGCCTCTGTCGATGCTGTAGAGGTGTTGGCGAGGCGAGTCATCTATTCCGAAAGATTGTGTTGAGGTCGGTGTGGAATCAACAAGGCTGCAAGAGCGGGATTGGGATCTTTTGATGCGTCGCATCCGTGCGGGGAAATGCACGCCCTTTCTTGGCGCGGGCGCGGCCTATGGTGTGCTGCCACTCGGCTCTCAGATCGCGCAGGAATGGGCGCAGCAATTCAAGTATCCTCTGGCCGACACCGGAAACCTGGCGCGGGTAGCCACCTTCCTGGCCGTTCAGTATGATCCCATGTATCCCAAAGAAGCCTTGCTGCGGGACTGGTTTCAAAATCCCAAACCGCCGGATTACACAAACCCGACAGAGCCCCATGCCACACTGGCCAGTCTGCCGCTTCCCATGTATATGACCACCAATTATGATCGTTTCATGACGGATGCCCTCAAGGCGGCAGGGAAACGGCCGCGCAGAGAGTTATGTCGTTGGAACAAGCTCATTAAGGAGTGCCCCTCCATCTTTGATAAAGTTCCCGACTTTGAGCCCAACCCAGAAGAGCCGATCGTTTTTCATTTGCACGGCCATGACGAATATCCTGAATCTCTGGTGCTCACCGAAGAGGATTATCTGGATTTCCTGGTCAGCATCTCGAAAGACGATGAGCTCTTACCTCACCAGGTGCGTCGTTACCTGGCAAGCACCTCTCTGCTCTTTGTCGGCTACAGCCTGGCAGACTGGAGCTTCCGGGTCTTGTTCCGCGGCCTGGTCAGCTCGGTGGAGCAGAGCCTGCGGCGGATCAGCCTCACTGTGCAGCTGCCGCCGTTGCCCGACGGCCATGTGCAAGAATCGTCCCGCTCTGAGATCCAATCCTACCTGGCCAAGTACTTCGACCAGATCGATATCCGCGTCTACTGGGGAACGGCCCAGGAATTCATGAGCGAGTTACGGACACGCTGGGAGGCTTTCCAGAAGAGCAATGGCTGAGCCCGCGTTAGACACACCCGTGCAAGAGATTTCCGGTCGGGAAGTCTATGTGGGACCGCGTCCCTTTGAACGAACTGAGGGCAACCTGTTCTTCGGCCGTAACCGCGAGATCAGCGAGCTGCTTTCGCTCGTGCTCTCCACCCGCGTGGTCTTGTGCTACGCTCCATCGGGAGCCGGAAAGACCTCCTTAATCAACGCCGGACTGCACCCGCGCCTGGAGCAGGAAGGTTTCGAAGTCCTCCCCTCTGCCAGGGTCCGTGGGCTATCTGAGAGCGTGGCGCAGGAAACGATCCCCAATCTCTATATCTTCAATGCCTTGCTTAGCCTGGCCGGGGAAGGCGGCGCGCCGGACGAGCGGAGAGATCGCTCCCTGGCCGGATTCCTGGCGGGGCGCCCACCTTTGATGGACGAAGACGATTTCCCTGTGCCGCGAGTGCTCATTTTCGACCAGTTTGAAGAGCTGGTGACCTCGTATCCAGAGCACTGGCAGCAGCGGGAGGGATTCTTCGACCAGGTGCGCGAGGCGCTGGAGGCGGATCCCTTGCTGCGGGTGGTCTTCGTGATGCGGGAGGATTTTCTGGCCCGCATCGAGCCCTTCCTGCGCCAGTTGAAGCCCTTCTCACAATCTCACTTCCGGCTCGATCTGCTGGGATCTGAGGGCGCCCACGCAGCGGTCACGGGCCCGCTGCGCGGCACAGGCCGGCATTTCAAGCCAGGCGCCGCCGAGATCCTGATCGAGGAGCTCCTCAAGGTTCGAGTGGAGACCATGCAAGGCGCGGCGACCGAGGTGGTGGGCGAATATGTGGAGCCCGTCCAGCTGCAGGTAGTCTGCCGCAACCTGTGGACCCGCCTGCCTCCCGATGTGATGGAGATCAGCCCGGAGCACCTGGAAGCTTATGGCGATGTCGACCAGGCTCTTCAGCATTTCTATGAGTCCTGCCTGGCCGGAGCCAAAGCCAGCCAGAACGCGGACGAACGCCGGCTGCGCCAGTGGTTTGAGCAGCAGCTGATCACACCCGCCGGAACGCGCGGCATCGTATTCCGGGATGCCTACCGCACGGCGGACCTGCCGAACGAAGTGGTCGATTATCTGGAAAACCAGCATTTAATCCGCGGAGAATGGCGGGCCGGCTCGCGCTGGTACGAGCTAACCCACGATCGGTTCATCGAGCCGATCCAGCGAGCCAATGAGCGCTGGCGAGCCCGGCGGCAGGCCCGCAGGAACAGGCTGCTGGTCGCCGGGACAGGCCTGCTGCTTCTGGTGCTGATGGCATACGCTGCAAGGATCAGCTTCCAGCAGCAGACAGTTACTCAGCCGCCAGATGTCTCCACCATTGTCGCAGCCACAGTCGTTGTGCGAGAAACCGCACAGGGACAGGTGCTGGTCGCGGCGCAGGAAGACCTGGCTGTCTCGAAATCGCGTCAGCTGGCCGCGGAAGCACTGCTGGCCCTGCCCAATGATCCCGACCTGGCACTGCTGCTGGCGATTGGAGCCAACCGTTCCTCTTACACACCGGAAGCGCGCCGCAGCCTGCACAAGATTCTCTCGCGGCAAGAGATCGTCGACGGGACCTTTCTCCGGGAGCTTGATCCTCACATTCTGTCTCCTACGCTTCTCGGGCGCTGGAATACTGAAGGCCGGTGGGCCAGCAGTCTGGGCATGAGTCCCGACGGCCGGCAAATCCTCGCGGGTGGTGAGAACGGCATGCTGGCTCTATGGGATCTGATGACCGACGTACCAACCGCCCGCCCTTTAGCGGGACACGCGACGACGATCCAGGCTGTCGCGTATAGCCCTTCCGGTGCCATCATGGCCTCGGCCGGCCAGGATGGGCAGATCCTTTTCTGGGACCCGGCTACGGGAGAAAAGATCGGCGATCCTCTTCTCGGACACCGCGGTTGGGTGACCTGTGTGGCGTTCAGTACAGATGGCAGGTGGCTGGCTTCCGGGAGCGACGATGGTACCCTGCGGATCTGGGACTTATCCAGCGAGCAGCCTTCACAGAGCGCCCGTGTCGTGGAGACCGGCCAGCACGACGTCTGGAACGTGGCGTGGTCGCCGGATGGCACACTTCTGGCCTCCGCCGGTACCGATGCGACGGTGCGTCTCTGGGAAAGCGGCGATTTCACAGAAGTTCTCACCCTGCGAGGTCATCGCGGCGTCGTTCGGGCGCTCGCCTGGGGCCCAGACGGCCGCAGCCTGGCATCTGGAAGCTACATTGAGGAAGGCACGAAAGAAACTGGTGGCGAGGTGTTTGTCTGGGATACGCGAAGCGGTGAACCAATCATCCGTACACCAGATGACTTCGTTTCGGTAAGAACGCTTGCATTTGACCCCCGTGGAAATATCCTGGCGATCGGGCAATATGATGGCCACATTATCCTCTGGAATACTAACAGCCCTCAGCAGGGAGCTCAGGTTCTCCAGGGATATCAGCTTAAAGCCCACACCAGCCGAGTCATGAGCATAGTCTTCACCCCCGATGGGCGCCGTATGGTCTCCAGCGGTCTCGAAAGGACGATCGCGGTCTGGGATTTGACTGCCTCGACCAGGACCGTGGCGATCAGCCCCTCGGGGGACCTTCTGGCGGCCAGCCAGGGGACGATCATCAGCCTCTGGGACCTTTCCAGCGAGGCGGGGGCGCCGCTCACGACTCTTTCCAGCCACACGGAGGATATACTGGCGCTGGAATTCACTCCCGACGAGTCCACTCTCGTATCGGCGGGCCAGGACGATACCATCCTTCTATGGGATAGCAGCACGGGTCAGGTCGTGAAGCTGAGCGGACATCAAAGCGATGTGCGGGCATTTGCCATCAGCCCCGATGGCACGAGGCTGGTCTCCGCGGATCAGGCTGGCGAGCTGAGGGTATGGGATATTGGCACTCCGAAGGAACCTGATCTTTTGAGTATCTCCACCGGCATGCTGGGTACGAACAGCGCGCCGGTCAGAATGCAATTTAAAGAAAACGGAAATACTCTCCAGCTCGCCGTGAACGATGGCGACCTGGCGCTACTGGATCTGCCCTCGGATGATATGATCGTCTTGCCTCTGCCGGTTGCACAAAGAAATCCGGTCCTCATCAGCGCAGCGCTCTCCCAGAATGGCGAGGTAGTCGCCTACTATACAGAGTCGGGCAATCCATTCCTGGAAGAGAAAAGTCGTGCCCACGGGATCGTGCTCTCCTCGTCCAACAGCGCCTTTGACCCCGGCGTGAATCCGAGCGATATCGACTTTGTGGTGGTCGAGGCAACCAATTGGCTGCAGGCTTACGATGGGTTTGAGAACCTCCTGGAGCCCATTCAGGCAGTTCCGATCCGTGGAGCGCTGCATCGCTTCGGGGTCAGTCGGCCCTGGCAGGAGCAGGCGGACCTATTCCTTTCCACCGTAAAGGATAAGGGATTTCATTTCTATGTGCTTGCCATAGATTACTCCCTGGACGGTAATCTTCCGGTTTCCCCCACCGACCTGCAACAATGGCTGAAATATGTGGACGAGAGAACCGAAGGGAAGGTGCTGCTGCAGCTGCCCAGTGCCTTTTCATCTCTGGGTCCGTCTGTCAACTGGGTCAAAGACTGGCCGCTCGTCATCGTCGGTTACCCGCTCGACTCCGATCGAGAGGGCACCCCCCTGATGCCGCAGGGAGTGGAGGAGTGGAGGATCTGGCAGTATTCGGAAGGCCAGGAAATGGCCGCCCAGTATGGCGCCGGAGAGGGGGATGTCCTGCTTGCCGTATACAATGGGACTGCCCTGGAGATGAGAGAATGGCTCGCGCTGCCGGATTTCTCGATCTTCCACTGGACGTTAAATAAGCTTGCCTACCCTGCCCAGCCAGTCCAGGTAACCGGACAGAACGGCATCGCCTTCAGCCCGCGCGGGGAGTATGTGGCCGCCGCGGGCGGAGATACCGTTTTTCTCCTGAACGCGGAAACAGGAGAGGAGATCAGTTCACTGTCCTCCGGGGGCCGGACGACCCTCAGCCTGAGCTTTACACCAGATGGCAACTGGCTGGCGATCGGTACGGAGGAGGGAACGATCCTGGTCTGGGATCTGGATTTGCTGAACGAAGGACTGCAAGTCGATTCCATCCTTACCATGGCCTGTTCGCGGCTCACGCCCAATATCACGGATGCGCAATGGCAAAGGTACTTCGGTGATCTTCCCAGGGCAGAGATATGCCCCCACCTGCGATGAGAACGAATTGAAGATTTGGTCTCATACTTTCACTCATCGGTTACAACAGGATCAACCTCACATCACAAGGATAGACGATCCCCGGGCGATCCTGAATTCCTATTTCGGGGAATAGAATTGAAAGAGCTGACAGGTCCGGGGATGAAACGAGACCCTAAG
>DATHTL010000127.1:0-57760 GCA_035463255.1 Anaerolineales bacterium | reverse complement strand
AGCAAGCGAGGATCGGCTTCAGGGATAGCTCCATTCTCGGTAGCAAAAGTAGTTTTCCAGCCGCGATCCGTGCAGACCCGCCATGGAGTAGCGGCTTCCGTTGGGTCGAAATCGTGATCCGGCAGGGGAATTAGCACGTGGGGTTTAGAACTGCTCATATGCGCTCCGCCTTGGTGATAGTCAAATTATATCCCCTGGGTTAAAATATAATTGTTACTCTATCTTTTTAAGGTGTTGTTACCGATAGCATGGCTTTCACCAACGAACGCTACGAGTCCCTGCGAGCCATTTTTCAGCGCCAGAGATTGCCTCTGGCTTTTATTGATTTAGACGCCTTTGACGCCAATATAGAGTATGCTGCCTGCCTCGCGCGGAATTCTGCGAAGACCTTGCGCATCGGCACGAAATCTCTGCGCTGCCTCCCTTTAATGGAGCGAGTCCTCGCTCATCCCTCTTCCGCTTTCCGCGGCTTCCTGACATTCACTGCTGAAGAAACAGCCTTCCTGGCCGAGCGGGGTCATGACGATTTCATCCTTGCCTACCCCACCGTCCAACCCGTGGACATGGAAATCCTTGCAGGGCTTACAAAGCAAGGCAAACAAGTCTCCGTCATGGTGGACCACGTTCAGCAGCTAAAAGCGCTGAATGAAGCGGGGAAAAAGTATGGCGTGGTGCTTCATGCCTGTCTTGAAATTGACATGGCGTATCGCCCGCTTGGCACAGACGTTGTCCATCTCGGGTTAAGACGAAGCCCGATCCGAACGCCTGAACAGGCTTTGCAATTTGTCAATGAGGCCCGCAAATTTTCAGATATGAAGATCGGCTCAGTGATGGGCTACGAGGGTCACATCGCCGGGACGAGTGATGACGTGCCGCGCAAAGCATTGAACAATGCCTTCAAGCGCGCTCTGAAGAACGCGTCGGTGCGAGAGCTGAGCTCGAGGCGGCAGGCAGTCATCCGGTCCATGAAAGAGGCAGGCGTGGACCTGAGAGTCGTCAACGGAGGTGGGAGCGGCAGCCTCGCTTCCACATTGCAGGATCCGTCGATTACGGAGGGGACAATTGGATCGGGGCTATATGCCTCTGCTCTATTCCACCATTTCAGAGACGTAAAATACCAGCCATCGGCCTTCTTTGCCCTGCAGGTAGTACGGATTCCCAAAGAGGGCATGGTCACCTGTGCAGGCGGCGGATATGTTGCCTCTGGCGAGATCAAGAAGAGCAAGCTGCCTGTGCCGGTCATGCCGGTTGGCTTACAATATGTCGATCTGGAGGGCGCCGGGGAAGTACAAACGCCGTTGATCCTGGCAAAAGATTCCCCGAAGCTCGATCTCGGAGATCCCATATTCTTTCAACACGCAAAGGCAGGCGAGCTATGCGAGCGCTTTAATGAATTGATCCTGATCAAAGAAGGAAGGATCATGGACCGAATCAAAACGTATCGAGGAGAAGGGATGTGTTTTCTGTAACGACTTTTTTCGCGCAGCCCCTGCGGGAAAGTCGTTGCTACACATCTCTAGGAGAATGTAATGAGGATCTTGAAATTCATCAGTTACTCATTCGGCAATTTTGCGAACACCATTGCCTATCAGGTGTTCAGCAATCGCATTAATTTCTATTATGTAGATGTGCTCGGGTTGAATGCAGGCCTGGCGGGGATTCTCTGGAGCGTTTATGGCTTATGGAACGCTATCAACGATCCATTGATGGGACAGGTCTCTGACCGGACGCGCTCGCGGTTTGGCAGAAGAGTCCCTTACGTCGCCTTCGGCGCGATCCCGCTGGGGTTATCGTTCTTTTTCCTCTGGACCCCACCCTCGCAGAACCCGGTGACGCTGGCCGCGTATTTCCTGATGATCCTGTTCATCTTCGATACGCTGTACAGCCTGACGATCATCGCCTACAACGCGTTGTTCCCCGAGGTCGCGCCGACGCCGCGTGACCGCATCGACCTTTCTGCCACGCGCGAGATCCTCGCTACGGTGGCTTTGCTGGCCTCGTTTATTCTTGCGCCCATCATTGCAGAGGAAGTTGGCTATTTTACGATGGGTGCCATCATGGGTACCTTGATCGCCGCAGGCTATCTTGTAGCTATGATCGGTGTGAAGGAACGACCGATCAATGAAACAAAGGAACAATCCTTTGGCATCGGTCATGCATTAAAGATCGTTCTGGCGAATAAAGCGTTCCGCTGGTTTTTGGGCGCAAACATTTCAAAGGAATATATCTGGCTCTTGCTCGCAGGCATGTTGCCGTTCTGGCGTAAATACGCGCTGGGCATCCAAGGTGAGGTAAATGTCTTTGGAGTCAATTTGAGCGGCGGCGACGCGGAAGCGGTCTTGCTGGGAATCCCGATCCTGCTGGCCATTCCTACACTGCTTATCTGGCGTCCCATCCTCGCGAGGCTTGGATATCGTAAAACATGGATCATCGGCACGCTGACCTTCATCCCCGGCCTGCTGGTGATGACGTTCGCCACGAATTTCTCCTCAGGATTGCTCGGGACTATGCTGATCATCCCGGGTCTTGCGAATTCGATGATCATGCCCTTCCCGGTCGTCTCGGAGATCATCGATGATGACGCGAAGCAGGAGCATGGGTTCCGCCGGGAGGGACTGTTCTTCGGCATGAACGGCGGCATTGTTAAGCTTGCTTTTTCGGCACAAGGCTTGCTCTTCGCGCTGGTCACTGCGGTCACGGGCTTCAACGAAGGCAGTGATGTGCAAAGCACCTCGGCAATCTGGGGCATTCGCTTTCTGATCGGCGTCACACCCATTATTGCCGCATTGATCGTGGCATGGTGTATGTGGAATTATCCGCTTGGACGTGAAACTCACACAGCAAAATCGGTGGCCGAATCGGCAGCTGGAATTGATTAGCCTGCATGCAAGAACTTATAAAGGAGTCATCTGATGAACGAAGACACCAAGCTGACCTGGTTAAAGCGCGTGCTGATTTTCAAAATTCTGGTGGTTGCGTTGTTGTGGGGTTTGCCCACCCTGCTCGGCCCGGAACCGTTCTTGAGGATGCTCGGCGAGGAGATTCCCGACCCGCCGTTCTACATGCGTATTTTCGGGGCAACGCAGATCGGTCTGGTCTTCCTCTACTGGCTGGCCTATCAGAACCCGAGCAGGAATCGCGACATGATCCGTTATGCAGTGTGGGACAACTCGGTGGCTTTCCTCACTATCGTGGGATATGCCGTGACGGTGGGCATCACCAATCCGACGGTCTGGCTCTCGGCCGTGCTGGTGTTATTCTTCGCCATCGCGTTTTATGTTTTGACTCCCAGGCCCGTTGAGGGCTCCCAACCGAGTCAGGGAGCTGTAGAAAAAAGCCAAACCTCAGTCACCCTTTAGTTCAGCGATCATGCTCCAGTCTTCCATCGACTATGCTCGCGCCCACGGGGAGGCGCATCTTTCCATGCTGTGTGACTGGCTCCGTATCCCCAGCATTTCTACTCTTCCTGAGCATGCCCCGGATGTTCGTCGCGCCGCACAATTTGCCGCATCTTATTTAACAGACATGGGAATAACTCATGTAGAGGTGCGCGAAACAAAGGGCCATCCCATCGTCTACGCCGAATGGCCGCACCCGGACCTTCAACCTCCAACATCAAACCTTCCAACCTTACTGATCTATGGCCACTTCGACGTCCAGCCCACCGACCCGGCCGAGGAATGGACGCGTCCACCCTTCGAGCCCACCGTCGAAGGCAATCAGCTCTTTGCTCGCGGCGCATCGGATGATAAGGGTCAGGCATTCGCGGTCCTTGCTGCACTTGAGTCCTATCTCGAGACCAGCGGCAGATTACCCGTACAGGTAAAGGTTTTGCTCGAGGGCGAAGAGGAAGTCACCAGCCCAAATTTGTTTCCCTACATCCGTGAACATGCCGGAGAGCTTACCGCGGATGCCATCCTCATCGCCGACCAGGAAATGCTCTCTCCGGAACACCCTGTGATCATGTGGGGCGTGCGCGGCAATCTTTATGCCGAGATTGAAGTGCGCGGTCCCGCCCATGACCTGCATTCGGGCACATTCGGCGGTGCAATAGACAACCCGTTCAATGTGCTTGTTCGCTTGCTAGCCAGCTTGCAGGATGCACACTCTCGAAAGGTTTTGATTCCTGGCTTTTATGATAAAGTGCAGGAACTCAATGACGAAGAACGGGCATTAATTGCACGGGCGCCCATCAACGATCAAATCGGCTTGTATCTAACGGGCGCGCCGGCATTGGGCGGCGAGCAGGCCTACCCGCTGGCCGAACGCGTCAGTGTACGACCAACGCTTGAAATTCACGGCATGGCCGGTGGATTCACTGGTGAAGGCATGAAAACAGTCATCCCTTCGAAAGCCACTGCCAAAGTGAGCATGCGGCTCGTGCCAGAACAGGATCCGGATGAAATTGCAGACTTGTTGGAAAATCATCTTCGTAGCCTTTGCCCTCCCACCGTGACGCTCGATGTTCGTGTGATCGGCAAGGCGCAGCCCGTAAAGATCGATTACAAGGCCCCCGCCGTGCAGGCTGCGGCAGAGGCGTATGAGAAAGGCTTCGGGCACAAACCGGTCTACTTACGCGGCGGCGGCTCCCTTCCGATCGTACAGCAAATGATCGAAACACTGAGTAAACCAGATCATCAAATCCCAGTTGTAATGATCGGTTTTGGTCTACCAGATGACCGGACTCATGCGCCCAATGAAAAGTTCTCGATCCCGAATTTTTATCACGGGATAGAAACGGTTATCCATTATTTGGATTTATTTTCAAGAATTTCCCCGCTGATTGAGCGTAAACAGTCGAAACCAGCAGTAACCTGTAAATTCGATTTGTGATTCAAACTTGTTGGTTTCGACGCCGAGGCGTTCAACCAACGGTACTTGGAGAATATCATGCACATCCCACAACAAGGTCTTTCAAAAGAAGAAATCCTCAATACGTTACAAGCCTTCAAATCTCACGACATGGACTGGAAAGCGGGCAAGGTCTGGTGTTACGTCTACAATCCCGGGGAAGATCCGGCGGAAGTGACGCGTGAAGCGTATCTCTCGTTCCTCACGGAGAATGGGCTTGATCCCTCTGTGTTCCCTTCGATGTTGAAACTGGAAACGGATGTCGTGCGCGCGGTGATCAATCTATTGCGCGGTGACCAGAATGCCGTCGGTCATCTCACCACCGGCGGCACGGAGAGCATCATGCTCGCAGTCAAGACCGCGCGGGATAAAGCCCGCGCGGAACACCCGGAGATCACACAACCTGAAATGGTGCTGCCGAAAACAGCTCATGCCGCTTTTCATAAAGCCGCGTATTACCTGAGTGTCAAGCCGGTACTGGTGGATATTGACCCACAAACGTTCAAGGTCCGCGCCGAGGATATGCGCGGCGCGATCACTCCAAATACGATCCTGCTGGTTGCCTCTGCGCCAAGTTACTCACAGGGTGTGATCGATCCGATTGCCGAGATTGGAAAGATTGCCCAGGAGAAAAATCTGCTCTTCCATGTAGATGCATGTGTGGGCGGACTACATCTTTCGTTCATGCGCAAGCTCGATTATGACGTCCCTGATTTTGATTTCACCGCTCCCGGCGTGACATCTATTTCAACAGATCTGCATAAATACGGTTACGCGGCAAAGGGCTGTTCTGTAATCATGTACCGCAGCAAGGATATCCGCAAATACCAGATCTTTGCCTGCACCGATACCACGGCTTATACATTGATCAACCCCACGGTACTCAGCACGAAGAGCGGCGGACCGATGGCAGGCGCCTGGGCGATTCTCAATTATTGGGGTGAAGAGGGTTATAAAAAGATCATCAAGGAAGTGCAGGATGCGACGAAGAAACTGATCAACGGTATTAATGCCATTGATGACTTGCAAGTGCTCGGTGAGCCGGCCATGTGCATGTTCTCGTTCAAATCCGATACGATCAATGTCTATCAGCTTGCCGATGAGATGAACAAGCGCGGCTGGTACATTCAAGGACAATTCTCCACGCCGCTGACCCCACGCAATTTGCACATCTCAGTTAACCATGGGACGATCCATAACGTGGATGCGCTGCTGAAGGACTTGCGAGAATGTATGGAAACTGTCAAAATGAAAACCCCCATCGATTCCGAGGCGATCCGGGCCATGGTCAGCGCGGCGCTGCAGAGTCCCGATCCTGAGGCGGCGTTCGGTCAACTGGCCGCAAGCGCGGGTCTGGCAGGTACGCAGCTTCCAAGCGAAATGGCGTTCATCAACGAAGTACTCGATGCCCTGCCCGACGAACTGTGCAATGTGTTTCTAGTCAACTATTTCAACGATCTTTACGTGTGAGGAACCAAAATGTTTAACCCGCAACTGCAATCTGCGGTACAGGAATTTGCAACGTTGGTGCTGCCGCTCACCGAGAAGGAACTGGAGCGCGAATGGATTTGGAAGGATCACGATGAAGAGGGCATTCGCTTCGCCTTCTTCGTGACGCTGCAGGAATTACGCGATCTCGCGGTGACACTTGCTGCGTCTTGCCCTAAGCCGACGGCTGCGCAGCACATCCTGAGCCAGTATCATGCGGCGTTCATGGACCTGCAAGCCGTGCTACTTGGAGTCTCAAACAAAGATGCGGAACGCGCACCGTCTGAAGGCGAATGGTCTGTCCAACGAGCCTATGCTCATATCGTGGGTACAGACATCAACTTCACAATTGTCGTGCGCTATGCCCTGGAAAGACATCGGGCGGGCACATGGTCCCCTAAAAGATACTCTGACGAGGAGGCAGACCGTCTGGCAGGGATCAGCGATGAGGAGTATCTGGCACTCATCAAGGGGCCGCTCGACAGAATGGTTGCCTATGATCGACATCTGCATCACCAAATTATTGAAGAGTTCAGCACCATCACAGATGATGAGCTTTCCCTACCTTCCACGTTCTGGGAGGAGACGCGCTTTCCCATTCGACACCGTTTACACCGTTACGAATCGCACTTCGTCCAGCATGCCGTTCAGATTGACAAAACACTTGCTGCCATCGGGCAGCCGCCCAGCGAGTCAAAGCAACTGCTTCGAAAAATTTTCGCAGCCCTGGCGGAAGCCGAGGGGTTCATGATCGGAGCAGAAAAAATGGATGAGACAGCCATTCTGGCAACTGCCTCATCCATTTCAAAACGAAATCGAGAAATCAAGAATTTGCTCTAATCGCAGCTCGGCACCGGGGTGTCGCTTTACTTCAGTCTGTAGCCGCTTTCATCTTGTGGCGCATCAACCCCATGCGGATAATGCGCTCAAAGAAGAGTTTGTAGCCACCCGGATCGTACAGGATCACATAGTCCGCCGGGCCATACTCTTCAGGCTTAAGCATGATCGCAGGGTTGGGATTGATCTCCAAAATGAACAACTCTCCCTGCTCATTCATGCGAATATCACAGCGCCCGTATGCCACGCCATCCATTGCCTTGTACATGCGAATGGCGATGTCATGCAGGTGTGCGACCAACTCAGGGTCTTTCACTTCCTTGAAGTCGAAGGGCACGTTGTAATCCCACTTCACATCGGTGTGCCAGAATTCCTCGCCGGGAGGAAAGATCAGCTCTGCAGGTGGATAAGCAATCGGATTCTCAAGATCATCAGGGTTATCCACGACAAGGACGTTGTACTCCTTGCCGACAATGAATTCCTCCATGCGCGCCGCGCCAAACTCACTGCAAATGCGCTCAACCTGTTTCGCCAGTTGCTCAGGCGTATCGACGCGTGATTCACGGAACATCCCGGTGCTGCCATAGCTCTTGGGATGTTTCACCATAATGGGATAGCGCAGATTCTTAACCAGCCGCTGGGCTTCCTCCACATTTGTGACACGATAGCCTTTTGCAAAATTGACTCCGTGAGCATCCGCCGCAGCCTGCATCTCCTCACGGGTCGGGTCAAAGAATCTTGCATCGGCTCCCGTGTAGGGCATATTCAATTCTTCCAGAGCTCTGACGACATCAATTCCCTGATACTTCCACTCTGCCTCGTCATCTATCTCATAGCCCTCGCACAGGTTTAGATATACATCGAACTCATCCCGTGCATACAGTTCACGCAACACATCCAGAACAGGATCTGTTACCGTGAACATCTCCCAATCAAACCCTGCCATATAAGGAGCGGGATCGAAATCTTCAGGCACTTCATCTGTCAAAACGCAAACGCGCATCGCTCACCTCTTTATTGATTCTTGATGTTCAAATGTTATCGATCAACATCTTGCTCATCATATCAAACATAAAATTATTTTCTTATTATGACATAAACTCAAGATATGACAATACTTTTGTATATTAAACTTTTGTATTTGATCAACCTTGATCATTATGTATAATAACAACATGACAAAACAGAAACCACGCAAGCAACTCTCGATGATCTTCCTGATTCTGGGAATGGCCTTTCTCGCCATTGGTGTTTCCACAGATCAAACTGCATTCACATGGACCGCCATTGCTTTTGTATTCGTTTCACTGGTATCGGGGGGAAGATGGTTGCGGCCAAGAAGGTAATTCGCACCTAGTCGCTGATCCTTGCCAGCAAAATAGCAGCTCTGCCTCAAAGATCTGCCCTTGACGCAGTTCTTTTTTGGGGTAAAATATTTAGGTAAGCCTAAATTTTGCTTTAGCCGGAGGAAGGTTATGGAACTGCTTATTACCCCCCTTCGTATTACAGGATCTCTTGCTCTGGTCGGAGCGCTACTTTATGCAATCGGCGATGTGCTTTTGCTTGCCAGCAAGGCGTCGTTGGAAAACTATCCGCGGCTCAAACCATACAGTAAGCTGCTCTCCGATGCCGAGAAAATGGTTGTACTTTCACCCAATCGCATGATCTGGGGTGCACTGCTTGGAGTCTTTGCTACCCCACTGGTGTTGGCGGGCTTCTGGCAGGTGTACCAGGGATTGCAGGGCGCGGATCAAAACCTCACGCTCATCACCGCATTTTTATTTGCTATTGCCTCCATCATAGGCGCATTCGTGCACGGCACGTTTTACTACATGGGTGAATATGTCCAGGCGTTGAATAAGGTCGAAGATGGCTCTCAGGCTGTGATCGCGGAGATGATCGCCCGTCATCGGAAGGTATTGATCATCACCTACGCGCCTCTCCTGGTCCTGATCATGGTTGCGTCGATCCTTTTCTCCATCCTGGTTGCTTCGGGTGAAACGGCCTTTCCGGTCTGGATGGCGGCGGTCAACCCGGTGACATTGACGATCACCTGGATGATCCTTAAGCGTATTCTCCCGCAATTCATTCGGGATTGGACGGAGGGCGCAGGCTTCAACATTGCCTACCTGGCTTTCTTTGCCTTCACAACGTTCACACTCTGGAATCGATAAGGAATGGAACAAACTCTCACCATCTCTATTCAGGATTACCTGAAGAATATTTACGAGCTAACCGAGAACGGTGAAGCTGCCAGCACGAACGCGCTCGCCAAGAAGCTCAAGATCAGCGCGCCATCGGTAACGGGCATGATCCAAAAGCTGGCCTCAGCAAAACCGGCGTTGGTCGAATATCAAAAGCATCAGGGCGTGACATTGACGAAAGAAGGAAAGAAAGCCGCCCTGGAAGTGATTCGTCATCATCGTCTGTTAGAGGCCTGGCTCGTGCAAACGCTCGGTTATTCGTGGGACGAAGTGCACGAAGAGGCGGAACGCCTCGAGCATGTCATTTCGGAAGACTTTGAGCAACGCATCGCCGCAGCCATGGGACACCCGGACCGCGATCCCCACGGTGAGCCGATCCCTACCGCGGACCTGAAAATGCCGTTTGATGAGCTGACTCCACTTTCTGCATTACGTCCAGGTCAGATAGCAAAGGTAAAGCGAGTTAGGGCCTCTGATAAAGAGCTTCTGCGCTATCTGGACGGACTCGGGCTGGTCCCCGGCGTGCAGATCGACGTGAAGGATTATTCGCCCTTTGACCATAACTTGACCATCAAGGTCGGCCGCAAATCATTTGTCCTGGGACTGAGTATTACAAGTAAAGTCTTTGTGGAAGAAAGTGAATCGTAATGAACACCGAAACGGTTTTTAGAATTATTTTGCCTGTACTGATCATTGGTTTTGCTCTGCATCGCGGATATTACGTGCGCAAGCATGGCAAAGAAGAAAATTCGCTGAAAAAGCGTGAAGAAGGACTGGCATCCCGGATCTCTGGAATTCTTGGG
Source organism: Anaerolineales bacterium (assembly GCA_035463255.1). Classification (GTDB taxonomy): domain Bacteria; phylum Chloroflexota; class Anaerolineae; order Anaerolineales; family Villigracilaceae; genus Defluviilinea. The sequence continues at coordinate 47,577 of DATHTL010000127.1, read as the reverse complement.
CTGGCAGGCTTTGCTGCAGTGAGCGTGTATGTCATTTGGCCCGACTGGCTCGCCCGGGCATCTCTATCGTTCCCCCTCTGGCTGCGCTGGCTGGGTGTGGGAACAGCTCTTCTGGGATTTGCACTGCTGCAATGGGCCCAGAACACGCTGGGCAAGAACTGGAGTGATACACCGCGCATGATCAAAGAACAATCCTTGGTCACGAGCGGGCCATATCAATTCATCAGGCATCCAATTTATACAGCGTTCATCCTTATTCTGGGATCGACTCTCTTGATTTCGTCCAACTGGCTGATTGGATTCAGCTGGCTCGGTATGACCCTCCTTGAAGTGATTTCACGGATCGGATTCGAAGAACCTCTAATGCTTGAATATTTTGGTGATCAATATCGCGAATACATGAAACACACGGGACGTTTACTTCCCAAATTGACACAATCATAAAATTTAGAATATCGAGGAACAAACTATGAACGAGAATATCTATCGCATTGCCGCTGCCATTATCCTGTTCACAGGGATAGGCATTTCAACGTATTTCCGCCTCAAAGCCGATCGGGAGAGTGGAGAAAGGATCCCGCGCAAAGTAGACGGCACAGCACTGATGACCATCATTCGAATCGGTGGTCTCATTCTCTGGCTAAGTCCGCTCGTCTATCTGCTGAACCCGGGCTGGATGGTTTGGTCCAAAATTGGGCTGCCGCAGTGGGCCCGGTGGCTGGGAGTCATCCTGGGGATAGCATCCGTGGTCGGGATCTACTGGCTGTTCAGCAGCATCGGGAGCGGTATCACGGCCACCAGTGCCACGCGCCGGAAACACACGCTTGTCACGAAAGGACCGTATCGTTGGATACGACACCCCCTTTATACGTTTGGCTCCTCTCTGTTCGTTGCTTTTGGGATGATCGCGGATAACTGGTTCATCGCCCTATTGGGCATTCTGGCCTTTATTATCGTGGCGATCCGTACTCCGAAGGAAGAAGCCAATCTCATCGAAAAGTTTGGCGATGAGTACCGAACGTATATGCAGCGCACGGGCAGATTCTTACCCAAACTTTAACTATAAAGAAAGTATTCCAGCAATATCACGACATAAAAAGAGGCATTTGGATGAAGAAGTTAACTTTAATAGTTCTACTCGTCACACTTTTGTTGAGCGCCTGCGTCGACGGACAGAGTGCATCGAATATTCCGATCACGGACCGCAAGATCAATGTGGTGACCACCACAGGCATGATCGCGGATATTGTCAAAAATATTGGCGGCGACCGCGTCGAAGTGACCGCCCTGATGGGCCCCGGCGTGGACCCGCATCTCTACAAGGCCAGCGAAGGCGATGTCCGTTCCTTACAGGAAGCAGATATCATTTTTTATAACGGACTACACCTCGAGGCCCAGATGGGCGAAGTGCTGGAGAGGCTGAATGAATTTGGAGTCACGACCGTCGCTGTCACCGATAAGATCGATCGTTCGGTTTTGCAGTCTCCGCCGGAGTTCGCAGGCAACTATGATCCACACGTCTGGTTCGATGTCACATTGTGGATGAAAGCAGCAGAACAGGTGGAAGAAAGCCTTACCGAGCTCGATGCTTCTAGTGAGGCCATATATGAGGCAAACGCAGAAGCATATCTCACAGACCTTGAAGAGCTGCACCAATACGTGCTGGATCAGGCCAACACTATTCCCGCCGAGCAACGGATCTTGATCACCGCGCACGATGCCTTTAATTACTTCGGGCGCGCCTACGGCTTTGAAGTGCGCGGGCTGCAGGGCATCAGTACCGAAGCGCAGGCAGGCACAGCCGACGTGCAGGCCCTGGCAGACTATATCGTAGAAAACGAGATCCCGGCCATCTTTGTCGAGTCATCGGTGCCGCAGCGAAACGTCGAAGCGGTGCAGGCCGCAGTACAGGCCCAGGGCTTCGATGTGCAGATCGGCGGCTCACTATTTTCGGATGCCATGGGCAGCGAAGGCACTCCTGAGGGAAGCTACGTCGGCATGGTCAGGCATAACATCAACACGATTGTGACCGCGCTGACAGGAGAATGATATGACTGAAAAAGCAATCGAAGTAACTGATCTCACCATTGCTTACAAAGATAAGCCCGTGCTGTGGGATGTGGACATGGACGTGCCTGCGGGCACGCTCATGGCAATCGTGGGGCCGAACGGAGCAGGCAAGACCACATTGATCAAGTCGATCCTGGGGTTGGTCAAGCCCGCCGCCGGACAGGTGCTGGTGCTTGGGAAGCCTTACCAAGAACAGCGCCATCTCGTCGGGTATGTGCCCCAGCGCGGCAGTGTGGACTGGGACTTCCCCACCAGCGTCCTGGACGTGGTCATGATGGGGCGCTACGGCGCTTTAGGCTGGCTGAAACGACCGGGTGCATTGGAACGCGCCGCGGCTTTCGATGCGCTCGACAAAGTTGGGATCAAGCATCTTGCCGAGCGGCAGATCAGCCAGCTCTCGGGCGGGCAACAACAACGTGTCTTCCTGGCGCGCGCCCTCGTGCAGGATGCACAGCTTTACTTCATGGATGAACCCTTTCAGGGCGTGGACGCAACTACCGAGCGCGCCATTGTGACACTGCTTCAAGAACTACGCTCGGCAGGCAAGACAGTGGTTGTTGTACATCATGACCTGCAGACGGTCCCTGAATATTTTGACTGGGTCACGATGCTGAACGTGCGGCGGATTGCCTCAGGGCCGGTGAGTGAAGTCTTCACAGAGCAAAATTTGCGCCAGACCTACGGCGGCAAGGTTGCATTCCTGAGCGCAGCGAGCAATGGAAAGAATGAAAATCCGGAATACACGGTTGGTTGAATAGAGCGAGTGCCTTTATGGACATCTCACAACTTTTGTACGATTTACTTTTCGATTACACCCTCCGCACTGTAGCGCTTGGGGCTGCCATCCTTGGTATCGTCAGCGGCATGCTCGGCTCCTTCGCCGTGCTGCGCAAGCAGAGCCTGCTCGGTGACGCGATCTCTCACGCGGCCCTGCCGGGAATCGTGCTGGCCTTTCTTATAACACGAGACCGCGAGCCCGCCATCCTGATGCTCGGTGCGCTGGTTGCAGGATGGATCGCCACACTCTTTATGTTGGCGATCACGCGCACTACACATATCAAAAACGACACGGCGCTGGGATTGGTTCTATCTGTGTTCTTCGGCTTCGGCTTGATGCTGCTCACCTTCGCCCAGAGACTGCCAGACGCGACCCAGGCCGGGTTGGATAAGTTCCTTTTCGGTCAGGCTGCAACCCTCTTGCAGCGCGACGTGATCACCATGGCCATCATCGGCGTGATTGCAGTGGGATTGCTGGTTATCTTCTGGAAGGAATTCAAGCTCATTACCTTTGATCCTGAATTTGCGGCGAGCCTGGGGTTCCCCGTCCGTGTGCTGGATGTTCTGCTCACCACGCTGCTCGTCATTGCCATTGTCATTGGTTTGCAAACAGTGGGTGTGGTGTTGATGTCTGCCATGATCGTGGCGCCTGCCGCGGCCGCGCGCCAGTGGACCGATAAACTGAGCTTAATGATCCTTCTCGGTGGGTTGTTCGGCGCGCTGGCCGGTGTGGGCGGCACATTGATCAGCAGCTCCGCAGAGCGACTGGCCACCGGCCCCGTGATCGTGTTATTCGTGAGCGCGATTGTGCTGTTCTCTCTCTTGTTCGCGACCAACCGCGGATTGCTCTGGAACTGGATGCGTTCTCAGCAGAACCGGCGCACACTGCGGGCACGGGCTGTACTCGCAGACTTGAACGCTCTCGCTCTGCAGCACCCCAATGAAGAGCACGGACATTCCGTGGCTGTGCTGCGCGCTATGAGTGCCAACCCCGATGGGGTATCGCATGCCCTCAGGCGGCTGGAAGAACGCGGACATGCCCGTGAGGTGTCGCGCGACATATGGACATTAACAGATGAAGGCTTGCAGGAAGCGGGCCAGCAATCAAAGGATGAAACGGAGTAGGATATGTTACAGGCACAATTCGAAATCCAACTCATTGCATCCATGGTAGCAGTAGCTTGCGCGTTGCCCGGGGTTTTCCTGGTGTTAAGGCGCATGGCCATGATGAGCGACGCGATCAGTCACACGGTCTTGCTGGGGATCGTGATCGCCTTCTTTATCACGAAAAGTCTCAATTCGCCTTTGCTGTTGATCGGCGCAGCGTTGATGGGAGTGATCACGGTCAGCCTGGTGGAATTGCTCAACCGGACTCGCCTCGTGCGCGAAGACGCGTCCATCGGTCTGGTCTTTCCGGCCATTTTCAGTATTGCGGTGATTCTCATCTCGCGCTTTGCAGGAGATGTCCATCTCGATACAGATGCTGTACTGCTCGGTGAGCTGGCGTTCGCGCCCTTCAACCGCCTCCGTCTATTCGGACTGGATTTTGGTCCTGAAGCTTTATATACGACCGGCGGGATCCTTGTGCTCAACATTCTTTTTATCGTTCTCCTCTATAAGGAGTTGAAGCTGGCCACGTTTGACCCTGCCCTTGCCGCGGCCCTTGGCTTTGCCCCGGCGTTCATCCACTACGCGCTCATGGCCCTGGTCTCACTGACCGCGGTGGGCGCCTTCGACGCGGTGGGCTCGGTGCTGGTTGTAGCCTTCATGATCGCCCCCCCGGCGGCCGCCTACATGCTCACGGACCGACTTTCGCGCATGCTGCTCTACTCTGCGCTGATCGGAATATTCTCGGCTGTTAGCGGATACTGGCTCGCGCACTGGTTGGATGCTTCCATTGCCGGGTCCATGGCCGGGATGACGGGCGTTTCTTTCCTGGCCGCGTATTTGCTCGCCCCCGAACGCGGACTCATCGCCCAGGCCCGGCGCCGCCAGACGCAGCGCATCCAGTTTGCGTTGACTATGCTAACGATGCACATTGCCCATCACACGGCCACCCAGGAAGCGGAACAGGAGAACCAGGTCACGCGCCTGAACGAGCACCTAAAGTGGTCGCCGCAGTTCGCAACAGAAATTGTCGGTATCGCCGAGCGTAATGGATTGGTTCAGCAAAAGAAGGGCCTGCTATTCCTCACGGAGAGCGGAGTGAAACGCTCACAACAAGAATTCACTACATAGCGGCGCGGCATCTTTGAAATAAAAACGACAGTCACTTCACAAGAAGTGACTGTCGTTTATTTAGGGCCATTTATGTATTACGGGGTTTCTGTTCCCTGACTCCACATCCAGCCCGAGCCGCGTCCGCCATTCATCATGCCAGGGCCCATCCCACGTCCGCGCTCGAACGTGCCGCCCTGCCCATTGTGCATTGGGCAGTTACCAGGACCGAAGCCACTCTGCTGCATGGTCTGCATACGCTGCAGCATCCAGTCAGCGCGCTCGCGTGTGATCACGCCATCTGCAACGGCCTTGTCAAAAGCTTCCTTGTGAACTTCGGTCATGAAATCCGTCAGCTTCTCCTGCGCGATGCCATTATCCAACGCGATCTGGTACATCGGCTTGCCTTCCGCAAGCAGGTCCTCGACCTGCTTCTCGGTGAGGCCGAGCTTTGCAGCAAGAGCTTGCTCCACGTAATCGTGCATCCAACCATAATTACCCCGCCCCACACCTGCACTTGCGCCAGGTGCAAGCGTCATGGGAGGCAGTTCGCCCTGCGCAAGGACCGCGCTCACCCCGTACGCGCCGAGTGCACCCAGCGCCAGAACAATTAAGCCTGCAATCAAAATTATTTTTTTCATGTTTGTATGCTCCTTTGCATGTCAGCATCTGTCTTCTGATATATTGTCTTATACTGTTTTACTGTGCCTATAGGATACCCGGAGTATGTAAAGGTTCTGTAAAGAACAAAAAAAGATTGCGAAAAGAAAAAACGGACGGCTCAATATGCTATACTGGCAAAAATTGCTTTCGTTCGTGAGGAGTCAGGATGTCAAAAGCCATCTTTCAGCCTCTCTCATCTTACATTGAATACCCCCTTGAAGAAATGAGACAGCGCGCCGCCGAGTTCCGTACGCATATGCAGCGGCGCCGGACCGTGCGCGATTTTTCGGATCGACCTGTGCCACGTGAGATCATCGAGGATTGTCTGCTGGCGGCAGGGACGGCTCCCAGCGGAGCCAACCTTCAGCCCTGGCAATTTGTAGTGGTGAGCGACCCCAGGGTCAAACGCGAGATCCGGGTCGCTGCCGAACAGGAGGAGGAGGAGTTCTATCACCGCCGCGCCCCTCAGGAATGGCTGGATGCCCTTTCCGTGATCGGCACAGATGAGCATAAACCCTTCCTCGAAGCAGCTCCCTATCTGATCGTGATCTTCGGAAATAACCACAGCACACTGCCCGATGGACGACGCGTCAAAAACTACTATGTGAACGAATCGGTCGGCATCGCCACCGGATTTTTAATCGCTGCGATCCATAACGCAGGGCTGGTTTCGCTTACCCACACGCCCAGCCCCATGGGCTTTTTGAATGACATTTTGCACGTGCCGCCCGATGCGAAGCCATTTTTAATTCTGGTGGTGGGTTATCCTGCCAACGATGCCAGGGTGCCCGAGATCACAAAAAAGTCACTGGAAGAGACCGCAACGTTTATCTAGCTCTGGGAAGACCCGTTCATGCTAAATATTTCTGATAGCACGCGACTTGAGTTTTACAGGCGATCATGACGAATGTCTGAACTGGCTGCCGACTTCCAATATTTGTCTCGCGAGTATCAGGCCCTGATTCAACTGGCGCAGGACCAGTACAGGCTAACGATCACACCGCTCGACAAGCTGGTGGGCGGATGGTCGGGAGCGATTGTTTATCTTGTCAGTGTATCGGCAAATGCCTCGAAGCAGGTCGAGCATTATATTCTCAAACTGGATCACAAGGGCAAGTCTTCAAAAGCCGATGAAGTAACGCGACACAATAGCGCGTTGAGCAAATCACCGCTGGCGTTTGCACGCGACCACATTGCCAGATTAGCACTCCAGCCCCTGGAACATGAGGGCGCCATTGCCATCTTCTATGACATCGCCGGTCAATCATTGCGCGACTATCGCCCGTTATCAAACTACAGGCGGCAAAGTCAGCTAAAGACAATCTTTACTACAACCAATACACTCCTGTTGACGAAATGGAATGCGAACATCGCCTTTGAACAGGCGATCCATCCTCAGCAGTTGCTGTCTAAATGGCTGGGTTTCCGGCTGGATCCGGGTGGGAGTAGTGAGCGTTTTCTACAAGAGGTCTGCCAAATTCATCCCGATGTTGCAGGGCTGCTCATCAATGGGAGCGTTTTTCATAATCCTTTTGCTTTTGCGCGAAAAAAGGAATATTGGTGGAATGTCCGCCCAGTGGATAGTCTGGTTGGGCTGCTTCACGGCGACCTGAATACCAACAACATATTGGTTAAGTTCTCAACGGATGATGAAACTCTTGAAGGTTACTATTTGATCGATTTTGCTCTCTTCAAGGATCACATGCCGCTTCTGTACGATCAGCGCTATCTGGAAATGTCCTATTTGGTCCTTTCGATGTCCCGGGTATCTATCGAAAAAAGTATCGAGCTGATCGTGCGCCTGGGAGAAGTAGATATTCTCGAGCCTCACCAGGCACCTGTGGAGATGGCCGGCGTTTGCTCGGTCATCGGTTCGGGCCGAGAGGCGTTTAACGCCTGGGTCAGAGAGTATCACCCAAGTTTATACGACGACCTGTGGGGACAGTACTGGCTCGCCGGCGTTGCCGCCGGGTTGAGTTATTGCCACAAGCCTGGAGCCCCCGAAGAGCAAAGACTCGCCGGGCTCGTTTACGCTGCGGCCAATCTGAAGAGATTCAGTGCCCTGTTTCCGCTGCCCACTCCCAGAGAAGTCAGCCCGCTGTATGACGAGGATCGTTTCAGGGGCGCGCCGCAAAGTCAGGGCGCTGGCACACCAGCACCTGAAGTTCTCCATAATCTTCCTGTCCAACTCACCACATTTATCGGGCGCCAAGAGGAGATCGCCACCACGCGCGAAATGCTTCTGCGAAAAGATGTGCAACTGGTCACACTGACGGGGCCGGGCGGCACAGGCAAAACCCGCCTGAGCCTCGAAGTAGCCGCCAGCCTGTTGGACCGTTTCCGCGATGGCGTATATTTTGTACCTTTGGCAGATGTCGGTGATCCGGAGCAAGTAGTTGCTCGTATTGCGCAGCAGCTCGAGGTGCGGTCTGCTGGCAGCCAGCCGTTGTTCAAGAATCTTAAGGATTATCTGCGTGACAGAAACATCCTGCTCCTACTGGATAATCTCGAACAGCTCGTATCCGCCACACCTGTGGTGGGTGAGCTGCTGGCCGTTGCGCCTGCCCTAAAAGTGCTGGCGACAAGTCGCATCCTGTTGAGTCTGCGCGGGGAGCATGAGCTGCCGATCCTGCCGCTCCATACGCCCGATCTCACAGACTCGCCATCGGTCGAAAGCCTCGCTGAAAATGAATCTGTCAAGTTATTTACCGAGCGCGCCCGGGCAGCGCAACCTCATTTCACTTTGACGAGGGACAATGCCTTGGCGGTAGCGCAGATCTGTCAGCGGCTGGATGGTTTGCCTCTGGCGATCGAACTGGCGGCGGCACGCATCAAAATGCTTCCGCCACAGGCCATCCTGACGCGTCTCAGCGATCGTTTGAAACTGCTCACGGGCGGCGCACGCGATCTACCGATCCGCCAACAGACGTTGCGGAGCACCCTTGATTGGAGTTACGGTTTACTCAACCCACAAGAGAAAGCCCTGTATGCCCGACTTGCCGTTTTTGTAGGCGGCTTCAGTCTGGAGGCTGCCGAAACGGTCTGCAATGTAGAAAATCAGTTGGATATTCTGGAGGGTATAACTTCATTAGTAAATAACAGCTTGTTAAAACAAGAAGAGACTACCGAGGGGGAACCGCGCTTTAGAATGCTCGAGACCATACGCGCCTATGCATTGGAACGGCTTACAGAGAGCGGCGAGATGCCGGAACTGCGGCGCGCCCATGCTCATTATTATGCCGGAATGATTATCAATGAAGCCGGTGATGGATTGTTGGGGCCCGAGTCCACGTTCTGGTTAGACAAGCTTGAGGCGGAACACGACAACATCCAAGCCGTTCTGGACTGGACTCAAACGACCTCGGAGGGCCGCCAGCTCGCCCTGCCACTTCTCGCAACGCTGACCTGGTTCTGGTACCGACGCGGCTTCTTCAGCGAAGGGCGGATGTGGACGGAACAGATTCTCGCCTCCGCGGACACAGAACCAGGCCCTGAGCGGGCAGCGGCGATCCAGATGAGTTCAAGGATGGCCCTGTGGCGAGGCGATCTGCATATCGCAGTGATGAGGGCCAAGGAAAGTCTGATCCTGTGGCAGAGGCTAGAAGATGAACACAGCGTGCCGATGTCTCTCATGGAAACGGCCGTTGTTCTCATCAATATGGGAAACGACAGCGAAGCTCACACTCTCTTGAAGGAAGCAGAATTTTTATTTCGAGAAAGCGGGAAATCTTACTTCCGTGCAATCACACTGGTGCATCTCGGGAACGTGTCTCTCGGGCTTGGCAATCCTGATGAAGCGCGTGATTGGTTGGAACAAGCCTATCCCCTATTTCAAGAGATCGGTGAGAAGTGGGGCCTGTCTTTTGTCTTGAACAACCTCGGCGAGGTGGCGCGGGTGCGAGGCGACTACGGTCAGGCACGCAGATACTATGAGGAGAGTGAAGCATTGTTGAGAGCGACCGGTGACAAAGGAGATCTGGCGCGATTGGTGCATAGCCTGGGATATATCGCCCTGCACAAAGAGGATTATGCGCGGGCTGAATCTCAGTTCACAGAGAGCCTCGCCATGTTCAGGAAGTTGGGTAATAAGCGCGGCATCGCCGAGTGCATCGCCGGGTTGGCGAGCCTACGGGCAAAGCACGGGAAACCACATCTCGCCGCGCAGATGCTGGGTGCAGCGGAAGCTTTGCTCGGTGCTTCCGGCGCCGCCTGGTGGCCGGCCGATCGGGTGGAAGTTGAAAAGACCCAGGGAATCATCCAGTCTTCGTTGAGCGAGGACGAGTTTGCGGCCGCCCGAACAGCGGGCCAGGCAATGGGCCTGGAACAAGCGATTGCATTGGTTTTGGATGAAGCATGAAGAGTTCGAGTGTCATATCGGTGCTCAAGAAACAACTATGACAAAATTGCCTTGATAAAAAGACTGATTTAGTCTACAATTCCTTACTCCCAGTCACCGTTACATCGTCATAAATGCCCACCTGGATTCGTTCTTCACGATAAGAAGTTCCGTTATCCAAACTCTAATAGGTAGAAATTGGCCGAGAAGAAATCCATCCGCCTTGCAGGCAGGACTCTGCACCATAGTCCACATGTTTGTGCCTTCTTCAGCACACGCGAAGAGGAATATCAGGTGTTGCTTCCTTTTATCCAAGAAGGATTCGAGGAGGGCGATAAAGCCTTCCACATCATCGACCCGCGCCATCGTGAGGATCATCTCCAACGGCTGAATCGGGCCGGCATCAATGTTGCAGAGACCACGAACCGAGGTCAGCTGGAAGTGCGCGAATGGGCACAGACCTATCTGCGTGATGGCCGGTTCGACCAGGACAAAATGCTCGAGCTTGTAGAGGAAGTGCTCAAGGCCAGCCGGACGGATAATTATCTGCTCACGAGATTCGTTGCTCACATGGAATGGAGCCTGCAGGATTTTCCGGGTGTCCATGACCTGGTTGAATATGAGGCTCGTTTGAATTACCTCATCCCTAAATACGAGGACCCAATTCTTTGTACATATGACCTGTCTCAATTTAGCGCCGAGGTCGTAGTGGATATATTGCGTGTCCATTCCATGGTCATCATCGGGGGCGTTTTACATGAGAACCCGTTCTATACGCCGCCAGATCAGTTCCTGCAGGAGCTGCATCAACGCAGCCACGCGGCATACGCTGGACGTACCTAGAGATCTGTATGCAACAGACGAATGTGCTTCTTCAGGAACGTCCACTTCCGCAAAACTTTCTTCGGGATCTAGTCGCGTTCTCCGGCCTGCCAGCCTTGTGGGTTCACCGCGCACCTGCCGAGATCATCACCGGATTAGCCGGAGTGTTACTCAACACTCTGTATCTGGATCTTGTTTACATTCTCTTTCAAACAGGGCCGGAGGAAAACAAGCTCGAAGTTGCACATTCAAAGAATGGGAATCTGGGGCAAGAAAAAACCGGCGAGATCGGAAAAGCACTCGAATTCTTGCTCGAAAACCCGGAAGTGCAGGATGTGCCGGTCGCAATCGCTAATCCTATAGGAGATGGGGTCCTTCAGGCGATTGTGATGCCTATCGGCACGACCGAAGCACGTGGATATGTGGTTACCGCTTCGGCAGAGGCATCCTTCCCTGATGACTCCAATCGATTGCTGCTGCGAATTGCAGCCAACCAGGCCGCGGTGATCCTGCGGCAGAAACAGGCGGAAGAGCAGCTCAGGCGCAAACAAGCGGAATTGACTGATTTCTTCGAAAATGCGAGCGAGGGGCTGCACTGGGCAGGCCCAGATGGGACCATCCTGTGGGCAAATCAGGCGGAGCTCGATATGCTGGGATACGGCCATGATGAATATATCGGCCATAAAATCGATGAGTTTCATGCCGAGCCTTTGATCGCAGAGGATATTATGCAGCGCCTGGTCAATGACCAGCCTGTGCATGACTATGAGGCCCGCCTGCGCTGCAAAGATGGCTCCATTAAGCATGTTCTGATCAATTCGACGGTCTACCGGGAAAATGGGAAATTCATTCATACCCGCTGTTTCACGCGTGATATTACAGAGCGCAAGCAGGTGGAAGATGTGCTGCGGCGTGCGTACGACGAAACCGAGCTGCGCGTCCAGTTTCGGACCAAGGAGCTCTCGGCTGCCATTGAGGCCTTAAAGGAGGAGATTTCCAGTCGCAAACGTGCCCAGGCCGAGCTCGCAGAATTGCGCGGACGTCTCTCTGAGAGCCGTGAGGCAGAACGTCTCCTTCTTGCGCAGGAGCTGCATGATGGACCTATTCAGGATCTCTTCGCCTTATCTTACAAACTCACCGCCTTACTGGACAGCATGCAAAATTCAGAGCTCAAATCTGCACAGGATGAGGTGATGCAGGTGGTGGGCACGCTGCGCAAGCTCTGCGAAGAATTACGCCCTTCGACGTTGATCTCGCATGGGTTGGAGCAGGCTATCCAGACGCATCTGGAGCAATTTCAGCAGCAGTATCCGTGCTACACGATCCGCACCGCGTTCGGGCACGATGGCAGGCTGCCCGAGCGTATCAGCCTAGCACTTTTCCGCATCTACCAGCAGGCGCTTGCGAACATCGTCCGCCATGCGCAGGCTGACCAGATCGAGATCCGCTTCCAGGTGAAAGACGGTCAAGCTATGCTGGAGATCCGCGACAACGGGCGCGGGTTCAACGTCCCCGACAATTGGATCGAGTTTGCCCGGCAGGGTCATCTCGGCCTCATCGGCGGCTTCGAGCGGGCTGAGGCGGTGGGGGGTAAAGCAACGGTGACCTCAGCCCCCGGCAAAGGCACGCAGATTCAAGTCAGCGTCCCAGTGGGAAATTTACGCAATTGATTTGACAGAATCCATCACGAACAATTAACTTATGCACGAGATCAAACTTCTTGGCGCCACTGATATACATACCCTCAACACTGTCGCCGAGAATGTTTTTGATGATCCGATCGTCGAATCCTCTGCACAGGAATTTCTCACTGATCCGCGCCATCGCCTCATGGTCGCGTTGGATCAGGATGTGGTTGTTGGCTTTGTCAGCGCGGTCATTTATTTACACCCGGATAAATTTGCACCTGAGCTCTGGATCAATGAAGTTGGTGTGGCCCCAACCCATCAGCGCCAGGGAATTGGAAAGGCTCTCCTGCAAGCGATTCTTGAGCATGCCAAGCAAGCGGGGTGTACGGAGGCATGGGTGCTCACAGAACGTGAAAACACCGCTGCTATGGCGTTGTATAAGTCTTTACAGGGAGTCGAAACGCGGCCAGACCCAACCATGTTTACTTTCAACTTGTAGCTCACCATTACCGGATCAAAAACAGCGGGCATGATCTACATGTTCCGCTGTTTCACTAGCTACTACTTACCAATTACAAAGCACCAGTCTCCAATCTCTCCCCTACTCCTCCCCTGCCAACAACTTGATTCTCTCCCATGGCTTTAACTTTTCATCTTCTGCCATCAGTGCTCTTAACTCATACATTTCATCACGCAAGGCCGCAGCGCGTTCGAACTCGAGGTTCTTGGCCGCTTCCTTCATCTGCTTTTCCATCTCGTTGAGGATCTTCTGCAGCTCATTGCGCGGCATGTCGAGGAAGCTCTTGCCCTTGGTCTTGTACTCGCCTCGCATCTCGCTCACAGCCTTCTCGGAGAATTCTTCGGTCAGGTCATGGATTTCCTTGTGGATGCTGACCGGGATAATGCCATGCTCCTGGTTGTACTTCATCTGCTTAGCACGGCGGCGATTCGTCTCGTCGATCGCAAACTTCATTGAGTCAGTGATACGGTCGGCGTACATGATCACACGTCCGCTCACATGACGCGCCGCGCGCCCGATCGTCTGGATCAGCGCCGTCCCTGAACGCAGGAAGCCTTCCTTGTCTGCGTCGAGGATCGCCACGAGCGACACCTCAGGCAGGTCCAAACCCTCACGCAGGAGGTTGATGCCCACCAGCACATCGAACACACCGAGACGTAGATCACGCAGAATACCGACACGCTCCAACGTTTCCACTTCGGAGTGCAGATAGTGGACCTTCATCCCCAGTTCCTGCAGATACTCAGATAGGTCTTCTGCCATCCGCTTCGTGAGCGTGGTGACCAGAACGCGCTCGCCTCTTTCCACCCGCTCTCGAATCTCGCCAACCAGGTTATCCACCTGCCCCGCGGTCGGACGCACTTCCACTTCGGGGTCGACAAGCCCCGTAGGACGAATGATCTGTTCCACCACCTGGTCCGCTGTCTGCAGCTCATAGGGCCCTGGCGTGGCGGATGTGTAGATCGTGTGCCCCATCACCTGCTCGAATTCGTCAAACTTCAACGGGCGATTGTCCACGGCGCTCGGCAAACGGAAGCCGTATTCCACCAGCGTCTCTTTGCGGGCGCGGTCGCCGTTATACATGCCGCGGATCTGCGGGATGGTCATGTGGCTCTCATCGATGACCAGCAGATAATCGTTCGGCAGGAAGTCGATCATCGTCCAGGGATGTGTGCCGGGAGCGCGGCCGTCGAGATGCCGCGAGTAGTTCTCGATGCCCGAGCAATAACCGACCTCTTTTAACATCTCGAGGTCATAACGCGTCCGCTGCTCGAGGCGCTGCGCCTCGAGGTGTTTCCCCTGCTCCTTGAAGAATGCCAGTCGCTCCTCGAGCTCCGCTTCAATGTTATGGATCGCATCCTTCAACCGGTCGGCATCGGTAAGGTATTGCTTGGCCGGATAGATCGACACTTCCTCAGGCTCCGCGAACACCTCGCCGGTTAGCGGGCTGAACTGCATGACGCGTTCCACTTCATCACCAAAGAACGTGATGCGATAGCCTCGCTTGTCTTCGTACGCCGGGATGATCTCCAGTGTATCCCCCCGCACGCGGAAAGTGCCCGGGCGCAGCTCAATATCGTTGCGCTGGTACTGTGACTCGATCAACTGACGGAGCAGCGCGTTGCGGCGATAGAGCTCCCCAACCTTAAGCCGCACTGTCCCTTTGCCGAACTCTTCCGGCGAGCCCAAGCCGTAGATACAGGATACCGAAGCGACGATAATCACGTCTCGCCGCGAGACCAGCGCGGTCGTAGCAGCGAGGCGCAGACGTTCGATCTCTTCATTGATCTCCGTCTCTTTTTCGATATAGAGGTCGTGCCGGGGCACGTAGGCTTCCGGCTGGTAGTAATCGTAATACGAAACGAAATAAGACACCGCGTTCTCAGGGAAGAACTCCTTGAACTCGGCATATAACTGGGCAGCCAGCGTCTTGTTATGCGCCATGATCAGGGCAGGTTTCTGCACCTCCTGAATCACAGACGCGATGGTAAAGGTCTTACCGGTGCCTGTGGCGCCGAGCAACACCTGGTGCTGCCTCCCGGAATGGACTCCGTCTACGAGTCCACGGATAGCTTCGGGCTGGTCGCCCATCGGTTGGAAAGGGGCTCTGAGTTTAAAGTTCATTTTTTTATATGTGTGAAATGAATATGGGAACGGGTGTTCTATTATACCATAGTGTTTCGACTATCGCTCACGCCGCCATTCCCGGCGGCGGTTACCCTATATTATCAGCGCCGAGAACGGCGCTGGAGCAATGTGGGCGTGTATAATCGCACAAATCTTTCTGGGAGACAAGATGCAAACCTTACTAAATATCATCACTATTTTTCTCATACTGGCCGGCGGAATCTTCTTCCTGCAAGGGATTAACGTTCTACCGGGCAGTTTTATGACGGGCGATCCGCAGTGGGCCATCAATGGCGGTATCATGGTCGTGATCGCGATCGGACTGCTGCTCTGGGCGAACCGGCGCAGATAAGGCCGGATGAGTATGGAAATCAAGATCGGCGACCGAGTCCAGGTCTTTCTCAACGCCAAAGTGTGGGGCAATGAAGGCTGGTTCGACGGGACTGTTGTGCGCATCGATCCGTACACGGCACACCGCAGTTTTTACTGGGTGGAACTGGATGCGGATGCCGCTGCCATTGCTGCCAGAGGCAACAGATTGATCTCGGTTCTGAACCCCAAGAACATCCGAAAAGCATAGTTGTTTCTCATAATGGGAGTACAATAGGCGGAATTTCTGAAGGACGCTTCCGTAAGGAAGTAGGCCATAAAGAGGTCTTACCTTTAGTCATGGGGAATTAATTTATCTCTGTTATTGTTTGGTCAGTGGCTTTTATTTAAAGAGGCAAGCGAATGAATAGAAAATTCGATTTTCTCCCATGGCTGATACTTATGTTAAGTTTTGCTTTGTCCGCGTGCATCGGGCTCATCCCGTTGGAGGAAGAACCGGTCAGCCGCGAATTTGGTCCGCAGACCACCCCGCAGGAACAACAAACCAGAACCTTCGAGGCGCTGTGGAAGAACATTGAAGAGAACTATATTTATTATGAGACCGCCGGTGTGGATTGGGATGCACTGCATAGCGAATACTCCGGCCGCATCGAGGCCGGCTTGACCCCGGAAGAGTTCACCGCCTTGCTCGATGAGCTCGAGACAGAACTCCCCGAAGGAAGCCTGCTCTACGAGTCGCGCGCCGAGCGCATCGAAAGGGAGACTGCAAACACAGCTACTTATGAAGGCATCGGCGCGTTTGTCGGGTTCAATCCTGAGCCAGAGCCGCATATGGTTTTGCTCGATGTGATCGAAGGCTCACCCGCTGAGCGGGCCGGGCTCGATGCACACGACAGCATCTTTGAGATCGATGGCAGCCCCGTACTATTGGAGGAAGGCATGACCGCCGTGGAGCGCATCCGCGGGCCGGCAGGCACATCGGTGACTCTTGGCATCCAGAGCCCGGGAACGTCGAAGCGCTCCGTCGAGGTGAAACGCGGCAAGCTCACCAGCACAGGGGAACTTGAGGCTCGCAATATTGCGAATACCGATTACGGCTACCTGCTCTTCCCTCCTATTGGATACGAAACATTAGAGGAAGAGGTGCTGCAAAACCTGGAGACGTTTACAACCAACCGAACGCTCGAGGGATTGATCCTTGACCTGCGTATTGCAGGCTCAAGCCGGGGCTGGCCGCTCGAAGTGCTTTACACCTTTTTCCATAATGGTGAACTCGGTCAATTCTATAATCGCACGGATGAACAGGTAGTCCAGGTAGAGGGACAGGATGTGAGCGGCTCGCAGGAGATCCCACTGGTTGTGCTGGTGGGACAGAATACCACCGGACTCCCGGAGATCCTGGCCGCCGCGCTGCAGCATCAGGAGCGCGCAATCGTGATCGGCGAGACCACGCCCGGCGCCATCGAAACCACCACCTCTTATTATCTTCCGGACGGGTCACAGGCATTCATTCAGAGTACATCCTTTGTTTTGCCGAATGGAGAAGAGATCGGGGAGACGGGAGTGATCCCAGATATCCCTCTGGACGTGGGCTGGGATGAAATCCAGCCAGATCAGGATCCCGTTTTGGATCGTGCCATCGAATACCTGGATGAACAGCCATGAAAAAGATACTTGTTTTTGCCATAAGCGCTTTGTTGGTCGCATCCTGTTTGCCGCGTGATATGCAGATGCCACAAAGCCCGCTGCTTTCGGCGCTCGAGCGCAAATCGGGCTTGATCGCCTACATCGGCGCTGACGGGAACATGTATGTTTCGGACCAGGGCGGCGGCAATCTAACTCAGCTGACGGACGATGCGTTGATTCCTGAGAGTCAGGGAGCACCATTGCTCTACTATCAGTATCCCACGTGGTCACGCGATGGCAGCCGGGTGGCCTTCGTTGGCTTAAGCGTGGAAGGGGAACAGATCGAATCAAAGCTCATGGTTGCGGACCCCGAAACGGACTCGGTCGAGGAAATTTACAGCAGCGAGAGTGAGCATCCCATCTATCTCAACTGGTCACCGGATGATGAAAACATCACCTTCATTTCTTCGAACGTGGCCAGGCAAAACCTGCTCCTGCAGAATCTGCCCGTACAGGGTGGTGATCCAGCGATCCTTGATACCGGCTCGCCCTACTACTGGTCCTGGGCGCCGGATGGGAACGTTATGATCGTCCACGCGGGCGGGACGGCTGCCTCTGTGCCGGAGCATATTTCATTTCTGGATGTGGAAGCACCGATCGTGACGGAATACGCTGTGGAGGCCACGCTCGGATCGTTCCAGGCCCCGGCCTGGTCGCCGGATGGGAACCGTATCGCCATCGCGCAAGTGGCTGAGGAAGAAAGAGAGGTGGTCGTCACCGATGCGGCGGGCGAGAATCCCAAATCACTTGGCACCTTTACCGAAAAGACAGCCTTTGCCTGGTCCAGTGACAGCACGCGGCTCGCCTACATTGACGGCGTGCAGGCCCTCGACGCCGGCACGATCGGTCCCTTACATGTTTATGACCTGGAGACCTCTGAGGAAATCGTCGAAGATGAAAACGTGATCGCCTTCTTCTGGTCGCCGAGCGGAGAAGAGATCGCTTATTTTGTCCTGCTGCAGGCCCAGGCAGAGGGCTCAGGCGAGTCAGGAGAGTCTGCGCAGGCCGGTACACAGTTTGTGCTGGAGCTACACGTGCTCGATGTGACAAACGGCGAGAGTCGCGAGCTGTTTACGTATCGCCCTACGCAGCAATTCTTGAGCATTCTGCCGTATTTCGATCAGTACCACCAGTCTGCCACCATCTGGTCGCCTGATAACAATAATCTGGTGCTCTCCTTCCTGAATAACGAAGGGATACCCGGGATCGCGATCGTGGCCGCCTCCGGGAGTCTGGAGCCCCGTTTCCTGGCGCAGGGATATCTGGCATTCTGGTCGTGGGAGTAGGTGTGCAGTCCAACAGCAAGCTGTCGGACTGCATAACAAAAAACACTGGCTGGGATTTTCATCCCAGCCAGTGTTCATTTACTCATTCTTTTCTTTCAGAACCGGTTCCGGCTTGCGCTTGGGTTTGCGCTCAGCACGCGGTTTTTTTTCCGGTGTTCCATTCCTGCCGTTGACGATCGTGTCCTCGACGAGAGATTTCAGCAACGACTCACTGTCGACGGGCTCGCTGTCGGCTGCCGCGGCCCGGATAACCTCAATACACTCACGACCGGTAAGATCGTTGCGCTCCAGCAGTGCTGCCGCCACGGCATGGACTTCGGCCGCATGCTTGACCAGGATCTGTTCGGTCTGTTCTTCGAGTTTCCGCCAGAATTTCTCAACGACCTCTGTCTTCTCCTTGGCAATCGACGCGCCGGGTTGAAGCTGCAGATCCAGCGGAGGACCGAAATACCCATAATGGGCGAGCTGCCATAAGCGCCCGCGCACGTTCTGGAAATCTCCGGTGGCCCCTGTCCAGTATTCGCCAAGGAAGATCTTCGTGGCCACATGCCCGGCCATCGATACCAGGATATCTGCCACAAATGTGCGCAGAGGCAGCGCGTAAATGTCATAGTTGGGAACCGGCAAAACGTAGCCCAACGCCTCAGAGCGACGCACAATACTCACACGTACGATGCGCTCATCCGGGCGGAGATAGTACTGGACGACCGCATGGCCTGCTTCATGATAAGCCACCTGCCGGCGCTGGTCCTCTTCCATCTCCTCGATCGGATTCTCGAGTCCCATCGCCTGTTCCTGGAAGGCAAGCTCGATATCGTGCTGCGCCACGCTCTGGCGGCCATCGAAGAGCGCCAGGCGGACCGCATCCTTCGTGATCGCGGACATGATCCGGGCGGGCGTGGCCCATGCCGTATCGCTCACGATCGCCTCGATATCCACGGTCTCATCGGTCTTGATCTTGTTCAAATAATATCTAACCATCTCACGCCGTCCAGCGCGGTCTGGTTTGTTAACCACTACCGTGCGGTCAAAGCGGCCGGGACGGGTCAACGCCGGGTCGAGCACGTCGGGACGGTTGGTGGAACCCATGAAGAGGATGTGCCAGTCACGCGGCGGGACGGGCTTGCCGCGCAGCTGATACCAACGCGCTCGCAGCTTCTCCCAGCGGCTCAATTCGTTGATACCGTCCATTTCGTACAGCAGACGTGTGAGCGCGCCCGTGCCCGCGCCCATCATGCCACCCATACCCATGCCCATGCCTCCCTGTCCGCCCATAACACCACCTCGTGATGTGCCGACGGCATCGATCTCATCAATATAGGCGATACACGCGCCGTACTCGCGCGCCAGTTTGCGTGCCCGCCCGATAAAGCGGATCATCTTGAGAACATCTACACCCCAGAACATAGCCCGAAAGCCGGAGCCTTCGATCGAGATAAAAGCAATGCCGGCCTCACCTGCCATCGCTTTTGCCAGCAATGTCTTCCCGGTTCCTGGTTCACCATAGAGCAGCAAGCCATTGATGAACTGACCGCCCATCTGCTGGAATTGCGCCCGGTCCGACAGCAACGAGATCCACTGGCGCACCATCTTGATGAGGTTTGGCTGCCCTTTGTAATCATCGAAAGTGACCTGCTTGGGGTCGCCCGGACGGATCACTTCCACGCGCGACTGCGCCATGAACCAGAAGATCGCCACGAACTGGATCACCACGAACGAGATGGCAAAAACGATGCGGAGCGCTAAACTTAGCACAACCAGGATGATGTTCATCACTTCAGGGCTGATGAGGGCCCAGTAGATCAGTCCATTAAACGCACCCCAGGCCAGAATCCCAAAGAAAAAGCGCGTGGGCTTCCCGGAAGCCGCCCACAGAAACACGCGTAGCTGAATATAAATAAAGAACAGGCCAAGCAGAATATAACCAAGCACGATCAGACCGTTAAAGATCATGATACGCGCGTTCGTCGACACAATTGCCAGGGACACGAGCAGATTGATCACTCCCCACACAACCAGTCCGATAGCCGTCCATAACCGCCAGGCGCGGATGTTGCTGAGCACATAGCCCAGCGCACCCAGCGAGAGCGGATTGAACCACCAGGCAATGGCAAGGCCCAGTGCTAGGATCTCATCACGGCTTGAGCGTGAAGTGTTGGTTGTCAAATACCAGAGGACTGGCGCGGAGATGAAGAGAGTGATCAGTAGACCGATGAGCCAGCCAACCGTCCCATAAAAATCTGTAGAGGCTCTGGCCATGGATGTGATCCGTGCTTTCTTTGCCCCCTCATCATTACGGATCGGCACGAGTTTTGAGTCTGTTCCCTGCGGTGATAATTCAGTCGCCGACATAAGTCACCTCATAAAATCTAATACCGGAAAATTTCGAAACAGTGTACCGCAAAAAGGTTAAGGGTACAATCCAGAGGCTAAACTCTTATGCATTCTTAATGCGATAAACGACTCCGAATACTGGACGCCCGGATACACAAATTCTTACATCATAGTTGATGTGCGATATTTCACAAAGGTTACACGTCCCAGTACGGGCTACAGAATCGTTAACTCTATTGAAAACTCTGGAATCAAGAACATCAAGCATTGCTTCACGCCCTCTCGGCTAAAACAAAAGCCATACTCAGCAAAGGTCTCCGACCTTGTAAAGAAATGACCGAAGGTCTCTATGGAATCAAAATAATATATGACCACCCAACAATTATCACTCCATCACCTCGTCCAATTCCCGGCATCCGACCACTATCGAAGTAATGGATCCTTTTACCCGGCGATCCTTGCTTTGCACGGGCGCGGCAGCAGCGAAGAGGACTTGATCGCGCTTTCCTCTTATCTGCCCGATGGTCTGCTCTGGATCTCGCCGCGCGCTCCGCTGCTGCTGGGACCGGGCTCTTATGAATGGTATCGCGTCCAGGTCATTGGCAGGCCCGATCCTGAACAGGTGATGGCAGCACTCGAGTCGATAGACCAGTTTATTAAAGAAATTCTGGCCGCCTACCCTATCGACCCACAAAGATTGTTTTTGCTTGGGTTTAGCCAGGGAAGTCTGCTCTCCATGTGCTACACCTTAACTCACCCTGCCCGGGTCGCGGGTGTCGTTGCCCAATCGGGTTATATCCCCCCCAGCGTTGATCTGGAAATCAAGGAATCGGAAGTGGTGGGCAAACCGTTCCTTCTGACACATGGTGAGCAGGATACGATGATCCCCATCGAGTGGGGACGCGCCAGCCGCGACCGCTTACAAGGACTTGGCATTGACCTTACGTATCATGAATTCCAGATGGGACACAATGTAAGCATGGAGTCGCTGGCGGTCATCTCGGCATGGCTGGAGAAGCAACTCGGACAGTGAGCAGAGATTCTTTCACGGCTCTCTTGTCCCAAGCAGTGGAGGCGCGCGCCTCACTCTTCGATCCGCGGTATGAATCTGCGTTTCGTTTGTTTAACGGCTTTACCGAGGGCAATCCTGACCTCGTTGTCGATCTTTACGCGTCTACACTGGTTATCTACAATTATGCCGAGGATCCCTTACATGGCACTACGCTCGTTGATCAGGCTGCACAATTTCTACACAACGAATTATCTTGGCTACGCGCAGGGATTGTAAAAACGCGCAATGGCAAAACACAAGAAGAAAAACGCGGTCAATTGCTCTTCGGCGTAAGGCCTGACACAAAGATTAAGGAACACAGCGTCTGGTATGCCCTTGACCTGAGGATGAACCGCGACGCGAGTTTGTATCTGGATACGCGGAATTTACGGAAATGGTTAATGGATCATGTGCGAGGCAAGACGGTGCTAAACACCTTTGCGTATACCGGGAGTCTCGGCGCTGCAGCAATGGCAGGCAAAGCCAACCGCGTGGTGCAGCATGATCTGAACCGCCAGTTCCTCAATGTAGCAAAAACATCGTATACCCTCAACGGTTTTCCCATCCAGAAACAGGATTTCATTGTCGAGGATTTTTTTACATTCGTAAGCAAGCTCAAGCGCACGAGTGCCACCTTCGATTGTGTGATCATCGATCCCCCATTCTTCTCCACCACATCCAAGGGCAAGGTGGACCAGGTCAACGAAAGCACGCGGTTAATCAATAAAGTGCGGCCGCTGGTGAATGATGGCGGCTATCTCATCGCCATCAACAACGCACTCTATGTGAGCGGACAGGAATACATGCGCACACTGGAAGACCTGTGCAAAGATGGCTATCTACAGATCCGAGAACTGGTCCCCGTGCCGCAGGATTTCATTGGCTATAATCAAGTGAACCAACCGATCACCGATCCCACACCCTTCAATCATTCCACCAAGATCGCAATCCTGGATGTAAAGCGAAAAGCAATATGACCGTCAAAATTTCTGTATACATTGCGACCAGCCGGGATGGCTTCATCGCTCGCAAAAACGGCGATATCGACTGGCTCAGCGGCGGCCAGGCCGGGGAAGATTACGGATACGCGGAGTTTATGTCGACGATCGACCATATTGTCATGGGCAGAAACACCTACGAGAAGGTCCTGACGTTTGGCGGGTGGCCGTATGAGAAAAAAGTGATCGTCCTCACGAGCCGGGATTTGACCATCCCATCTGAGCTTGGCGATAGGCTGGAGGTCCTGCATTCCTCCCCATCAGAATTGCTTCACGAGCTCGAACGCCGCGGCGTCCAGCATGTCTATCTCGATGGCGGCGTGACCATCCAGCGTTTCCTCAGGGAGGGCCTGGTGACAGAAATGACCATTACGACGCTCCCGGTCCTGATCGGACAAGGCCTGCCTCTTTTTGGTCCGCTCGATCGGGATATAAAACTTGAATTGATAAGATCAGAGTCATTCAAGAACGGATTTGTACAAAGTAAATACAGGCTTTTATAGGGCACAATGGAAATCAAGAACACATTACACGTAACAAATCGCAAAGACTGGCGCAAGTGGCTGCGCGAGCATTACAAGACAGAAAAAGAGATCTGGCTGGTCTATCATAAAAAAAAGACCGGTAAACCGCGCATCGAATATAACGATGCGGTGGAGGAAGCCCTGTGTTTCGGCTGGATCGACAGCACTCTCAAGTCGCTTGATAAAGACCGTAACGCACAGCGCTTCACGCCTCGGAAGCCGAAGAGCGCTTATTCTCCTGCCAACAAGGAGCGGCTGCGAAAGCTCGTCAAACAGCGCAAAGTGATCAAGGAAGTGCGCGAAAGCCTCGGCGATATTCTAGATGAAAAACTTGAAATTCCAGCCGATATTCTGAAAGCGATCAAGGCAAATAAAGAAGCCTGGAACAACTTTCAGGCGTTTTCCGATTCGTATAAACGGATCCGGATCGGGTTTATCGAGGGGGCCAGAAAGAGACCGGGAGAGTTCCAAAAACGCCTGCGCTATTTCATAAAGATGACCGAGAAGAACAAGCTTTACGGATTTGGCGGAATTGATAAGCATTTCTGACCTGTATGCCGTGTGTAACCTGTTTAAAATGGGATACCCTTGATTTTTTTTAAGGAAAGTTGTAGTATAGTGCTGTAATCAGACAGTTCTTATCTAATTTTTATTCTGTCCTTTCATTGAATCTCTCACCCCAGCCTCTTCCACAATTTCATACTTGGAGTTTTGCCACAGGAACGACAGCAGGATCGTATTGAAGGCTCACAACTTGACGCATCGAAACATGATCCATAAATTCAATAGTGAACCAAGACTTGTTCCTGGGAGAGGCCCATCGAAGCGCATCCCCTCTTCCCAGATGAAACAATCCCATGCTGCGGAAAATCTCACCCTGTCTGATGATACGTTTGCAAAGGTATGGAACCAGATAGACGTTCACGCCTAAACGCGTCTTTGACGGGAATACCACTTCCTCAGCTCACGCCAAAAGAAAGGCAGAGCTTGCAGGATTATTGGCGCGTCTATGAGTCGCAC
Source organism: Anaerolineales bacterium (assembly GCA_035463255.1). GTDB lineage: Bacteria > Chloroflexota > Anaerolineae > Anaerolineales > Villigracilaceae > Defluviilinea. Next base: position 23,188 of record DATHTL010000127.1, on the reverse strand, counting down.
CGCGAGGAAATTACGGCCCAGATTTTGGAGATGGCCAGCCAGCACCCGGAATTCAAACACATTGTACAAGACCAGGCGTCACGTCCCGGCCCTGAAGAGACGGCTAACAATCAGGAGCGTGAGCGCAACGCCATACTACATAACAACTGGGAACCTTACTTAAAGAGTTTGCAGCAACAGGGCATGAACTATGCCCGCGGGGGGTTGAGCTTTCAGGCCTGGTTCGAACTCATCGCCACATATCGAAAGCTGATGTTGCCGCATCTGGCAAAGGACCATGCAGAGTCGACGGAGCTCTTATTGTCTTCCATCCATGGCATGGACATTCTGATCGATATCGCCATGAGCGGCATTGGAGCCGCGTATCTCGAAGCCAAGCAGCAGCTGATCCGCGAGCAGGAGGAAATGGTCCGGGATGCCGTGCGGCAGAGGCAAAGCGAGAAGCGGTTCCGTGGGCTGCTCGAGGCCGCCCCGGATGGCATGGTCATCGTTAACCGCGACGGCATCATTATCATGGTCAATGCACAGACGGAGGCCCTCTTTGGCTACGCGCGAGATGAACTGTTAGGGAATCACGTGGAAGTGCTCGTCCCCAGCCGCTTCCGGGATATTCATCCGTTCCACCGAAAGCAATATGGCAAACAGCCGCGGCTGCGTCCGATGGGCGCCGACCTAGAGCTCTACGCCCTGCGCAAGGATGGAACGGAATTTCCGGTGGAGATCAGCTTAAGTCCCATGGACACCGAGGAAGAAAACCTGGTGATCACCGCGATCCGCGATATCTCAGAGCGGAAGCGTGCCGAGGCTCAGTTCCGCGGACTGCTGGAATCCGCGCCGGATGCAATGGTTGTTGTGGATGAACAAGGCACGATCCAGGTGGTCAATTCACAGACCGAAAAACTGTTCGGCTATGACCGCCTCGAAATGGTCGGCCAGCCCATTGAGCTCCTGGTGCCAAAACGCTTCCGCAAGAGACATGCCAGGCATCGCGAAGGCTATTATGGTGATCATCCCGCACGCCCTATGGGCATCGGATTGGATTTGTTCGGTTTGCGAAAAAACGGGACCGAGTTTCCTGTGGAGATCAGCTTAAGCCCACTCGAAACGGACAGCGGACTTCTGGTAAGCGCAGCGATCCGCGATGTGACCCAGCGCAAGCGCATGGAAGCAGATGTCCAGAAGCTGAACGAGGATCTGAAGCAACGCGCGGCACAATTAGAAGCAGCCAATAAGGAGCTCGAAGCGTTCAGTTACTCTGTTTCGCACGACCTGCGCGCGCCGTTGCGAAGTATTGATGGGTTCAGCCATGTACTTTTGGAGGATTACGGCGAACAGCTTCCAGATGAGGGCAAGAACTATCTGGAACGCGTGCGGGCCGCGGCCCAGCGCATGGCTGTGCTGATCGATGATCTGCTGAACCTCTCACGTGTCACGCGGACCCCACTACAGCCTAGGTTTATCAACATGAGCAGGATGGCTCAGGAAATCATACAGTCTTTGCGTGAGAGCTATCCTGATCGTCAGGTCACATTCACCGTCGCCCAAGACCTTATGGTCGAGGGCGACCCACACCTCCTGCATATCGTATTGGAGAATTTGTTGAGCAACGCCTGGAAATTCACATCCAAACAGGAAAAACCGCTAATTGAATTCGGGCAAAAGGCACATGTCAAAGAACGAACGTTTTATGTGCGCGATAATGGGGTGGGTTTCGATATGGCTTATGCTGATAAGTTATTTGGTGTCTTTCAGCGCCTGCATTCCATCAGTGAGTTTCCTGGAACCGGTGTTGGGCTGGCCACCGTCCAGCGCATCATTACGATCCATGGCGGACGGATCTGGGCGGAAAGTGCTGAGGGACAGGGCGCCACATTCTACTTTACGTTATGATGGAGGATGGAAATGGAGCGTAAAATGATTCTGCTCGTGGAAGATAATCCGGATGATGAGGCGCTGACCCTGAGGGCCCTCAAGAAAAATAACATTGGGAATGAAATCACAGTCGTGCGCGACGGTGCGGAAGCCATCGATTTTCTGTTATGCACCGGCGCGTATGCGAACCGCGATCCACATGATGTGCCACAGGTGGTTCTGCTGGATCTTAAGCTGCCCAAAATCGATGGGCTGGAGGTCCTGCGCCGCATCCGCGCTAATGAATCTACCCGCCTGCTCCCGGTGGTCATCCTTACCTCTTCGAAGGAGGAGCAGGACCGTCTGAACGGGTACAGCCTGGGTGCAAACTCGTATGTTCAGAAACCAGTAGATTTCGACCAGTTCATCGGGGCAGTGCGGCAGCTGGGTCTATACTGGCTGATCTTGAATGAGCCGCCGCCGGCATAGTCACTCGGGTTATGGGAACATATTTGCGGATTCTGGTTATTGAAGATTCAGAGGATGATGCCCATCTCGTGTTGCGTGAGGTGCAGAGCGGCGGCTACGAAGTGGAGTCTGAGCGCGTCGAAACCGCCGAGGCCATGCAGGCAGCGCTCAAACGACAACAATGGGACCTCATCCTCTGCGATTTTTCGCTGCCGCGCTTCAATGCTCCCAAAGCCCTGGAGATGCTGAAACAAAGCGGTTTTGATCTGCCTTTCATCATTGTCTCGGGCACGATCGGGGAGGAGAGCGCGGTCAGTGCGCTCAAGGCGGGTGCCCACGATTTCATTATCAAGGGAAATTTTGCACGGCTCGTCCCGGCCATTCAGAGGGAATTAAAAGAGGCAGAGGTCCGCCGCGAACGGAGAGAGCGCGAACGCGAGCTGGAAGCGATCGCCGCCGTCAGCTCCACCCTCCGTACCGCAAAGACCCTCGATGAAATGCTGGCCCGCCTGCTGGACCAGGCCTTGATGCTCGTTCAGGGAGAGTCTGGCAGCATCTGGTTGTATGACCCGACCAGCGAGACCATTGAGCTGAAGATCCAGCGCGGCTGGAGCGAAGAATATATTGGTTCCTCCTTCAAGCCGGGAGAAGGCATACCCGGGTTGGTCGTGAAGGAGAGACAAGCCATCGTCTCGCCGGAATTCCACACCGATCCGCAAATCGCCGAAGAGAACAGGGACCAGATCCCGGAAGGGATTGGCGGCGCCAGTGTGCCTCTGCACGCCGAAGACAATATTGTCGGCGTGTTACTGATCAGCATCACTCCGCCACGCGAACTCACAACCGGAGAGGTTCAAATTCTAAAAGCGCTGGCAGAGATCGGCGGGAACGCAATCCACCGCATGTATCTTCATGAACAAACGGTCAAGCAATTGGAGCGTCTGGCCGCACTGCGAACCATCGACCTGGCCATCAGCAACGTTCTGGACCTGAAAGTCACTCTTAAGATCGTAATTAACGAAGTGCTCGAGCAGCTCAACGTAGATGCTGCAGCCGTGCTCTTGCTACAGGCGGGGAACAGCAGCCTGGAATATGTGGCCGGGCAAGGTTTTTACACCCGCAACATCGAAACGACGCGCATCCGGCTCGGGGAAGGCAACGCGGGCCGCGCGGTCATGGAACGGCGTATTATTCAAGTCTCAGACATGACGAACATGGATGGGAAGTTTGCTCGCTCCCAACTGCTCGCTGACGAGCGGTTCGTTTCCTATTACGCAGTCCCGCTGATCACCAAAGGTGAGGTCAAGGGCGTTCTGGAAATTTTCCATCGTTCTGCCCTGAACCCGGACCGCGAGTGGCTCGACTTTCTCGAAACGCTGGGCGGACAGGCCGCGATCGCCGTGGAGAATTCCATCCTGTTTCAGGATCTGCAGCGCTCCAATTTTGAGCTTGCCATGGCCTACGATGCCACCATCGAGGGCTGGTCACGTGCCCTCGATCTGCGCGACCGCGAAACGGAGGGTCACACCCGGCGCGTCACCGACATGACGCTGAGATTGGCACGCAGCATGGGGCTGAGTGAAGAGCGCCTGGTGCTGATCCGGCGAGGCGCCCTACTCCACGACATCGGCAAAATGGGAGTACCCGATTACATCCTGCACAAGCCCGAGGAATTGACTGAGGAGGAACAGAAGATCATGAGAGAGCATCCTCAGCTTGCCTACGATATGCTTGAGCCCATTGCTTATCTCAGAGATGCCCTGGATATCCCCTATTGTCACCACGAGAAGTGGGATGGCACCGGCTACCCGCGCGGACTCTCAGGCACGCAGATCCCGCTCGAAGCGCGTCTCTTTGCCGTCGTGGACGTCTGGGATGCCATCACGACGGATCGACCTTACCGGAAAGGCTGGCCAAAAGAGCAAGCTCTCGAGTATATTCGGGAGCAGAGCGGAAAATATTTTGACCCACGCCTGGTTGAGGTCTTCTTGCAGGAGATGGAAGATCGTTAAGATCCCACCTTGGGTAGGTTCTTTGCCATCTCGTATGGCTTCTTAAAACAGTTGGCCCTGCTCGTAATTTTCGCTATCCACTTCCTCCCAAGGCAGCGGCGGGAGATCGACCTGTTCCCTGACCTGTGAATACAGCCTGCGCGCCAGCCACGGCGCGGCAAAGTTATTGGGGGAATGGCAAAACATGTAAATGTCAGTATCCCCATGAAGTTGTGAAATAAAGTACTCTCCCCACTCTTTCAGATAGGGGTGATTCACTTCGATCTCGGGGTGGCCGATATAGCGGACGAAAATAAAGTCCGCGGTGCGCTGCGGAATCACTGGGACATCGGGCTTGCGTTCCCGGGCCTCGACCAGCGTCTGATACACGGAGCCCGCCAGAATCTCATCCCCGCTGAGGTCTCGGATCGGACGCGTATCGATCGTTACGCGCGCCATGTTAGGTTGCGTGAGTAATTCGTTCAGCGCCTCGTCGTGCGGAGAATCGAACCAGTCCAGGTGACGCACCTCTACCGCGAGGCGCACTTCACGCGGCCAGGCGGAGAGAAAGGCCTGTAGATCGCCGAGCAGCTTCGGGGAATAACGCGGCGGCAATTGGAGGAACATGGGCCCGAGCCGCGGTCCCAGCTGGCTCATGATGTTGATAAACTCACGCGCCCGCTCGAGATTATCCATTAATTTACCTTCGTGGCTGATCGCTTTCGGGACCTTCGGGCAAAAGTGAAAGGTGGGCGGCATTTCCTCGATCCAGCCTTCCAATGTCTTTTGCGCCGGGACGGCATAAAAGGTGGTGTTGCCCTCCACCGTTGTCAGGCGGCGCGTGTACTCACGCAAAAATTCAGACGGCTTTGTACCTTCGGGGTAAAAATTACCAACCCAGCCTTTCCAGGACCAGATAGGACAACCGATATAGAAGTTCATATTCGTCTATAATACCTTTCGTTCGACCAAGGAGGATAAATCTGATGGAACCAAAACTTTCGTACACGATTTGGTTCAGCCAACGGACAGGCAGTACATTATTATGCAAAGCACTCGAAGCGACCAGGATAGCAGGGCGGCCCAATGAATTGCTGCAAAATCCGGATGTGTGGGCAGAAACTCATACAGGGCGCTATGCCGATCTGCAAAAACATTTTTGGGAAGTTGGGAGTACCGCGAACGGGGTGTTTGCCTTGAAACATTCATTCTGCGAGCCGCGCTTTACCCAGATCCTTGAAACATTTCGCCAGTTTCCAACCTGCCCCAGGGACGAGCACAACCGGGCAGTCATTTGGGAATCTGCTTTTCCACACCACAAACACATCTTTATGACGCGGCGCAACAAGATCCGACTTGCGGTATCCTGGTGGAAAGCCATTAAGAACCAGGAATGGCACCGGCTCTCAGATGCCCCTCCTAGAGCAGTCGATCTTGGCGACGCATATTCCTTTGATTCTATCCGCCATTTATATTCTGAGTGTTCGATGCGCGAAGCGGGGATTCAGGAATTCTTTTCTGAAGGGAATATTGTCCCATTGACCATAGTATACGAAGATTTCATCCAGGAATATGAAAAAACTGTGAGAAAGATACTGGACTTCCTCGAGCTGGATACCATGGAGTTAGCAATATCGCCTCCCTCTCTGGCTCAGACTGCAGATGATATCTCAGAAGAGTGGGCACAACGATTTCGTGAAGAACTTCAGCAGGGCTGGACTAATCGAGGCTGGTAGGCAAGAAAAGAATTATTCTCTTGATTTCAAGAACCGGTTTCAGTATAGTAATGATTATTGGATCTTCTTAATACGAAAGGAAAGAATATGCAGCCGAATGTGCGCAGTGATGTGATCAAATCCATTCGCCGGAGAGTCGACCCGGACGAATATCGCGCCATCCGCCAGCTCTGGATGGCTCATTCCATCGCGGAAGACACGCGCGATATTCCTGGCTTGATGGCCACCCTTACCGAGGATTGCGTTTACACCGTCGTGAACACGGGGACAAAATGGCACGGCAAGGCAGGAGCAACTCAGTTTTACCAGCAATTGTTGTCATCCTTTCCAGATATTCACTTCGATCTGCAGAATATCGTGATAGGGCCGCAGGGCGTGTTCGAGGAGGCCTTCGTCACCGGGACGTATGAAAAGCAATGGCTCGATATGCCCGCGCCCAACGGTCAGCGCGTGGAGTTCGCGGTAACGATCCTGTTCCCATGGGATCCTGAGCAAAAGCTGTTCACCGGGGAACGAGTGTACTTCTTTATGAACTTTCCTCTGATAAAGTAGCCAAACCGTAGAGATTTCGTCAATTTCTCGTAGGAAAATCTTAGTATATTTTCAGCCTGAATTAATGCAGGGGGTTAATAATTCGCTAACTTGCTTCGTGCAGGAAAATGACGCCAGGTGGAGAACCTGGCGTCATAAGAAAAATACAACACAGCAGCATTGATAAGGTTATTTTCAAGTACGAAACTCTAATTTCTGATTAATCATACTAATAAAAGTGAAAACTAAAAACCCCCATTATCACGGTAACATGGGGAGAATTAACATGCGTCCGTGTAAGGACATCGAGGCCATATGAAACAATCAGTAACCCAAATCTTAGACTTCTTCAAAAAACATAAATACGGCAAATTGACCCTGGCCTTTTTATTGGTTGGGATCATCGTTGCAGGGGCTTTCTTCTTGAGGACAAAACCTGAAGAGAACTCCATCCCTCTGAGCGAAGTGGCGGCTGCCATTTCCGCCGGACAGGTAGTGAAGATCGAAGACGACCAGATGACTGGCAATCTGACCATTTACTACAAAAATGAAACGCAACATACAACGCGACGGGACAGAACCGCGCCCTTTTTAGAGCAGATGAAGTATCTGGGTGTCCGTGAGAGCCAGATGGCAAAACTGGAGTATGAGCTGGTTGAGAACAAGGCCATGAGCGGAGACAAGGTCATCAATATACTCATCAGCGTTGCCATGATGGGTTTGCTTGGTTTTGCGATGATTCGTATGAACGGTGGTGCGATGGCTGGCATTCGAAAGAAATACACCGAAGGCGATATTCCGAACACCACGTTCAAAGATGTAGCGGGGATCGATGAAAGTCGTGAAGAACTTATCGATATTGTGACATTTCTTAAGAATCGTGAGAAATATCAACGCATGGGTGCTCGCATGCCGCGCGGCGTGCTGCTGGTCGGCGATCCGGGTACGGGCAAGACTCTGCTCGCAAAAGCCATCGCCGGCGAAGCAGGTGTCCCATTCTTCACCACCTCCGGTTCCGAGTTTGTAGAAGTCTTTGTGGGCGTCGGCGCCAGCCGTGTTCGCTCCCTGTTCAAGAAAGCGCGCACCAAGGCTCCCTGCATCATTTTCATCGATGAGATCGATGCAGCCGGGCGCAAGCGCAACGGCGGCAGCGGCGGCGGTGAAATGGAACAAGATCAAACGCTCAACCAACTGCTCGTCGAAATGGATGGGTTCGCGGCTGCGGATGGCGTGGTTGTATTGGGCGCCACCAACCGTGTAGATGTGCTCGACCCGGCGCTCACGCGCCCCGGTCGTTTTGACCGCCATGTCAACGTTCCCCGCCCCGACGTGAAGGGACGCCACTCCATTCTGCAAGTGCATATTAAGGATCGCCGTTTAGCTCCCGACGTGAACCTGATGAATATTGCCAAGTCCACGCCGGGCCTGGTTGGCGCGGACCTGGCGAACATCGTCAACGAAGCGGCCATCCTGGCGGTGCGCGGCGGCCACGAAGCCATCACCATGCAGGATTTCCAGGAAGCTGTGGAGAAGGCTCTCACCGGCGGCGTGCAGCAGAAAAGCCGCGTCATGAAGGAAGAAGAGCGCCGCACGATTGCCTATCATGAAGCCGGCCACGCGGTGGTCATGCATGAAACTCCGCACTCTGACCCGGTCTATAAGATCACCATCATCCCGCGCGGACAAATGGGCGGCTTCACTATGTCGCTGCCCGAGCAGGATAGCCTGCTGATGTCCCGCAACCAGATCCTGGCGCGCATCACCGGTCTCATGGGCGGACGTGTGGCCGAGGAATTGTTCTGCAGTGACATTACCAGTGGCGCCGGACATGATCTGAAAGTTGCTACCCAGCTGGCAGAAGAAATGGTCATGCGCCTTGGGATGAGCGAGACGGGTCTGCGCGTGTTCAACAAGCCTGAGGGCTATGAGGGCATGGTTGCACCACGCACCGGTCAAAAGACTTTCGAAGCCCTCGACCAGGCAATCAAGCACATCCTGGATGAGTGCTACGCGGAAGCAAAACGTATCGTCAATGAAAGGCGGGAAGCCATGGAGCGGGTCACGCAAAGCCTGCTGCAGCAGGAGACCCTCAGCCGCGAAGAATTTTTAGCGCTGATGGCATAGGAACTTCATAAATAAAAACATCCGGGCAATTGCCCGGATGTTTTCGTGTTAAGCCTGTCAGTGCGAGCTATTCTACGCAATCACGGACTTACTCAAAATCATTGATCAAGCTCATCAATCACCGAACGAACAACCTGTGCACTTGCGCGCAATGCGGCTGTCTCTGCTTCGTTCATGTTCGGAAAGAATGTCTTGATAATCCCCTCACCACCGACCAGATTCGGCAGGGAAACGGTCACATCCCTGACGCCGACCACATTCTCCGTGGGTGTGCAGACTGTTAAGAGGGAGCGCTCATCTCCCAGAATGACCTCAACAATCCGTGCGATGGCGCTGCCGATCCCGTAATAGGTTGCGCCCTTGCCTTCGATAATGTGATAGGCTGCCCGCCGGACCTTTTCATCGATAGCGCCATAATCATCCGGGCAGATCGATATGTCTCCCTCCGAACAAAATTCATCCAAGGGAATCCCGCCAACGGTCACGAGTGACCACGGAATGACTTCCGAATCGCCATGCTCACCAAGGACATAGGCATGGATATGCTGGGAGTCTACATTGAGATGCCGCCCGATCAGGCTGCGCAAGCGCGCGGTATCCAATGTGGTGCCTGAACCGATCACCCGCGTGGACGGAACGCCAAACTCCCCAGCGTAGCGCGCCGCCAGATGAGTCATCACATCCACCGGGTTGGTCGCGATCAATAGAACAGCATCAGGCGCATATTGCAGGATATTCGGTATAACCTGCTTGAACACCTGTGCATTCCGCCCCAGCAGTTGGAGCCGCGTTTCGCCTGGCTTCTGCCCCACTCCTGCAGAGACGATGACCACTTTACATCCCGCCAGGTCGGCATAATCTCCGGCCGTTACTTCCAGTGGGTGCGCAAATGGAACGGCATGCAAAATGTCATCGGCTTCAGAATCCGCTCGAGCTTTGTTCTGATCCACCAGCACGAGCCTGCGCCCCACTCCCCTCATCACCAGCGCGTACGCAGCGGTCGCGCCGACAAACCCACTCCCCACAATTCCTGTCTTCATCAACTCTCCTCTTTATCGATTCAAAACAAATTTTCCAAAATTACTCCAGCCATTCCAGTCCATAGTTTGCGGATATTTTGGTATGTGTTTCCTGGTCAAATGTGCCATTTTCGATGGCGGCATCGACCTCGCTAAAGTAATTCTCCAACCCGCCCGGAATAGCATACACCATAATTTTCAACGGAGTTTTCAACGGGTTCTGCAGTGCATGAGGGAATTTCTTTGGCAAATGTACAGTACCTCCAGGAGACACGTGCAATACTTCGCCATCCAGCCGGACGTCCAGGGCACCCTCCAGAACAGTAATGACTTCGTTTTCATAATGATGGATATGCATGGGACTGCCGCGTTCGGGGCCAAATATGGCTTCACACAGATAATAGGCTCCTCCCGTTTGCGCGCTGGTCATTTTGTGTATCACGCCCAGATTCTTTAGAACCTGGCCAGAACCAGGCGAGATGGCAATCGGACGTTGGAGAACTGTACCCATAAATACTCCTTCATATATCTTAGGCTGTTTCGCTGATGCCGATTAATATTTTACTATAGCGATTACTCAGCCCGCGAAGCCCATGCCTCGATCTCCACTTTGAATACCGGACTCGCCAATGCCGCAACGTACACTAACGTACTGCAAGGTTTGTGTCCCTGAAGTTTTGAAAGGATGAGATCGCGCCGCTTTGCAGTATCGACGTCACCAACAAGGTAATAATTGATTTTAAGGAGATCGTTTACATCCATGCCTGCCGCGCGGAGGTTGCCAAGGATGTTTTCAAAGGCGATATCGATTTGCTCGAGCGGATCTGCCGGCACCGTGCCATCTTCTCGCATGCCTACTTGACCTGAAATCACCAATAACCGTTCATTGCCCCTTACTTCAATTTGATGAACGTAAGCGCCAATTGGTGGATGGACCTTCTGCGGATTTCGAGATTCTTTCATTGATTATCTCCTTATAGTTAAAAGCAAAATCCGAAGCCGCCTGACTTCGGATGCTGTTTGTTTCGGTTAATCACGCAAATAGACGGAGTCGACAATCCCCACAATAACAGAGATCACGGCGGCATCCGGATTCTTGAGCGCCTGCCGCGCGCCGTTGCCCTCGCGGTTCACCAGGACCGTGTCGCCGATCCCCGCCTGGGTGTTATCGAGCGCGATAAAGTCCTCGTTCGGCTCGGGCTGCTCGCCATCCAGCACCAAGGGCTGGACGACCAGCAGCCGCCGGTTTTTGTAATCTTTATGACTGATCGTGGTTACGATCGTGCCGACGACTTTGCCTAAGACCAAACAAGCCTCTTCTCTGTAAAGGACCCTAAAGGTTTTCATTCCCTATCAGGTCAGCTCTCGCATAAACAATTTGCACCTTGCTTGACGTGAAACCTAGAGAAACCTTTAGGGTCTGGAGTCAGTTTACGTAAACTGATTATTTCCTTGCCTCAACGTATAATCGAACGTGCCGTCGGGCTTCACTTCCAATTCATCCACGATGCCGACAAGGGCCAGATCGATGGGGACAAATCTCTCAAGAGGCATCGCCAGCGCGGCTTCGCGTGAACGCACCATGACACAGAGGTCACCCGGACCGGCCTGCACCACATCCGCGGCGACTTGCAAGATGCCGATCGGTTCCAGCCTTTTGTTCAATGGCTGGACCACCAGCAGCTTCAGCCCTTCCGTGCCCGGATATTTGATCGTGCAGATTGCGGTGCCTCGGACTCTGCCAAATAACATTATTTCAACCCTACGTTTTTGACGACGCGGTGGATGATATTATCGAGCAATTTGGCATCTACCTGATTGCCAAGACGCGTGATGACAGCAGAACGGATGCGTTCTTCGACGTCGTTCTTGTTGTCTGTTTGTGGGGGAGACGGAGTAGGGATAGGCTTGGGTTGAGCCTCCACAACAGGAGCAGCCGGACCGATGGTCGGTACAGGCCGGCGCGTCTGCTGTTCGGAGATATACGGTCGCACCGGCGCAGCAGGCGGATTCTCCGCGTTGGTAGAAACAAGCTGCAATCCGAGGCGGTTGGCCTTTTCGTATGCCAGCTCCGTCAACACCACGTTCTCGGTAACCTGCAACGAGCGGGTACCGCGGCTAACTAAATCCTCGATGTCTTTCTCGGTGTAAAATTCTTTAGGCATCGTGATTTAGCTAGCCTGATTTTGACTTTCGCGGAGCAGCCGATCCATCGCCATCCGAGCGGCCGCCGAAAGTGCCCTTGGATTTCTGGGGCAGGATCACCTCCACATCTGTATGTGGGCGTGGGATCACATGGACCGAAGCAAGCTCACCCACGCGCCGGGCAGCCGCCGCGCCGGCATCCGTTGCCGCTTTGACTGCGCCCACATCGCCGCGCACCATCACCGTCACAAAACCGCCGCCGACATATTCAGAGCCGATCAGCTCAACATTGGCAGCCTTAACCATCGCGTCAGCGGCTTCGATCGCGCCGATCAAGCCTCTCGTTTCTACCATTCCAAGTGCGATCATTCCAGGATCTATAGGCATTTTATTTTCCTTTCTTTGTAGGTCTACGAGCCAACACTACGACTTTCGGAATACGACCTCGCCATCTACTTCCAGCGAATCGATAATGGACATGATGACTGCATCCACCGGTGTATCTTTTGTAATATTCGTCTGCCGCGCTGACGAGCCAGCAGCTGTCAATACGAGGTCCCCAATGCCGGCATCCACGGTATCGACCGCCACATACGGCTTTCCGGAGGGGGCGCCGGTCTCATCGGTTTGACGAAGGATCAACAGCTTGCGCCCTTCCAGTTTTTCATCTTTGATGGTGGAGACCGTCGTACCAATGACTTTGGCTATCAACATTTCTCGCTCCTAATAGGCTGAACCTTCGCAAGGTTTTCCTTTAATAAAGTTTATTGGATGAAGCAACACTTCCATTACCAGATGCCGGTGTTCCGGGACCCTGGATGATCTTCACGCCGGCGCTTGCGCCGATGCGCGTTGCCCCGGCTTTGATCATGCTCGCGGCATCCTCGTACGTGCGGACTCCGCCGGAGGCTTTCACGCCCATCTGCGGGCCGACCGTCTTGCGCATCAATTCCACATCGTGAACCGTGGCGCCTCCACCCGCGAACCCGGTGGAAGTTTTCACAAAATCAGCCCCCGCTTCCTTCGAGATCAAGGAGGCGATGGTCTTCTCTTCATCAGTTAATAATGATGTCTCAATAATTACCTTCACGATAATCCCATGCGCATGCGCCGCATTGACCACGCCGCGAATATCCCTGGCAACGGTATCCAGGTCGCGCGCCTTCAGTGCGCCGATGTTGATGACCATATCAATCTCAGTCGCGCCCTGTTTAATCGCAGTCTCGGTTTCGAATGCCTTGGTTTCAGAGGATGTTGCACCAAGCGGGAAACCGATCACCGTGCAGACCTTTACAGGCGAGCCTTTCAGCAGCTGCGCGCACAAGCTGACCCAGGTCGGGTTGACACAAACCGAAGCAAAGCCATACTTCTTTGCTTCGAAACACAGCTGGGCAATCTCCTGCTGCGTAGCATCTGGTTTGAGCAGGGTATGATCGATCATTTTTGCGATGTTGAGATCCTGGGGAATGACCCCCAGCGTGGACGTCAAGCGCTCTGCCCCGGCGTTGATCACATTCCCCATCTTGTCGTAACACACACGGACGCAGAGCTGGTCCGCGCAATCGAACTTGCATTGATAGGCTTCAGGATGGTTCGCCCGCGCTTCCTCTTCCGCCATCGCGACAAGGACTTCACGGGTGATGATCTCCACAAGCTGTTCGACGAGTTTTGAGTCAGGTTTCATGATGCTCCAGCCGCCGTCGTGGGCGGCATAGGCTACTTCAAATATTGCTTCTCCACCGATTTTATCTTATCTATGCGCGGAGTGTGACGCCCGCCTGCGAATTCGGTGGTCAGCCACGTTTTGACGATCTGCCTGGCGAGATTGACGCCGATCAGGCCGGCGCCCAGAGTTAGCACATTCGTGTCGTTATGCTCGCGGCTGTTGACCGCGGACGAATAGTCATAGGCCATCCCGGCGCGCACGCCGGGAACTTTATTGGCGACAATACAGCTGCCAATGCCGGCACCGTCGATCATGATCCCCCGCCAGGCGTTTCCTGTTCCAACTGCTTGCGCGACCGCGTGCGCAAAGTCGGGATAGTCCACGGCGTCTTTGCTGTTGGTGCCTACATCGCTGATTTCAAAACCGAGTGTTTTCAATTCTGTCTTGAGCGCTTCTTTTAACTCAAACCCGCCATGGTCTGCACCAATGGCGACAACCTTTTTCCCTGGAGTTTCCGCCCGTGCAGGAGAAGCAGCCGATGGAGCAGGCTGGCTCACAGAATTCCCCAGAGCCTGACTCACTACGCGTTGCACAATTTTGTGGATCTCTGCGTCGCTGATATCGCTCATTAGTTTTATTATCTTCGTGAGAGAGCATTGCGTCAAGTGGATAATTCAATATTAGAGGCTGTGAGGCGAAAAGCCTGACCTACGTTCCAGCAGCGGAAATTTCTCACATGCCTGTTTCCATGCCAGTTCCGGCGAAAGGCCCTGCTCTCTCAACGTCTTGGAAAAGTTTGCTCTTTCGATGGCCTGATCATCGTATGGATAATTCTGCAGGATTCTCTCGTGCTCCCGTGCTTCCCTTTCCGCCCATTCCGAAGAAAGCATGGAAAGCAATGCCTCCTGGTAACGGAATAATAAACGCCGAAAGTCCTGGCCCTCGATCCGGTGTTTTAATTCATACTGACAGGCAAGCGAAAAGGTTATGTGCTTGAAGACTTCGAACAGTAGCTCGTCAAGGCTCGTCGTTGTTACGCGGCTGTCTTCCTGCCCACGCTCGACGACAATGTAGTGGTACCCGCGTGCATCGACTTCGATGTGAGGATGAGCCCCGTCTATGGAATGCCCATAGGTCGGCAGCAGGGATTTCGGCGCTTCTATTTTCGCCGCTAACCGATCGATTTCCGATTTGATTCCATTTAGAGAAAGTTGCTCTCGCATATTCTTATGGATAGAGCTTCTCACCGCGCGCCAGCATTTCCACGAACTGCTCAATCCGACGGGCACGGGTCTCGGCCTTTTTCGCGGTCTGGATCCGGAATAAGATCGCGTATCGATTGGCGCTGTTGAGGCTCGCGAAGAATTCTCTGGCTCTTTGGTTCTTCTCTAATGCAGATTGGAAATCTTCTGGGGCTGTAATGTTCTTCTGAGAAGCATACGCGGCGTGCCAGCGCCCGTCTGCTTTGGCTGCATCCACTGCCTTGAGTCCGGCTGGTTTCATCTCGCCGCTGGCGATAAGTCGCTCCACTTTTTCCGTGTTGATCTTCGACCAGATGCTCTTTGGTCCACGCGGTGTGAATTTTTGCAGCCAGTACTGGTCGTCCAAGCTTTTCTTCTGGCCGTCGATCCAGCCGTAGCATAAGGCTACCTCGACTGCTTCGTCGTAGGTGACGGAGGCAATCCCGGAGTCCTTTTTTGCAAACTTGAGCCATATCCCCGCGGACGTATCATGTTGTTTAGCAAGCCAGTCCGCCCATTTCTTTTTGCCTGCGAATGGCAGCGTGGGAAGTTCTGCAGATTTCGCCATACATAGATTTTACTAGATCGACCTATCGTTGTGCTTCCCTTTGGTTTTCCAACCCGGCAATGAAAACGTCCATCATGCGGGCAAAGCTTTCATCCAGATCCAGCGGCATCCCAAAACCGCCGGAGACCTCCAGGGTCGCGAAGCCGTGCACCAGGCTGCGCAGCGCGCGAACGGCATGGATGGCATCCTCTCCCTGCAAGCCAAACGAAGCGATGACTGCCAGACCCACTTTTACACTGCGGGCCTCCTCCTGTTGCAAGTCCAGACTCACTTCTTCCTGCATTCCTGAAGCCCGCAGAGTCGATAGATACAGACCCGGATAAGCCTTGATATAGGAACGATATGCCTGCATCACAGCCATGGCCAGCTCTGCCCCACTGCGCCCGATCGCCGCCTCGCTCAAACGCTCGGCCAGGTTGCGTGCGTTCAAAATCGACAGCTCCCGCATGAGACCCGGTAACCCATCCACATGGTTGTACAGGGATGGAGTCCGAATGCCCAGTTTTTCTGCCAGGCGATGGAGTGTAAGCGCCTCTGACCCCTCAGAGTTGAGCACATCAGCAGCCGCCCGAACAACAGCATCTTTCGTCAGATTAGATCGCGGCGACATCGTGACTCCCTGCTCAGTTCTTGGATAAAGATTGTAGGAAATTCAGGATCAGGGAACCTGTGACCTCGGGCATTTCGGCATGAGGATAATGCCCCGCGTTTTCGATGATCTTGTAGCTACCGCGTACAGCTTCTGCCACACGCTTTCCCTCTGCTTCCGGGTTTTTGAAATCGGGATCTTTGCTGCCCATCAGCACCAGCGCGGGCTGGGTTACGTTCGGCATACGTTCCCCTGATGCTCGCTTCGAGGCGCGCATCATTGCCATGACCGCTTCCAGGCGGCCGCGTTCTCTTATGTTTGCATGGAGCCCGGCAGAATACGCAGCAAAGTCTGCGGGCTTGCAGGTGGGATATAAGGAGGCGTAATATTTCAGCCACATAGAGGGACCCCAGGGGCGAGCCAGCATAAGGGAGAGCAAAGCCACGAGGAGGCGATTCCCATCTCCATCCACGAAGGGATTGATCATGATCATTCCACGGACCAGTTCGGGCGCTTCCACCGCGGACCAGATCGCGGCGCCGCCGCCCATCGATGTTCCGATGATGACTGCAGGGCCGGCATCCAGCTCACGGATGAGAGCGAGAATATCCTCGCCCACGCCCGCTACCGAGAAGTCATCCCACTCTATGCTGGATCCGCCGTGCCCGCGCACATCCATGGTGGCTACGCGATAACCGACATCCACCAATGAGGGGACCAGAAAACGATATTCGCCGCGCACATCACCCAGTGAAGGCACACAAACAACTAATGGACCTTCACCGGCTACCTCATAGGCAATCTGCCCGTTTTTATGTGTTAGATATTTCGTTGCCATCATTCTCTCCTAATTACTAATTATATTAGTATTTTAACTAATAATATTAGCTTTGTCAAGAGAGACTCCGAAATGGCAAGCAGGAAAATAATTACATTTCCTTACGTGCGTAACCAAGATAATTCATAGATAGATCGGGATCCAGCCTAAGCTTGAGGCGGCGTCCCAACTCGGCAAAGGAGATCCTCCCCTGCTTGAGCTGGCGAACATCCCAGAGCGTCGCCAGTGGATTTTTGGCAATCTTGCCGCCCTGCATGTCTTCCACCGCCATCTCCTGTTGCTTGAGGGCATGGGCCATTTCATCTGGAGTGATGAACATCTCCCAGATATGCGTATCGGTGGGCATGAGCCTGGTGAGAGGTGACTCCTGCAAGCCATAAATCATGACCGCTCTACTCTTTTGCGTGCGGTTGATCGTATCAAAGAAAAACAGTCCACCGGGGGCCAGGACGCGGCGTGCTTCCGCAATGACCTGCTTCCAATCATGGATATGCTCTAACACATCGCAGCAGCTCACGACTTCAAAGCTATTCTCCGCAAAGTCCAGACTCGTGCCTGAGCCCACCCGATAATCTATCGACAGTCTGCTCATCGATGCATGCTTTTGCGCGATGGCAATGGAGCGCGGCGAAATGTCGATGCCGGTCACC
This sequence comes from Anaerolineales bacterium, assembly GCA_035463255.1. GTDB lineage: Bacteria > Chloroflexota > Anaerolineae > Anaerolineales > Villigracilaceae > Defluviilinea. The sequence continues at coordinate 5,771 of DATHTL010000127.1, read as the reverse complement.
TGGCATCCCATGGCTGCGAACTCTTCGGCCAGCACGCCGCCTCCGGTGCCGATATCCAGCAGACGGACACGACTCAGATCATGACCATAATGCTTGATAAGAGCATCTTTGAAATAGGGAACCCGCCATGGGTTGACCATGGCTTTGAGCAGGTGAAGAAATTCGTTCTCATCCCACCAGGTCTCTGCAAGCTCATCATAGATTTGGTTGTTTACATTGGCTGCCATGATAGATTTCCTCAAGGCAGCATTATACAGCGGAGAAGCCTTACGCTATAATCCAGCGAACCAAAGGAGAGATATGCCAAATCAAATTTCCCCTCCAGCCGTTGACGAATACGCGCCTTTCTATGCGGATTACATCCAGCGTGCCAGGCAACGAGCTGACGTGTGCGCCGCGCTGCCGCATCAGATCGAGGAGCTTCGGGCGGCACTGGATTCTCTTTCAGATGAACAGGCATGCTTCAGGCCCGGACCGAACGAGTGGTCCATCAAGGAAGTGATGGGCCATCTCAACGATGTGGAGCGCGTCTTTTCCTATCGTCTGCTCTGCATCTCACGCAATGACTCGACTCCCCTGCCTGGTTTCGAGCAGACGGATTACGTACGGGCCGCCGGATTCGATCGCTCATCGCTCGTCGACCTGGTAGGCGAATTTGAATTTCTGCGCCTGGCAAACGTTCTTGCCATTCGTAACATAAGGGATGAAGCAGTCGATCATCGCGGGACGGCCAGCGGTTATGCCGTGAGCGCCCGGGCGCTGATCCATATGCTCGTCGGTCACGTGGACCACCACATGGCCAGCCTCGAGGAAAAGTATCTGCCTATTGCGGTCACCCTGTAAGAGGCGGGAATGCCCAATATCGATGCAATCCTCAGGCAGATCAACAAGGACCTGGTGCCGCAATTCGAAGAGAAATTACGCGCGTATCTTGCCGAGCAGGATAAGGAATGGCTGATCGAGCAGATCGTCCGTCTCACGCTGGATGCCCACAGCCTCGAAGAGATGGACCGAATGCATATTCGCGAGGAGGAAACCCACCGCCGGCAGGAACGTGCCGAGCGGGTAAAGAAATTACATCTGGACGAGAATAAACTCCGTGAGTTTGTGCATCAGTATAAAGAATATAGCCGAGAAAAGCTTATTCAGGAAAATTTCTTATCTGCTAATACACCTGCCAAAGGCGGAGAGCTGATCACAGAGGATTTTCGTTCCGCTGAGGGGAATGAGCTGCTCCAACATGCCAAGGACATGCTGTTTGGTTTCTTATTCGGTGACGAGAGCACTGACACTGGCTTTCATCGCACTCAAAGAGGACTGCTCACTCTGACGGTCCCGCGCATAAAATCGGAAGCACTGGATTTTATGAAAGCAAGCACGGAGCTCAGTGCAATGGGAACCTGGCAGGATCCTAAAGGTCCGGTAAACGACATGCGCGCCGACAACGTGGTGCTCGAAATCGAGTACGGCGAAATCGAAGGAAAACGAATCGGTGACGGTGTGGTCACTGCCCTGAAGCTGATCAACAATCTCGAGATCAATGAGGAGATCCTGTACGGGCGAATGGAAAGTATCGAGCAAAGCACATTGGTGTCTTGAAACATCCATCGGAAATCAAGGGATTATAATTCCACCATGAAGACGAACTGGTTCATCGAGCCGTTTGTAGACACAGGGCTTGGAAACTCTGCCTATCTGGTAGGATCTCACGACACGAAAAAAGGAATATTGATCGACCCGCTGCGCGACGTAGACCGCTACCTGCACGCCGCCTCCGAACGTGGGATTCAAGTGACCCACGTCCTCGACACGCACCTGCACGCGGACTTTGTCTCGGGCAATCGCGAGATCGCGCACCAGACCGGCGCGGTAATCGGCGCGAGTGCCGAAGCCAAAGTGGGATTCGACCACCAGCCGCTCACGGAAGAGAGTGTGATTGATCTGGGCGCGTTCGAGATCAGAGTGATGACGACGCCGGGGCATACGCCCGAGCACGTCTCCTTCCTCATCGTGGAACCAGACGCGAAAATGCCATCCGCGCTATTCAGCGGCGGCGCGTTGATTGTGGGTGGGGCGGCGCGGACCGACCTGCTCACACCCGAGCTAACCCACCCACTGGCGCGACAGCTCTATCACACCATCCATGACAAGTTGCTGAAGCTGCCCGATGAGCTGGAGGTCTTTCCGACTCACGGCGCTGGCTCATTCTGCGTTGCGCCCGCCTCGTCTGACCGCACCACGACGATCGGCCGCGAGCGAATGAATAATTCGCTGGCGCAGGCCCACACGGAGGAGGAGTTCGTGCAGCGCGCCCTGGCAGGCTTGCCGTCTTATCCCACGTATTACAAATACATGCGCGACGTCAACCGCCGAGGCGCGAAGATCCTGGGCGGCATCCCGGTGTTGAGGCCCTTATCGCCGGGCGAGATCAAAGCGCTGATGGATGCTGACGCAGGCGTGGTGGTGCTGGATGTGCGCCACGGCCGCAAATTCGGCGCGGGACATATCCCGAACTCGTACGGGATCCGCGTCGACGCGCCGCTGACCACTTGGGCCGGCTGGCTGATCCCGTTCGGGAGCCGGATCGTGCTCGTCGGCGAGGGAACAGACGAGATCATCGCGGCGACCCGTCAGCTCATCCGGATTGGCTACGATGACCTGATCGGCAAACTCGAAGGCGGAATCGAGGCCTGGGCGCGCGAATATTCGGTAGAGACCATCCCAAGCATGAATTCAAAGGAACTGCGTGAGCGGCTCGAGGATGTAGGATCGGACAGCCGTCCGACCGTACTGCTGATCGATGTCCGCCAGCAATCCGAATGGGACGCGGGGCACATCCCCGGCGCGATCCATTTCGAAGCGGGACGAGCGGCCTGGGACGAGCTGCCATTTCCGCATGACAGACCGTTAGCCATTCAATGCGCCAGCGGGAACCGCTCGATGTCGGTCAGTTCGGTTTTGCGCAGGCGCGGATATCGCAATGTGATCCAGGTAGAAGGTGGGATCACCAAGTGGAAAATGCATAGATTCCCTATGACCACTGAAGATTCGACCGCAGCTACATGATGGACACCTCTGACGTGTTTCCAAGTTTTGACGATTGTTTTCCAGATCTAAACCAGTTCATCTCAGGATTGATCAAAGACTACGAAGCGGGAAGCATCCAATCATGGGATGAAATGGAAGACAGGGTTAAGGCTTACTTCACACCTCCGAAAATGGAGCAGATGGAAACTGTGGTGCCCGGCTGGCAAAAGATGGCATCCTATTCAGATGGAATCACACTTGTCCATGTGATGTGTGCATTTCTGACGATGTTTATGCTGCCTGAATTCAAGAGCCTTAGCCCCGAACAGAAACAACTGGCAAAGTGGATCATCCTGTTCCACGATGTAGACAAATTCCATATCCAAGGCAATAAAGACACTATGCATGCTTTCCGCTCTGCTGCGCTGGCCGCGCGTACGCTGCCGGAATTTGGCTTCCCGACGACCAGCCAATATCATGAGCGAATCGACCCGTGGAGTGAATACGCTGCGCAGGCGTTCATCCCGGGTCCTGATGAAATTGCACCCAGGCCTGACAATCAAACACTTCCGGAAATTCTTGCCGGGATTGAGCAGCTCTACGGGGAAGACACACCGGCTACTCTAATTATTAAGACAATCCTGTTCCACCTATCGTTTCGTGAGGACGACGAATATCCTACCCCCGCGCCGCTGACGGAAGACGAAATTCAGCGCTACGTGACATCCAGTCTCATCCCATTCTCGAGAATCATGATGCTGTCAGATAACCTCGCCTGGACACTTTTTGAACCACAGCCCAGAGCTAAGCGGCACCAGGCAACCCTGGCATACTTTCAAAATGTGGAAAAATTGATCTCCGCCAAGCAGGATCACTAGTAAGACATTTATTCAAATTTCAGGAGCCATAGAAATGAACAAGGACTTCTGGGCATCCATTGCTAAAAATGACTACAAGATCCCCGAGGGACACTCGCTCGAGGAACTGACCCGAACGCTCTTTGGCTACCTCTCGAGCACCGACCCCGAATTGCGCGATGAGATTGCCTATACACTTTACGCCAACTGGCTGAAACAGGGCGTCTACACAAAGGAACAGGCCCGTGAGCATGCGGAGGAATTGCTCGAAAATCTTGAGATCGGGATCGGGGAAACGGAAAGCAATTCTGTTTTCATACGAGCCTTTTCGGTGCTGTTCCTGGCAGAGATCGTGCACAACGACAACAAGAAACCGTTGCTTGAAAAAGACCAGATCGCGCGCATTCTTGCAAAAGGACTGTGGTATCTCGCCGCGGAGGAAGACCCGCGTGGATACGTGCCTGTCAAAGGCTGGGCACACGCCCTCGCCCATACAGCCGATTTGATGCTGGTTCTCGCCCGCAACCGCTACATCACTGGAAATGGTTTGCAGAATATTCTGAACGCGATCTCTACAAAGATGATCCATTCGACCCATTATCTTTATATTCATGGAGATGACGAGCGGCTTGCCAGCGCAGTGGTGGAAGTGCTGCGTCGTGGCTTGCTCTCGCCAGACCAGGTGCAAACATGGATTGGATCTTTCCTCGCGCCAGACAGCGGGCATTGGAAAGGCGCCTATTTGGAGGAAGCCAGAAACCGCGCGTTCCAAAATACCCGAAATCTCTTGAGAAGCATCTACCTTGCCCTCGAATTGGATGAAGGCGACATCTCAGACCGTGGGACATTCAGAGAGATTTTCCTTAAAACGCTGAGGGAATTGAGACCTTATTAAGCCATACAGGCATTGTCTTATAATCCGGGCATGGACTTCAAGAAAATCGTAAAAGACGGCTACAACTCCATTGCAGACCGCTATCTCGCGGAGCGCACGCGCGACTCGGCAGACGTCCGTTTGTTGGGCGAGCTCATGGAGCGGCTGCCTGCTCATGCAAAGGTTTTAGATGCCGGCTGCGGCGCGGGCGTTCCGATCAGCCAGTTGCTGAGTCAGCGTTTCGAAGTGACAGGCGTTGACTTTTCTAAGGCGCAGATCAAGTTGGCAGAGCGGAACGTACCGAATGCAAAATTCATCTGTGAAGATATGACCAGACTGAATTTTGCAGATGAGGTATTCGATGGGATCACTTCTTATTACGCTATTATTCACATTCCACGCGAGGAGCATGAAGCTCTATTAGTCGAGTTTCACAGGATGCTCAAGCCAGGTGGACTGGCGCTGCTCTGCCTCGGAGCAGAACACTTGCTCGACGATATGGATGAAAACTATCTCGGTACCCGCATGTATTGGAGTCATTACGACTCAGAGACCTACTTGAAAATGTTGAAGGACACTGGTTTCCAAATCATCTGGTCCAGGATCGTCACGGACGAGACCTGCGAAGGTGCCGGTCATCTCTTCGTGCTGGCACAAAAGTCAAGAAATGAAAGCTTTTAAGAAATACTGGGCCATTTTTCAGATTACCTTGATCAACAGCCTTGCTTATCCGGGCGAGCTGATCGGGCGCAGCCTGATGATCATTCCATTCATGTGGATCTTTTACCAGCTGTGGAAGGTCACCTATGCAGCCTCGGGCAGCGATGTGATCAATGGCTTGAGCCTGCGGGATGTGATGTGGTACCTTATGTTGGCCGAGACCATCGAGCTGGGCCGCCCTCCGCTGGCGCGCACGATCTCGGATAATGTGAAAGACGGGTCTATCGCTTATTTGCTGAACAAACCCTACGATTTCCTGCTTTATCAATTAAGCACCACCATGGGCGAGACCG
>DATHTL010000126.1:0-37135 GCA_035463255.1 Anaerolineales bacterium | reverse complement strand
GTAGACGAGCAGATCTGGATCACGCAGCGTCGGCGTGTTGTGGTCCACGCCTTCGATGGGGAGGGTCATCAGGTAGAGGTGCGCCATTGGGATGACCGGGAGATTCAGTCCCACCAGCTTGCCGACCTCGCGTCCCCACAAGCCCGAGGCGTTGACGACGATCTCTGTCTGGATCGTGCCCTGGTCTGTGACCACTTCATGGACGCGCCCGTTCTTCAGATTGATCCTTTCGACGTTCGTATTGGTGAAGATACGCGCCCCGCGGCTCTTTGCCCCGATCGCGAGCGCGTTGGTGAGACCGGTCGGGTCGATGACCCCATCGCTGGGGGTGAACGCCGCGCCGACCACGCCGTCCAGAGACATCAGTGGGAATCTTTCCTGTGCTTCTTTCGGGGAGATCAATTCCATCTCCACGCCGAACGAGCGCGCCATGCCGACCAGGCGCTTGATCTCCTCCATGCGCTCCGCCGACGAAGCCAGACGGATGCCGCCGACTTCACGCCAGGAGGTATCCTGTCCGGTCTCGGCTTTAAGGCGCCCGTACAATTCCGTGCTGTAGTGCATCATGCGCGTCAGGTTAGCATCCGAGCGCATCTGCCCTACGAGTCCGGCCGAATGCCATGTAGAGCCGCTGGTTAGCTCATGCCGCTCGAGGATGATGACGTCCTTCCAGCCCATCACTGTGAGATGATAGGCAATACTGCATCCGCCCACGCCACCCCCGATAATGACAACCTGCGCCTGCTTTGGTAGTTCAGCCATGATGTATTTTGTCTCCTCTATAGTAGGTCAGGCACGCAGAGCGGCCTGACGGTTATCAAGAAATTGTCACACTGCAAGCGTGACCTACTTGCTGGTGAGCGATGGAGTCCAAAGTCTCCCGACTTTGGACTTTGTTCGGAATATCAGCGACTGGAGTCGTTGACTCCTTGTCGGAAACAAACCTTGCGCAGGTTTGCACTACGCGGTCCTGTCGCCTAAAAAAACCTTCGCAAGGTTTCTTTCATCGAACATCCTCCACCCATTGATTCCAACTCGGATTTTGAATGTTCTGTGTGAGGCGGGTGAAATGCTTGTCTGCGTATTCGCGGAAGTCGAAATCGAGGTTTGAAATACCGACCTGCACCTGGCCCCACATCGCCTCGCGGAAGTCGGACATGATCTTCATGATGTTCAGGCGTGCCCAGTTTCGAGGAGTCACTTCTCCAAAGTAGCAATCGAGTAGAAAACGATTTTCATCTTCTGACAACTCATGGTTGTTCGAGAAATTTGCCAGGTCGAAGAAGATATCTCCCATCCCGGCGTATTCCCAGTCCAGGATGTAGAGCTTGTCGCCGAGGAGGAAGTTGGCGTTGAGCAAGTCATTATGGCAAGGGCTAAGGGATAAGGGTTGAGCGTTCAAGGCAGACTCGGCATCCTTCATCTGTTTGATGAGCCAGTCAAAGTCTTCGGGGAATTGCACATTGTAGCGTTGTGCAATCTCAGTATAGTCGCGGACCACTTGAAAGGCATTGAACACGCCGGCGATTTGTGGCATGGAATGGATTTTGTGTAATGCTTCTACCACTTGCCGGATGTTATTCGGCTGGCGGAGCTCCTCGGGAGGAACAGGCCGTCCCGGAATGAAACGTGTGACAAGATAGCCTTCGGGGCGAATGAAGTAAACAACTCCGGGAGCGATTCCCAGTTCGCCTGCCATCTGGGCCGCCTGATACTCGTGCTCGCGATCGATGCCGAGCATGTGGGTATTTTCCCCAGCCAGCCGCAAGTGGAAGGACTCATCTCCCACGTCCACGCGAAAGTTGCGGTTGGTGATCCCGCCTTCGAGAGGGGAGACTCTGAGATCACTGGCCCCTTGCCACACGGGCACACGGGCGATGGCTTGTTCAACGGTGAGGGTCATGGGTTAAGACCTTTATAGAATACTGTGTCATTGCGAGCGGCGGTGTTCGTCCGCCCGAAGCAATCTCCTCATATTCAACCAGACCGCTTGGAGCGATGAGATTGCTTCATCGCCTCAGTTTCGACGCAAGAGCGTCTCAACGGGTGGCTCCTCGCAATGACACTGATCACTGTACCTCATCTACATCCTTGTACCACTTCACACGGTCGCCGACTTTGGCACGTAGTCTCCATGCCATGGGTTTTGATTCACTTTCGATGCGCGCCAACGCGGCTTGTACTTGCTCAGTTACCTTGGTTTTCTGCTCTGCTGTTAATTGCTCGTATCCCTGTGCGAGTTGCTGGACCTTGTCAAGATTCATTGTCGTGGTGCGCCAGAGTCCCCAATCGTCCGCGCAGAGCTTGGCGACGCGCTTGATATTGATCGTCTCGCTATCGACTTCGCCGAGGGGATGTTCAAGTAACAGCATGATCGTGTCGATCACGTCTTTTTCGTTGATCTTTACGATTTGCATTTTCTCAAGCAGTAATTCAGCCAAGGGAATTGTTGGCGAATCGACTTCAAGACGGTCTTTCCAGTAAATGGTGTGGCAAAAATCCAGCTTTTCATAGAACACGTCCACGTGTAAGCCCGCTTTTGGTTTATCGAAAATGGCGCGTTCCCCTTCGGAGTTGATAAAGACCTCTCGGTTTTCCGTGTAGTCTAACGCAATCAATAGATCTTGAATTCGTCTGCTCTGCTGCCCATACGCGGCGAAGTCGATGTCGGTGTATGCCCGTCCCATGGCGGCTTGCAGATATCCAAGCTGCGGACAGTGCATCTGAAACGCCAGCGAGCCGATGACCCGCAGAAGGATACCTGCCTCCTGGCTGACTTTGAGGATGTGCTTCAATTCGTTCTCGAACTTTTCGCGCTCTGCCAGATCTTGTTCACCCATCCCGATCGAACCACTGGTCATGGAATGCTCCTGAGTAGGTTATGTCATTGCGAGTCTTCGAGAAGCAATCTCCTCTTCATCTGGCGAATGCTTATCGCGAGAAGATTGCTTCGACGGGAAGAGCCGCGAAGCGTCCTCGCAATGACAAGTTTCGCGCTATTATAATTAAAAAGCGATTAACTACCAAATTTCTCTACATTCCTATATAATCCGTCCAGTTGTTTTCCGTGCCGTGATCAATTGAATACAGAGGAGCTTGTCGCCTGAGAGAGGCGCGCTGCGTTTGCGCAGCACTCAGCGCGAGGAGAAGAGGTTTTATGTCTTTCTTTTTTAAGAAGAACAGCAAGAAACCGACGCGGTTGTTCTTTGCGACCGATTTGCACGCCTCGGAACGTACATTTCGAAAATTTATCAACGCGGGGAAGTTTTATGAGGCCAATGTCCTGGTGATGGGCGGAGATATTACCGGCAAGTTATTAATCCCGATTATCAAAGAGAAGAACGGATGTTACCGCGCTACTGTTCAGGGGCGGGTGGAGCAACTGACAACGGAAGAAGAACTCAAGGGCCTGATGTTCCGCCTGGATGTGCTGGGCTTTTACTACAAGGTGATGGAAGAAGATGAATTCCAGTCCATCTCCGCCGAGCCTGATACCGTGACCATGCTGTTTAACGATCTGGCACGGCAGCGCCTGAGCAACTGGGTGGATCTGGCGGAGCAGCGCCTGGCAGGGACCGGCATCAAATGTTTTGTCACAGGTGGCAACGATGACGAGCCCGAAGTGTTAGATGTGATGAAGAGAGAGAACAACCAATCCTTTTTTGCCTGTGAAAATGAGCTGGTCTATGTGGACGACGATCACCCGATGATCTCGGTGGGCTTCAGCACACCGACTCCCTGGAAGACGCCGCGCGAGGTCTCGGATGAAGAGCTGGGCGTGATAATCGAAGAGATGATTGCCAAAGTGCCCGATATGAAAAAGGCGATCTTCAATTTCCATGATCCGCCGGTCGACTCGTCCCTCGACACGTGCCCGATGCTGGATTGGAGTAAGGATCCGCCGGAGCAAATTACAAAGGGTGGGCAGGTTGTCCTGTTCGGAGCGGGCTCAAAGTCCATTCGTGACGCGATCGAGAAGCACCAGCCAATGCTCGGGCTGCACGGTCACATCCATGAGTCGCAGTCTGTGGCGAAGATCGGCCGCACCACATGTGTCAACCCGGGCAGTGAATACGGCGAGGGAATCTTGCGCGGCTGCCTGGTCAATTTTGTGGATGGCGAGGTGAAGGGGTATCAGATGACGAGTGGGTGATCCTGACCCTCATCCCTGGTCCTTCTCCCTCCCGGGGAGAGGGGAATTGAAGCGGAAAGGAGAGAGTATCGCAAGAAGATCTTTACAGGCTAGTTCGATGTTAGTCAATCGTGTCTGAATTTCTGCCAAAGGAAAAGGAGAATGATTATGGCTACAACAACGGCCGCCGCGCGACCGGAGGTGTTTACTCGTAAAGCATCGGGGCTCGTGCGTGTGATGTCCCCCTTCTCTGCATTTGTGTACAACATACTGACCATGGGCTTGATCTTCCCATGGACGTACTTGTGGGCGCCGGGCGCGCTCCCGGGCGGCAAGCTGGTCTGGGGCATTTTGCTGGCGATGATCATCGAAATTCCCATTGCATTTGTGTACGTCTGGCTCTCCACGGCGCTGCCGCGCTCGGGTGGTGACTATGTCTTCCAGAGCCGGGTGTTCGGAGGAGGGGTGGCGTTTACAGTGGTAATGTCCGGGTATGTGATCTGGATTCTGCAATGGGTTGCACTTTCGGGCTGGCTGCTTTCCTACCTGGGGTTTGCCCCTCTGTTCCTTGGGTTAGGAGCGACGATGGGGAATACAGCACTCTCGAATGTTGGCCTCTGGTTCACCAGCTCGACCGGGATCGTGATCACAAGCATTTTGAACGCGCTGGTGGCGATGCTGATCCTGATCAGCGGATTCAAGAACTATGTGCGGCTGCAAATGTGGATGATCGCCGCAACCCTGATCGCCTTCGTGACGATGCTGGTGGTGCTTTTCCTGGGCAACCCGGCCTCTTCGATGGCGAAGCTCGATTCCTTCGCCCTGGCAGTGGGCGGGACACAGAATTTCGTCCAGAATGCGATCTCGGCCTCCGAAGCTGCCGGCATTGATCTAAATCCGCCTTTCAGCCTCCTGGCTACACTGCTCGTCGCGCCGATTGCATGGACCTCGTTGCAGTGGGCTACGTATAGCGCCCAGCAAAATGGAGAGATCAAGAATGCACGTTCCTTTACGAGCCAGGCATTCATCATCGTTGGCTCATTGATCTTTACCGGTATCCTGCTTGCCATTCTGGCAGCAGCGCTGGAGAAGGCGGTTGGAACAGAATTTCTCTATGTGGCGGGAGCAGGCTACTGGTCTGGTGTGGGCGAGGCAACCGTGGCTGGTTTCTGGTTGTGGCCTAACATGATCGCCGTGGCCTTGAGCGCCAGTCCACTGATTGTGCTGCTGATCGGGATCGGATATATCCTCAACTCTCACCAGATCGTGCACAACTGCTACATTGGCATGACCCGTGTTATGGTTGCGATGTCGCTGGACCGCCTGCTTCCCGAATGGGTAAGCAAAGTGGACGAGCGCTTTCATACGCCCGTCAACGCGCACATCGCTTACTTCCTCGCCAGCATTCCCGTCATCCTGCTCTACAACCTGTATCCCGGCTGGGTGGGCCTGACCCTGGGCGTGACCTTCGCCTGCGGTTATGTCTTTGTGATCACCTGTCTGGCCGGCGCGTTGCTGCCATATCGAGCCAAGGATGTATACGAGGCTTCTCCCGGTGCAAAGTACAAGATCGGCAACACACCGCTGGTGACGGTCCTGGGCTTCGTCGGTTTCGTGCTGGGCGGCGCGATGCTGCTGATGTTCATGTTCTATTCCCAACTTGGGTTAACGAGCACATTGGCATACGTAGTGGTATTCGGCGTCTTAGCACTAACGGTGATCTGGTATTTCATCGTTAAGAGTGCACAGAGGTCGCGCGGCATCAATGTCGATTACGCCTTCAAGGAAATCCCGCCCGAATAGGATTTCTCTTTGTGTCAGGCTTGAGCAGTAGGTCATGCATCTCGCATGACCTACTGGCTTATTCTGAAACTGGAGCCGCTTATGAGTATGCTTGAAGAAGCTGTTGAAAAGATCGAAGATTGGAAAAGCAAAAAGATTTCGATCGAACCTCTTACGGGAGGCCTAACCAATAGCAATTACAAAGTGGTGGTAGACGGAACGCCGTACTTTGTGCGCGTCCCCGGCGAAAGCACGGAATTACTTGCCATAGATCGCAACAACGAACATCACAATACGAAAGCTGCTGCAGAAGCTGGTGTTGCACCGCGCGTCCTTTATTATTTGCCAGATGATTGTGTGATGGTCCTCAAGTTTTTGAACGGAACCACGATGTCGAAGGACTCATTGAATACGCCTGGCATGCCGGCACGCATGGCGCAATCCATCAAGCGCTTGCATGCCGGCCCGCGCTTCCTCACGGATTTCAACATGTTTCGTCTCACTGAGTATTATCTCAGCCTTTGCAAAGAGCGAGATATCCGCATCCCCGATGGATACCTCGACCGGTTGCCCACTATTGAAGAGATTGAAAAAGCCATGGCCGTCAATCCGTTATCCACTGTTCCTTGCAATAACGACCTTTTAGCAGAGAATTACATCGATGATGGCAAGCAATTATGGTTGATTGATTATGAGTACAGCGGGAACAATGATCCTACCTTTGAATTGGGAAACACCTGTCAGGAGATGCAATTCAATGATGAACAAATTAATGAAATGTGTGAGGCATATTTCGGAGTAGTTTCCTCCAGTAAAATAGCCCGCATGAAATTGAACATGATCATGTCCGATGTTGGCTGGGGCTTGTGGGCGGCCATCCAGGCCAGCATTTCGAAAATCGAGTTCGATTTCTGGGGCTGGGCCCTCGAGCGCTGGGGCAGGGCGGAGGAGAAGATGGATGGGGGAGAGTTTGATGGATGGTTAAAAAATGTACAAGGATGAAGGTGTGATGGGTAAACAGGTACACAAGGAAACAGGTAGACAAGGAGAGATGTGTGAGCGAGAAGAAGCCTTTGTATAAGTCGCCAGGGGAGAAAGGAAAACGTGGATCTGAAGATCTGGAATGTTATCAACTCGCGTTAGAAGTCATGGCGAAGATACACGCTTTTTCCAAGGCCCTGCTCGCAGAGGAGAAGTATGATCTGTATGCACAAATTCGTCGCTCTTCTAAAGGTGTGACCGCGAATATCGCGGAAGCATACGGACGGTATCACTATTTGGATAGCCTGCACTATTATTCCATTGCACGAGGTGAATTGAACGAAACATTAGCGCACCTGATTAATGCGCGAGTCCTGGATTACTTAAACCAGCCCGATATTGATTTACTCTATAAACTCATATGTCAAACCGAGCAAGGACTTAACGGGTTTATGGCTTATATCCGTCGTCAACGGGCCGGTTCGCAGGATTATGGGGATAAAAGAATAAGTGAAAGTCAAATCGATTATGATGTGCCATCCTTGGAAGAAGAAAGCGACTAAATATGGATATTCATAAATTGACCTGTATACCTGTTTACATGTCTCCCTGTCTACTGACACCGAAGGTGGAGCAATGAAGGATCAGGCAGAAATTGTCGTCATTGGCGGGGGCATTTACGGGGCAAATATTGCATATCATCTGGCAAAGATGGGCAAGACCGATGTTGTCTTGTTGGAAAAAGGCGAGATCGCCAGCGGGGAGTCATCTCATGCGGCGGGTGTCGTGACTCAGTTCGCCACTTCGCAAGCCATGATGGAATTCCGCAAGTACAGCATTGAGCTATATAGCAGCCTCGGTCTATTTAATCACGTCGGCAGCCTTCGCGTAGCTTCCAGCCCGGAGCAGCTCAAGGAACTCGAGCGCAGTGTCAGCCGCGCCAAAGGCATCGGCATGGATGCAGAGGTGATTTCACCGGATGAAGCTGTGAAGATCATGCCCCAGATCACGAAGAAGAACCTGTATGGCGCGATGTACCTCCCGCGCGATGGACATCTCGATCCGTACACCACCACTACATCCATCGCACGCTTTGCCCGGGAGCTGGGCGTGACGATTTACACACATACGCGTGTCACAGGCATCGAGCTCTCTTCCAATGGGGAAGTGACAAAGGTAGTCACGGATAAAGGCGCGATCAAAACGTCCATTGTGGTCAACGCAGCCGGGATGTGGGGACCGCAGGTTGCCGCCTTTGCCGGGGTGCGCTATCCCACAACTCCTGTCGATCACCAGCATGTTGCGCTCAAGGCTGTGGAGGGGCATGAATTCACACATGACACACCCTGTTTGCGTGACCCGGATAATTTAGTGTATATGCGCGAGGAGCAGGGCGGTCTGGTTGTAGGCGGCTATGAGCCGAATCCGTTTGCGCGCTGGATCGACGGCGTGCCATGGGAACATGGCAGCAAATCCCTGCCGCCAGATTACGAGCGCTTCGAGATCCTGCTGGAGGGTGCCATCCGCCGTATCCCCTTCCTCGAGCGGGCGGGCATCATCACGATCGTCTGTCACCCTGGCGCGTACACACCCGACTGCCAGCCTGTGCTGGGACCTGTTCCCGGGGCGCGCGGCTTCTGGCTTGCGGCCGGAATGTCACTCAACGGCTACGGCGGCGCGGGCGGCATGGGCAAGCTCATGGCAGAATGGATCATCGAAGGCGAGCCGTCCAAGGATGTATACGCCTATCGCGCTACACGGTTTGGCAATTATTATGACAACCCCAAGTATGCGGCCCAGCGGACGCGTGAAGGCGTTAAATACTATTACCGCCTCAAATTCCCGCATGATGAGGCCGAGTGGGCGCGCCCGCATCGCGTAAGTCCCGTGCACTATCGCTTACAGGAAAATGGAGCGGTCTTCGGCGAGAAATTTGGTTGGGAGCGCGTTAATTATTTTCAGCCTGGTCAGCAGTGGCGTAGAGCGGGAGAGGACCAGCGCCAGTGGGGCTGGGCGAAGCCGCCGTTCTTCGAGCGCGTGGGGCAGGAGCATCAGGCAACGCGTGAACGCGTGGCACTGTATGACCTCACGTCGTTTGGAAAAATCGAGGTGAGTGGCAAAGACGCGCTGAAGCTTCTGGAGTGGATTGCTGATAACGATATTGACAGGCCAGCAGGCAGCACGGTCTATACTCAGTTCCTCAACTCTCGCGGCGGTATAGAAGCCGATCTCACCGTGGTACGAAAAGCGGAAGATGTGTTCTGGGTGATCACCGGGTCAGGCTTTATCGCCAATGACCTCGCCTGGATCCAGATGCGAGCTGCAGATATGGACGCTGAGGTCACGATTCGCGATATCACAACCAATTGGGCCTGCCTTGCCTTGTGGGGACCCAATGCTCGCAAGGTGCTCGAAAAGATCACAAATGACGATGTTTCAAATGAGGGCTTTCCTTATCTTTCAGGAAGGATCATCGACATTAACGGCGCGAAGGTCTGGGCGCAGCGGGTGAGTTACGTTGGTGAGCTGGGATGGGAGCTTTACATCCCGTCCAACCGCGCCGTGATGGTCTGGGATAAGCTCGTGGAGGCAGGCCAGGCATTCGGTATTGAAGTCGGCGGCTACAAAGTCCTCGACTCGTTGCGACTCGAAAAAGGCTATCGCTATTTCACCACGGACCTCACACCGACCGATACACCATACGAAAGTGGTCAGGGTTTTTGTGTGCAGCTGGATAAGGGTGACTTTATCGGAAGAGACGCTCTGCTCTCGCGCAAGCAGGAAGGCCTGAAGCGCAAGCTCTGCACACTTGTTTTGGATGGCGATGAGTTTACCCAGATCTACGGAGGCGAGGCCGTTTATTGCGATGGCAAAGTGATCTCCCGCGTACGGAGTGGTGGATACGGTTATACTGTAAAGAAGAACATCCTCTACGCATATTTGCCGGTGGAGCTGGCCAAGCCCGGCAATCGCTTCGAGCTGGACCTGCTCGAAGGTCGCCGTTATGGAGAAGTGACCGCGACCGTGTTGTATGACCCGAAAGGTGAGAGGTTGAGAGCTTAAACCAGTATGTCGTTGCGAGGAGGAGTGTAGCGACGACGGAGCAATCTCCTGATAAATGAAAAGCTCTGATGAGCGAGGAGATTGCTTCGGGCGAACACCGCCGCTCGCAATGACATAATTCCTATTATGTCCAATACAAAAAAAATACCTCCTGCGTACGTTGGCTTTGGCATGCTGACCCCGGTCACCATCATGGTGCTGGATCGGCTGCCCAAACATAATACGGGCGCGCTGGTGCGCGAGTTCAGCGAGTTCGTGTTCGATGATGCTGCGATCATCGCCTGTGTGCTGCGTCAGTGGGGCGTGCCGACCGGCATGATCGGGACGGCTGTCGGCGATGACCCGCGCGGGCACGCGCTCGCGAACCAGCTGGAAGAGTGGGGCGTTCAGGGAAAAGTGCGCTTCTCGAAAGACATCAAAACGCCCATGGAAGTCAACGTGTCGGATAAGACGGGCGCACGCACGTACTTCTGGCACCGTCCGCCTGAAATGCTGGCTACCCTGGACACTGCCGAATTATCGTTATTGGATGGCGCGCAGCTCATGTACGCGGATTGGTACGACGGCGAGCACATCGTCCGCGCCATGGATGAGGCAAACCGGCTGAATGTGCCGGTGTTCCTCAATCTCGAGCACGGACATAAGGATCCTCAGCTTTTGAAAAAATATGCCAGTCGCGTTAGCATTTGCCAGGCAGTGACTGATGCTGCGCAGCTTGGCAGCACCCGGTCCATGCTGCAGACCGCGCGTAAGATCCTGCGGAGCGGTATCAAGACGGCGCTGGTCACTATGGCGAAAGCGGGATGTCTTGTGGCGCAGGGCAATCAGGCTGTGAACGTGTACGCGCCGCGCGTCAAAGCTGTGGATGGATGCGGGGCGGGCGCCACATTCTCCGCCGGGTTCATCTACGGCTATATGAATAACTGGGATCTCGAAGCCTCGGCGCGTTTCGCGACTGCCGCCGCGTCGCTAAAGGTGACCAGGGCTGGCCTGCAAATGTTTCCAGTGGAAGAAATCCAGGCGTTGGCGTCAAAGCTGAGGGTTCAGCATCTCACGTTCAAGGACAATCAGTTCCACAAGATCGGCGGGATGATCAGCGCCCGACAGCAGAAGCTTGTATTCGAGGGACAGAAGCTGGCGAAGATCGCGACGGACCGCCTGCTACCCAAGCGAAAACCGAAAGAGAAAGTGGCCCATGAGACGAGGGTGAAGCGTAAGGTTATTTAATGTCACTGCGAGTCTTCGTGCTTTGATTTCGAAGCGCTCAGCGTGGAAGGCTCGTAACGACATACTTTCATTTAGAGGTTACCAATCATGTCATTTGCAGAACTTCTTACACAGGAACAAGTGGAACGTGTGCATGAAGCCTCCCTGGAGATTCTGGAGGAAGTCGGTTTGCTCGTGCGCTACGCACCGGCGCGCGACCTGTTTCGAAAGCACGGCTGCGATGTAAATGCAGAGACGAATCGAGTTAAGTTTCCGCACGCCGTCGTTGAGAATTTCATCAAAGTCCTTCCCCCGAAATTCACATTCCACGGTCGTGACCCCAAATACGATAAGACCATTCCGGACGATAGCCCTGTCATTGTGACAGGAAGCTCCGCGCCGGATATTCTGGATCCGGTCACGGGGGAAGAGAGACGCGCCGTCATTAGCGATATTGTGCGTATCGCTCATCTCATCCAGGAACTGCCCGCCTATGACATGTTCTCGGTCTCCGTTCTGGCAGATGATGCCCCGAACAATCAGTTTACGCTTGCTCGTCTTTACCCTGCCTTGAAATATTGCAGTAAACCAATCCGCATCACATCCAAAGATCTGCCGGATGCGAAGGATATTTTGCAGCTCGGGTATCTCGTGGCAGGGAGTGAAGAAGCGTATCGCGAGCACCCTTTTATCACGCATCATTATTGTCCTGTTGTATCGCCCCTCACGATGGATCACTTGTCCACCGAAGCCGTAATGTATTTTGCCGAACAGGGATTGCCTGTGTATCCCACCATTGTTCCTAATGCCGGGCTCACATCGCCCATGTCTTTGGCGGGAACGCTGGCGCAGGGCAACGCGGAGTTCCTCGCCGCAGCGATGCTGATGCAGATGGTCCGTGAAGGCACACAGCTGATCTATGCCACACTTCCGACTGTCGCCGATATGCGCACGGGTGCGTATGCTTCCGGCGGCATCGAGTGTGGCATGCTGCATATGGCGCACGCCCAGATGGCGCATTTCTATAATGTGCCTTGCGGCGGTTATATTGGTCTGACGAACTCCAAGATTAATGACGCGCAGTCGGGATATGAAACCGGTCTCTCCACGATGGCGGGACTGCTTGCCGGCATGGATATGATGAACATGGGCGGGCTCGTCGAGGCGCTCAAGACGTTTGATTTTGCAAAGGCAGTGATCGACGATGAGATCGCGCAGATGCTCAAGCGTGCCAAGCGCGGGCTGGAGTTCAGCGAGGAGAACCTGGCGGTCGACGTGATCAAGAAAATTGGTCCGGGCGGCTCGTTCATTGTGGAACCTCACACGATGAAGCGCATGAAGACCGCAGGCCTGCTCACGAAGCTTTCGGACCGCGATACGCGTTCTCAATGGACGAAGAAGGGCGCACCCGATATTCACACACGTGCGATGGCGCGCGTGCGTGAGATCCTGGCGAAGCCGAGCTCCACCATGTTTTCCCCCGAGGTGGAGTCACGCATCCGTGAACATTTCACCGATTTGATCTCTGCCGAGATGGAAGTACCGGAAGGGCTGCAGGTCGCTACCCCCTCTGCATAAGCCCAGTTCATCAGTCATTCTCTGTGCCCATGCAACTGTCACAGAACTCGTGTTTTCTATTCTAAACAAAAAGCTGGTCTGGATTTGACGATCCAGACCAGCTTTTTGTTTAGACGTCTACTAGCTCACGGCTTCATGTGCCTTGCCCAAGACCAGGACTGCCTCCTTTGAGCAGGTGACCTGGTCGATCGCCCCGACCCTTGGGAGTTCCAGGGATGGATAGTTGAATGTATCCATGGTGAACTTTGAGTCGCCGATCAGCATATGCACGCGCACCACCGAACCGAGAAAAGTAATGTTCTCGATGCAGCAATCCACCACGTTTGCCTTCTTTACTTCAGATGCAAAACTGAAGCGCTCCGGCCGGATCGCAATCCGAACGTGATCGCCCTTTTGCAGTCCATCCATCTTTGCCGCGGAAATCAGTTGCACACCATCCACACTCAAAAGTCCCTTCGACGGGTCGGTCACTTCTGCTAAAGCGGTATTCAGTGAGCCGACAAAATTCGCAACAAACTCGGTTTCAGGAAAGTTATAGATCTGAAAGGGCGTGCCGACTTGCTCTATTTTGCCTTCATTCATAACGACGATTCGATCCGAGATGGATAAGGCTTCTTCCTGATCGTGGGTCACAAAGATGGCGGTGATTGCCAGCCGCTTTTGAATGTCGCGAATTTGGGCTCTGAGGCTGACGCGGATCTTTGCATCTAGGGCTGAGAGAGGTTCATCGAGCAGGAGGACGTTGGGGTGAATAGCCAGTGCGCGTGCCAGAGAGACGCGTTGCTGCTGTCCGCCCGAGAGCTGATAGGGATACTTGTTTACGTGCCTCTCCAGATTGACCAGACTGATCATTTCTTTCACGCGATCGTCAATCTCCGATTTACTTAATTTTCGCACGCGCAAGCCAAATCCAATATTCTGTGCGACCGTCATATTGGGGAACAAGGCATAGGATTGAAAGATCATGCCCATATGGCGCTGATTGGGTGATTTGTCGGTGATGTTCGCGCCATCCAGCGTAATCGTGCCTTCGGTCGGGCTTTCAAATCCGGCCACCATACGTAGTGTGGTTGTTTTTCCGCAACCTGAGGGTCCGAGAAAAGAAACGAACTCTCCCTTGTCCACATCCAGATTGAAGTCCTGAACTGCGTAGGTGTCGCCGAACTGCTTTGAGATGTTTGAAAGAGTTAAGTATGCCATTGTGTCGCTCAATTGTAAGTCTAATGACCGCCAGCGATCTGCCCCTGTTGACCTCGTCCAATGAGCTGGATCAGTCCCATGGCGGCCCAGGTAATGGCGAAGGCTACAATCGCCATCGCGGAGGGCTCGTAGACCTTGCTACGGGTCAGGTTGGCCATGTAGGGGCCCAGGGTTCGTTGTGCCATAAACAACGCAATCGTCAGTTCGCCGATCACGATGGCGAAGGTCAGCAGCGCTCCCGAGAGCAGAGCCACGCGTAAGTTAGGGAAGATGACCCGCAGAAGGATGGTGGGCCAGCCAGCCCCCAGACTCTGCGCAGCCTCAGTGAGCGCCCGGACGTCCATCGCCCGCAGGCCGTTGTCGACCGCACGGAACATGTAGGGGAACGAGAGCGCCGCATAGACACAGACCAGCAGTATCCGTGAACTGTCGTAGGTAGCAGTGAGAAGCAGAGGTGGACGGCTGTAAAGGCGAATGAGGGCCAACGCCAGCACGACCGCCGGGATCACGAACGGTAGCAATGTAATGAATTCAACAACCGGCCGCATCTTTGGTAATCGCAGCGTGACCCAGTAGGCGGTGGGAATAATCAGGAGCAAGCTGATCAGGATGGCTACGATCGCGTTGACGATCGATTCGCTGAACGACGGCAGGAAGTTGGCGTCGGCGAATAACCTCCGGTAGGCCTCTAAGCCAAGCTTGCCCTTCTCCGCCCGCAAAGACCAGTAAAAGGTGGCAGCGAGCGGCACCAAAAAATAAAGGGCGCCCAGCACGAAAATCAACCAGGACCAAAGCCGGTTCTTTCTCACGGGAGCCCTTGCAGTTTGCTCTTTGACCGCAACCGATGTAGGGGCAGTAGACACTGTCATCTCAACCACCTTTCTGAGCGACGCTGGAGAACCGAATAGATGAAAATTGACAAGGCCATAATAATCACCATTCCCATCGCTACCGCGTAACCGAGACCCGGGTTATGCAACACATCGCCGGAGATCTGTTGGCCGATGACGAGCGTCGCCAGGGGGAAGAGTCCGCCGGTCAGTGCGTAGGCAGTGGCATGGGCGCCGAACGCATTGCCGAAGAGCAAGATCATCGTACCCAGCATCGAGGGAATCAGTACTGGCAGCGCGACGTGACGCCAGTATTGAGTTGAGCTCGCCCCGAGATTCTCGGCAGCCTCCCTCCATTCACGTTTGAGCCCGTCGAGGGCGGGCAGGATCACGAGAACCATAAGCGGGATCTGGAAGTACATATAGACCAGTGTCAGCCCTGCGAAGGAATAGAGGCTGAATCCGCTTCTATATAAGTCGATCCCCATCAGCTCGAATAAAGCCGTGATCACTCCCACCCGACCCAGTGTAAAAATATAAGCGGCTGCTAGCGGCACGCCGGCAAAGTTCGAGGCAACTCCGGAGAACGTACTGGTGATCGACCGTAACGGGCGGGGAAGACCACCTATTGAGATCGCCCATGCGATGAGAAAGCCGATCAGTCCTCCGAGGACAGCGCTTGTAAGGCTGATCCGGATTGACATTGTATAGGCATTCACCACCGTATCTGTCATTAACTGGCGATAGTTGTCCAGGGTCAGTCCCCCGTCCGGACCTTCCAGACTACGGTAGGCAAGGAGCACTGTCGGACCAATCAGGAACAAAGCAGAGAACACAAAGAACGGCAAGAGCCCGAGCCAGTACCCAAGCTGGAGCCGTGAGGGGCGCTTAGCGCCCCTCACGGACTGATTGGCAAACGGAGGGTTAGTGGTGACGGAAGATTTCATTGAGATTAGGGCGAAGGTTGAACTGTCACACCCACCACTTCAGGCCAGCCCTCGGTGATAACCGTTCGGGCAGCTTCAATCTCTTCAATCGTCGGGAAGTAAGCACCTTCCGTGCTGGGCAGCTGAGACATTACATCCTCTGGGATGGTCCCGGCGGCAGACATCGCCTCGAAACGGATCGGGTGGCAGAAGCCTGAGGCCCAACCTAGCTGGCCCTCGTCCGAGTACAGGTACTCCATCCACAGCTTGGCAGCATTGGGATGCGGCGCGTAGGCGCTGATCGCCTGGACGTAAACGCCGGCGAGGCGACCTTCAGACGGCACAATAGTCTCGAGATCAGGGTTGCCGGCCAGGGACACGTCGTTCGCAATCGAGTTGTATGACCAATCGATCAGGATTGGTGTCTCTCCGATGCCGACGGTGCGCGAGTCGCCGTCGATCGGGACGAAGTTTCCGGCCTCATTGAGCTGTCTGAAGAAATCAAGCCCAGCCTGGGCGGCTTCTTCCCCGGTGGCGCCCGTTGCGAGACCGGCAGCCCATACCGATAGGATCGCCGCATTTGAAGTCAGTGGGTCGCCGGAGAGGGCCACCTGCCCGTTGTACTCAGGGTTGAGCAAGTCGGCGTACTCCTGGGGAGGGTTCTCCACTTCCGCCGTGTTCACTTCGAATGACAGCACCCCATAGTAGTCGCCATACCAGTACCCGTCAGGATCTTTCGCCCCCTCAGGAATTTCGTCCCAGGTGGACACCTTATAGGGCTGGATCAGTCCTTCTTCCTTGGCGGTCGGTCCGAAGGCGAGACCAACATCGATCACATCCGGGGCCTGGGGCCCGGGGTTGTCCATGTTGGCTCGAATCGCCTCAAGCTCCTCACCTGAACCGGCGCCAGGATCGAGCTCATTCACTTCCAGTCCATACTTATCCTTGAAGCCTTGAATGACCGCACCATAATTGCACCAATCGTGGGGCAAAGCGATGGTGGTGAGCGTTCCCTCTGCCTGGGCAGCAGCGATCAGCTCATCCATGTTCACTGCACCTTCCGCGGGGGCTTCTGTGGCTGCTTCAGTAGCCGCCTCGGTTGCTGCTTCGGTGGCTGCCTCTGTGGGCTCTTCGGTCATAACTTCCGTTGCGGGCAGATCGGTAGCAGCAGGCGGTTCGGTGGCTGCGCCTCCACACGCAGCCAGCAGAGAAGCAAACACGAGCAATGACAATAGGTTGAACAACAGCTTGCGGGTCTTCATTCTCTTCTCTCCTTTGGGTTGTGATTTGAGCGCCGCGCGCTCAACTCTATCGATATTATATTACCGGATTTGTAGAAATACTACGTCAGTTTTGGAAACATCTGTGCCAATGCTAAACTTTCCTTGTCAAACACTTACTTTTGCATAGCGAGGCGGCCAGTTAATACTGACGAAATTCGGTATAAGAAGGTATTTTTGACAGGTCAGGCATTGATGCATGAAGTTGTATGATCGAATGGAACATCTCGCGTGCCTGTTCGGCCAGGGTTGCCGGAGCTACACAGCGCGTATCAGACCACTCATAGATCCTGGCGCTGCGTTCTTGGAAACCGTCCCGTCACGTTTTTCTGACGAGTGGGTTGTAAGTAAAAAGCCCCATAAGTTTGTTCCGGAATATTTCCGATCTCGAAGGGTAAAGCCTATGCCATATTGCCAGCAACGATGATCTTCCCATCCTATTCTTTTCAGTTTCATAAAGGAGATGAAGGAAATGGCCGATAAAGTGCGTGAACACGATAAGCAAGTATTGCACAAGATGGGGTACGCTCAAGAGCTGGCGCGTCGGATGAGCGGCTTCTCCAACTTTGCGATTTCATTCTCGATCATCTGTATCTTGGCCGGCGGGATTTCCGCCTTCCCCGCGGCCTTCAATGCCGTTGGAGCAGGCGGCGCATTCTGGATTTGGCTGGTGGGCGGAGCGCTGGCGATGACGGTTGCGTTCGGCATGGGACAGATTGCTTCGTCTTTCCCAACTGCGGGAGGTTTGTATCACTGGAGCTCACATCTTGGTGGGAAAGCCTGGGGATGGGCCACCGCCTGGCTCAACCTGATTGGCTTGATCTGCGTTGTCTCCTCCGTGGATGTGCTGTTGTACTCGGTGTTCTTCAAAGATCTATTGCTGGGTACGGTCCTTGGTGTGGATGTGTCCACATTTGGGTACTGGCACCAGTTTTTCTTTCTGGTCCTTGTGCTGGCCAGCCAGGCGCTGTTGAATCACTATGGGATTCAGATCACCACCAAAGTAACCGATCTCAGTGGTTATCTGATCTTTATCCTGACCATCGTGCTGATTATCTCGTTATTTGCATTCTCACCGGTGGCGATTGACTTCTCCCGTCTGTTCCAGTTCAACAACTTTACCGGCGACACGGGAGGCGCGGTCGTCCCATTCCGCACGGAGAGTATCGCCTTTGCCTTCCTGCTTGGTCTTTCGTATGTATGCTACACCCTGACAGGCTATGACGCCTCCGCACATACCTCAGAAGAAACGCACGATGCGCAGGTCAATGTTCCCCGGGGAATGTGGCAGGCGGTCTTCTGGTCCTGGCTGTTCGGTCTATTAGCTGTTGCCGCATATGTGTTAACAATGCCAAGCATCGAAGAAGCAGGGGCGGCCGGTTGGGGATCGTTCTTCTATATGTGGGGGGCATCGAGAATGCCATACTGGCTCAGCCTGACTCTCGCAATTGGTCTGGTGGTTGTCAACTACATTTGTGCTCTTGCGGGACTC
This sequence comes from Anaerolineales bacterium, assembly GCA_035463255.1. Taxonomy (GTDB): domain Bacteria; phylum Chloroflexota; class Anaerolineae; order Anaerolineales; family Villigracilaceae; genus Defluviilinea. The sequence continues at coordinate 18,665 of DATHTL010000126.1, read as the reverse complement.
ACGTCCACCTCACGCATGATGTTTGCTTTCTCACGCGATGGTGGCTTACCGGCCTCGAAGACTCTTTCTCAAGTCAGCACCAAGTACCGCACCCCGACCTATGCTATTTGGACCTCCGCGGCACTTGCCTTGTTGAGCACCGTCTATGCTCCTTACTACCTTGTGCTGGCGGTGGCCTGTGCAGTCTTCCTGTATCTTTCTATGGCGATGCCGATCGCAGCAGGCTTCTTTGCCGAAGGCGGCCCCAAGTGGAAGGAGAAAGGTCCATTTAATCTTGGCGCCTTTTCGAAGATCAATGCTGCGATTGCAGTTGTAGCCGCTGTTGTCCTTGCAATCACTGGCTTCTTCCCGCCGAATGAGAAAGTGTTCTATTTCACGATCGCAATGGTCATCCTTATGCCGATCATCTGGTATGCGTTTGAGCGCAACCGCTTCGAGGGTGTGCCCGAAGGAGAGAAAATTAAGGAGCGCCAGAAGATGATCGCCGAGATCGAAAAGAAGTACGGCGAAGGCGATTAGGAAATCAGAGATTACTGGAACGCGGCGTCTCAAAAGGGATGCCGCGTTCGTTTGTGTTTGTGTGGGACAGAATGCGAACCTGTCCCACTAGAGGCAAAATGAAATATCTTCTCGGCATCGATCAAGGCACAACACAGACCACAGCAGTCATTGTCAATGCGCTCGGTGAAATGGTGGAGAAGAATTCAGCGCAGCTGCCGGCGCGCTTTCCGCAGGCAGGCTGGGTGGAGCAAGATCCACTCGATATCGTCCGCACGGTGAAAGAGGCGTGTGCTCCATTGCTCGATGCATATGACATCACAGCCGTAGGTTTTGATAACCAGGGCGAGACCTTCGTCGTCTGGGATAACGAAACGGGCCGACCGGTGACACCAGCCATTGTGTGGCAGGACACCCGCGGGGAAGCTATTTGTAAGGCCCTCGCTCCCCGCGTGGACCCGGACCAGCTCCGCCAAAAAACAGGACTTCTACTCGATAGTTACTTCTCCGCCTCCAAGCTTAAATGGGTGTTCGAAAATTACCCAGAGATTCGCGAGCGAGCCCACGCAGGGCAGCTAAGATTCGGCACCACCGAGACGTGGGTGATCTGGTCGCTCACGAATGGTGCGCTGCATGTGACCGATCCCTCCACCGCGTCACGGACATTGCTGTTCGACATGAACTGCTTCGAATGGGACGATGAGCTGCTGTCATTGTTCGATGTCCCACGCAGTATATTGCCCGAAGTCAAGCCCTCGGCAGGCTGGATCGGGGATGTAGACTTTGGAAACGGGAAACCACTGCCGCTGCATGCGTTGTTGGTGGACCAGCAGGCCGCATTGTTTGGCCAGGCATGCTTCAACGCAGGCGAGATGAAGTGCTCCTTTGGCACTGGCAGTTTTCTGCTAATGAACATTGGTGAGAAACCACAGCTATCAAACAATGGACTTCTAACAACCGTGGGCTGGAGCTTCAACGGTCATACCGCTTATGCATTCGACGGAGGCATCTTTGTCACCGGTTCGGCTGTGCAATGGCTGCGCGATAATCTGCGAGTGATTCCTGACTCCGCATCAAGCCATGCTGCGGCAAAACGGTCCACAGACTTAGGCGTTGTCGTGGTTCCTGCACTGCAGGGGCTGGCCGCACCTCACTGGCGGACTGACGTACGCGGTGCGATGTTCGGACTTAATCGCAGCACTAGCTCAGACGATATCGTCCGCGCCACACTGGATGGGATTGCCTGTCGCGTGTATGAAGTGGTCACGGCCATGTCACAGGATGCCGGCCAGGCGCCTCCGCATTTGAAAGTGGATGGTGGACCTTCTGGAAACCCGTATCTGATGCAGATGATCGCCGACCTGCTTAATATCGAAGTGCGCGTCTCTGCCGCATTGGAAGCCACCGCGATCGGCATCGCCAATCTGGCCGGTGTCTCAGCTTTCGGTACATCATTCAATGTTCTGGCGAACAACTGGAAAGCCGAAGCCATCTACACACCGGATATGGTGCAGGAAGAACGCGAAAAGAAACTGCTCCAGTGGAATAAAGCACTGGAGGCAGTAAAGATGTTTCATTCATAAATCGTTGGTTGAGTAAGGCAGGTGTCTTTCCCGCCTGTATCGAAACCGAATCACATGGAACAATAAATCACGAGGCGTGGTCTCGACATGAGCAGGAGGGCACTGCTCTACTCGAACACCGTATGGACATGAACAATATTTTCGACATCGCCATCATCGGCGCGGGCGCAGTAGGCTCCGCAATTGCACGTGAACTCTCTCGCTACGACATCAACATCGTATTGCTCGAATCAATTTCAGATGTAGGCATGGGGACGTCCAAAGCCAGTACTGCCATCTGGCATACGGGCTTCGATGCAAAACCGGGCTCGCTCGAAGCGCAGCTGATGCATCGCAGCTACACATTAATGGAAGCCTACATGCCCGAGGCAGGGATTCCCTTTGAGCGCATCGGCGGTCTGCTCATCGCCTGGAATCAGGACCAGCTCGATACGCTGCCGAAGCTGTTTGAAAAGGCCCATCAAAACGGTGTGACCGACGTGAGCTTGGTCAGCGCGGAGGAAGTGTACAAATTGGAACCCCGTCTTGGGCCCGGCGCGCTCGGTGGAATGTTCGTCCCTGGAGAGGGCATTCTCTGTACATTCACGGTTCCGCTGGCCTGTGCGACACAGGCAGTTGTGAACGGTGTGACGCTTAAACTTGATTTTCGTGTACAGAGCATCGAGACCGAAAACGATGTGCATGTCATCTCGAGTGAGAAAGAGAGTGTTCAGGCACGCTGGGTGATCAACGCTGCTGGCCTGTTCTCAGATGAGATCAATAACCATTTCGGGCATACCAATTTCAAAGTGACGCCGCGCCGCGGAGAATTGATCGTTTACGACAAACTGGCGCGTCCGCTTGTGAATCATGTTCTACTGCCTGTGCCCACAGCGATTACCAAGGGCGTCCTGATCAGCCCAACGGTGTATGGAAATATCTTGCTAGGCCCAACCGCCGAGGATCTGCCCGATAAAACGGCCACCAATACCAGCGCAAGCGGGTTAGCAACGCTGATGGAGAAAGGCAAAGCCATTTTGCCGGAGCTGCTCGATGAAGAGGTGACTGCCCTCTATGCCGGATTGCGCGCGGCAACTGAGCATAGCGATTATCAGATTGCACTGCATGCGGAGCGGCACTACGTCTGTGTGGGAGGGATCCGGTCCACAGGCATCTCAGCGGCGCTGGGCATTGCTGAATATGTGACGGAGCTATTAAGGGAAGGTGGAGTCAAACTAAATTGTAAAGCCGAGTTCAAACCCATCAGAATGCCAAATATTGGCGAAGCATCCATCCGTGCCTACCAAAATAGCGAGATGATCGCGGATCATCCTGATTATGGACAGGTAGTCTGCTATTGCGAGCGCGTGACTCTCGGGGAATTGAACGATGCCGCGAATTCGGCAATCCCTGCCACTCATTTGGACGCTCTACGCCGGCGCACCCGCGCCATGCAGGGCCGCTGTCAGGGATTCAATTGTCAGGCTTCATTAGTCTCGTTATTGCGAGGGCAGAGCCCGAAGCAATTGCAAAGGAAACATTCTAGCGTTCTTAGCGGTTCGCAAACTGCTGATGTACTCATCGTTGGCGCGGGCCCCGCCGGGCTCGCCGCGGCGCTAGAGTTGAAACGCCTTGGAGTAAAGGATATCGTCGTTGTGGAGCGCGAGCCGGAAGCAGGCGGCATTCCGCGCATGTGTGGTCACATAGGTTTCGGAATCACTGATCTGCATCGCGTGATGACCGGCCCAGCGTACGCGCGCAAATATCGCGAGATGGTAGCAAAAGCGGGGATAAAAATCCATACATCCACACCAGTGACCGGTTGGGAAGGTCAAAGCCAAGTCACATTCACGAGCCCCGAGGGTCTGGGAAGCATCAATGCAAAAGCGGTTTTGCTGGCAACGGGCGTGCGTGAGCGACCGCGTTCCGCACGTTTAGTTCCCGGTCATCGCCCGCAGGGAGTTTTTACCACGGGTTCGCTGCAGCGCTTTGTGTACGAGCATGATCTCCCTGTGGGCAAGCGCGCAGTCATCGTTGGAGCCGAGCGGGTGAGCCTCTCGGTGGTAATGACGCTTATGCATGCGGATGCGCGTGTGTTGAATATGGTCACTGAGCTCCCGCATCACCAACTTTACTTGCCCGTGTTCCTCCCTGCGAAGATTCTTCTTGCCGACATTCTCGCCCGTGCGCCGATCCTCACGAATATTCGAGTATCGAACATCCTGGGGCGCCAACGCGTGGAAGGCATTGAAATCACCGACGTAGAAACCGGCAAAACAAGGATCATCGAATGTGACACAGTGGTCTTCACCGGGGATTGGATACCGGAGAACGAGCTTGCCAGAAAGGTTGACGTGCGAACCGGCAAGCCCCACCTGGGGCCGCAGGTCGACTCGCTATTCCGTACATCCCAGTCGGGCATCTTCGCCGCAGGCAATTTGCTGCGCGGGGTGGAAACCGCGGATTGGGCGGCCCTGGAAGGCCGCAGCGCTGCCCATTCCATCGCCCGGTTCCTGCAAAATCCCGGATGGAACGGAAGCAGGCTTGAGGTCCAGGCGGAATCGCCGCTTGACTGGATTTGTCCCAACGTGCTCAGCCCAGACACATTGCCAGATCGGTTCCGCATCCGATCCCATGCATTCCAAAAGGGTGCTGTATTGAATGTCATGCAGGGCGAAAAAGTATTGTATAGTCAGAGGGTTAATCGGCTCCTAGCGAATACGTCCCTGAATCTATCAGGGGCATGGACAAGGCAGGTGGATTTTGCAGGGGAACCCTTGAAACTTGTGGTTGCCTAGCGATAAAAACGAAACGATATTTCTTGTCCAATGTTTTAATGTATGGTACAGTAAGCGAGTATCGCCGAGACGGACCAACTCCTCCCACCGGAGCACCTATGAAAATAGCACTCGTGATCGGTTCGACCATCTCTACCATCAAGGACAACGCGATCAGCGGACGCAAGTTGTTGATCGTCCGCAATGCGGATACGGCAGGGAAAGAAAGAGGGGAGCCGTATGTGGCAGTGGATACCGTCAGCGCGGGGACAGGCGATCTTGTCCTTGTCACAGACGGATCATCAGCACGCTACACCAATCAAACAACTGGCGCACCTATCGACGCAGTGATCGTCGGCGTGATCGACTCGCTCGAAATGGGCGGGACGGTTACGTATCGGAAAGAATAAAGTGTTCCCGTAGGGACGGCAGCTGCCGTCCCTACGGGAATTGTTTATATGGCTGATTCTCGGGCTCTGCTTTCTGTCGGTGTGGATGTTGGCACCACAACTACGCAAATCATCTTTTCGCGTCTGAATCTTCAGGATGTCTCGCGTGCAGGACAGATCCCGCGTATCAACATCACCGACAGAAAGGTCATCTACCAGAGTCCTATCGTTTTCACGCCATTGATCGACGCGGAAACGATCGATGCCGATCGATTGAACCAGATCGTGCGCAGCGAATACGTGAATGCCGGTGTGGAGCCGAGCCAGGTGGAGACAGGGGCAGTCATCATCACCGGCGAGACCGCCAAGAAAAAGAATGCAGATGAGATTCTGCGAGCGTTATCTGGATTGGCTGGCGAGTTTGTTGTCAGTGTGGCGGGCCCGAATGTGGAAAGCCTGATCGCTGGCAAGGGCGCGGGCGCGGCGGAATATTCGCAGACCAACTATGCCATCGTGACCAATGTGGATATCGGAGGCGGCAGCGCAAACAGCGCCACATTTCAAGCCGGAAATCTCATCGGCGCCGCAGCAATGAACTATGGCGGACGCATTTTGGAGATTGATCGCTCGACTGGGCGCGTTCGGCACATTGCTGAACCTGCCAAGCAAATATTGAATGATATCGGTTTGAGATTGGAGATCGGAGACTCGCCGTCGCTTGAGGATTTGCGGCGTTTTACAGATCGCATGGCCGATATGACTGTGGAGCTCATCGAAGGCACTTCCTCGCCCCTGGCGCAGAAGATCTACCTGACGCCTCCTGTTGGTCAATCGGGCAAGGGTTCGATCATTATGTTCTCCGGCGGTATCGGACACTATTACTACAACCCGGTCCCGGTCAACTCTGTCAGTGAGGTGACTATCCACGGCGATGTGGGCCCGCTGCTCGCCGATTCGCTACGCAGACACGCGGTGCTGAAGACGTATCAGATCGTCCCACCTGCAGAGACGGTTCGAGCCACCGTGCTCGGAGCCAGCACGCAAACAGTGACTCTTTCCGGCTCGACGATCTGGGCCGAACGCGAAATTTTGCCTCTCAAGAATGTGCCTGTTATTCGTCCCATGCTTCCATCCACGCTCGATCCTGCTTCGATCTCGAGGAGCATTTCTGAAGCCGTGACCCGCTGGGACGTCAATCTCGCGACCGATCCATTCGCGATCGCGTTGGAACTAGATCGCTCGCTGGACTACGAATTGCTGACTCGCCTGGCAAATGGCTTGAAGGAATTCTCCGATAGCATGCCGGGCGACCGACCGTTGATTGTGATCATCGAGCGCGATTATGCACAGGCACTGGGCCAAACCGTGAAAGGTCTTGCACCTTCTCGCGCGTTACTCGTGATCGATCAGGTCGGCTTATCTGAAGGCGATTACATCGATATCGGCACCCCCCTCATGGACGGACGCGTGGTACCTTTGAGTGTGAAGACGTTGATTTTTTATCATTAAGGTGAACAATGGTTAACGAAGCAACGAAAAGAGCGCGCCCGTCCTCCATAACGCTCATCAGCATATTTGAACTATATGGTGCATTCAACGCTTTTTATTACATTCTGAGGCTGGGCGTTCAAGAACTGGGCATGGAGTCCACCATCCTGTTTGCCGTGGGCGGTATCGTTAGCCTTATTTGTGGGATCGGATTTTGGTTCATGAAAAAATGGGCGGTATATACGTTTGCAGCTTATAGTGTCATAAATCAGATTGTTTTGCTTGCCCTCGGGCGCTGGAATATACTGTCATTTCTAATACTGGCGATCATTGTTTACATTGGATATAGAAACCTGTCAAAAATGGCTTGAGCGTAAAATGAATCAGGTGTCATTATGCTCCTAAGAACCAAACTGCATGGAAAAAGCTACGAATTCCCCGATATACGCCTCCTCATGGGCAAAGCCAACGAGGAGAAATCCGGTGACCGGCTCGCAGGTGTTGGCGCGGAGACCGCCGCCGAGCGCGTCGCCGCGAAACTTGTCCTGGCAGAAGTGCCGCTCTGGGTGCTGCGTGAGAACCCGGCTGTGCCCTACGACCAGGACGAAGTCACGCGCGTCATCCAGGATGCGGTGGACCAGAACATCTACAACGAGATCAAAGATTGGACGGTGGGTGAGTTACGCGAGTGGATTCTTGCAGATACAACCACCAGCGACATGATCCGGCGCATCTCGGCGGGACTCACCGCGGAGATGATTTCAGCCGTCACAAAGCTCATGTCGAACCTGGATCTGATGTATGGAGCCAAGAAGATACCTGTCAGCGCGCACTGCAACAACACGATCGGCGCACCGGGCACGCTATCTTCACGCAATCAACCCAATCATCCCACTGACTCGCCCGAGGGCATCCGTGCGGAGATCTATGAAGGCTTGTCCTACGGTTCGGGTGACTCGGTGATCGGCATCAATCCCGTGGACGACTCCTACGGTTCCGTGGCTCGTCTGCTCGACATGACTTATGACGTGATCAAAACATGGAACATCCCCACGCAGAATTGTCTGCTTTCCCACGTCACGACGCAGATGAAATGTATGCAATCCGGCTCGCCGGTTGGACTTGTGTTTCAATCGATTGCCGGTTCACAAAAGGGTAACGACTCGTTCGGCATCTCGGTGGGAATGCTCGACGAAGCCTACGAGATGGCGAAGAAATATTGCTTCCCCAAGGGGCCGAATTTCATGTACTTCGAAACGGGGCAGGGCTCTGCGCTTTCCGCGGATGCTCATAACGGTTGGGACCAGCTGACCCTTGAAGCTCGAAACTACGGGCTGGCGAAGCGTTATGATCCATATCAGGTGAACACGGTTGTGGGCTTCATCGGACCGGAATATTTATACGATGCCCGTCAAATCCAGCGCGCGGGTTTGGAAGATCATTTTATGGGCAAGCTCACGGGCATCCCTATGGGCTGCGATGCCTGCTATACCAATCACGCTCGCGCCGATCAAAATGCGATTGAGAACCTCGCCGTGATGTTGACAGCTGCTGGTTGTAACTACTTCATGGGCGTGCCGATGGGCGATGACTCGATGCTTTCCTATCAATGCACATCTTTCCATGATGCGCCCACATTGCGTCAGCTGTTCAAACTACGCCCCGCGCCCGAATTCGAAAAATGGATGGTCGATCTGGGCCTGATGAAAGATGGTGTACTCACCGAAAAGGCCGGTGACCCTTCGTTCTTCTTGAAGAGATAGTGTCATTACGAGCCCCGAGGCTCAAACGCCGAGGTGGCGAAGCAATCTCCTGAAAATGAGGAGATTGCTTCGTCGCAAAAAGCGCTCCTCGCAATGACACCGATTGGAGATATTTTATGGATGACGCCAAACTTGCTGCAATTGTAGATGCGATTGTTCGCGAACTGCAGGCTTCGGGAGCCGTGAAAACAAACGGTTCCAATAATTCTGCCGCGCCTGTTTCCATTTCCTCTATATCTGCTCCGTCTGCCGTTCCTTTTCGACCGCACACGGGGACGTCAGTCTCAAGTCTCAACATTGATTTACCCGATCCGACACTTCCCCAATCTCGTTACATGTCTCGCGTCAAGAATCCGAAGGATGGGCAGGGACTTAAAGCCCTCATGGCATCGACAACTGCGCGCATCGGTGTAGGCCGTGCAGGTCCACGTTACAGCACTGCCTCGCTCCTGCTCTTTCAAGGCGATCACGCGGTGACCCAGGATGCGCTCTATCGCGATGTAGATCAAAAGTTGCTTGATGAGTTCAATCTCTTTACCGTCCAGACCAAGATCACGGGCGGAAAGCAGGAATATTTACTACGCCCCGATCTTGGTCGTTTGCTGAATGACGATGCTAAACGTATAATCAATGAGAAGTGCCAGAAAAACGTTAACGTGCAGCTTTGTGTTGGCGATGGGCTTTCTGCGGCCGCGATCGAGGCAAACTTGCGTCAGATCTTTCCCGTGATCAGGCAAGGTGTGCAAAATGCCGGACTAACATTTGGAACACCATTCTTTATCAAGTATGCCCGGGTTGGTGTGATGAACGATATCGGCCAACTGATCAAGCCGGATGTTGTCATTCTGCTTATCGGTGAGCGCCCCGGCCTGGGTCGTGCCGAATCGATGAGTGCTTATATGGGATACAAACCAAAATACGGCGACACCGACGCGGACCGTGACGTTGTTTGCAACATCTTTGAAAACGGTGGAACGAATCCGCTCGAGGCGGGCGCATTCGTTGTCCAGTTCGCCCAAAACATGCGCAAAAACCAGGCCTCTGGTGTAAAGTTAAAGTTGGCAAAGCAATAACAGGAGCAGTCCGATGGTCGAGTAGCCCCGAATGTTCTGGGAGGGGTGTACCGAGACCATCAAGTTACAACAGCCTTTCATCAAAGTGGTGGTTTTGACCCAAAGCGCTCAACCACCGAGAAAGAACTAACATGGCAATCCTCGACCCTCTCTATGGAACTCCTCTGGCAGTTCAGCTGATCCCTCAAGTGGACCGCAACTTTGCGGAGCATCTCAAGCTGCGCGATGACCAGCGCTCCATTGGCCTAATCAGTGTGGATAACGACGATGCGACTTATACTGCCATTGATCATGCCACCAAAATGGCAGACGTGGAAGTGGTCTACGCACGGTCGTTCTATGCGGGCGCCAAACATACGTCGGGAAGATGGTCGGGAGAGATCATGGCAATCCTCGCCGGACCCGAACCGGCCGAGGTGCGGGCCGGGCTTGATGCCGCGGTGGATTACATCCGCACGGAGGCGATCTGGTATTCCGCCAACGAGGACGACTCCATTGCCTTCTTCCCTCACGTGATTTCGAGGACAGGCACATATCTTTCGCAAGTCTGCAACATCCCTGTCGGCTCGCCGATTGCCTATTTGGTTGCCACACCGAACGAGGGTCTGGTTGCCCTCGACGCCGCGCTGAAAGCCGCCGATGTAACCATTGTGGCTCTCACCATGCCGCCCTCCGAAACCAACTACATGGGCGTCATGCTCACCGGTGACCAGCCTGCCTGCCGCGCCGCAGCCCAGGCGTTTCAGAATAAAGTGTTAGACGTAGCGTGCCATCCGATCAATTATTAGCATGTCATTGCGAGCCGCAGGCGAAGCAATCTCCGCTAGCTCATGATTTCATGAGATTGCCACGGCGGAAAAGCACCGCCTCGCAATGACACGAGGTTTTCTTATGGCCGAATTTGACAATGATCTTCAATCTATTCAGGAAGCCCGCACGCTGGCTGTGCAAGCCCGCGACGCCCAGCGGAAATTCCTCAACGCCACGCAAGCCGAGGTGGATCGCATTTGCGCGGCAATGGCCCAGGCGGCCGCGGATGCGGCTGTTACTCTTGGCAAGCTGGCAAGTGAAGAGACGGGCTATGGTGTTCCCGAACATAAGACGTTGAAGAATTTATTGTCGTCACAATTGTTGTGGGAAGCGATCAAAGATATCCCCACAGTAGGTGTCATCCGCAATGACCCGGCCAAGAGAACCTACGACATCGCCTGGCCGATGGGCGTTGTGGCCGCACTCACTCCCAGCACAAATCCCACCTCGACGACGATGTACAAGACGTTGATCGCGGTGAAGGCAAAGAATGCGATCATTGTTGCGCCGCATCCGTTCGCGGCAAAATGCTGTGCCGAGACCATCCGCATCATGGCAGAGGCGGGCGAGCGGGCCGGCATGCCCAAGGGACTGATCTCCTGCATGACCAAGGTCTCGCTGCCAGGTACACAGGAATTGATGAAGCACAAGTATGTGGCACTGATCCTTGCAACCGGTGGCTCTGACATGGTGCGTGCTGCGCATTCAGTAGGAAAGCCCGCTTATGGCGTGGGCCCTGGAAATGTCCCGGCCTATGTGGATCGCTCAGCAGATTTGCAGCGGGCAGCAAAATATATAGTTGCCTCAAAGGCATTTGACCATTCCGTGATCTGCGCGACCGAGCAGGCTGTGGTTGCAGACCGCCCGATCGCGGCGCGGCTCGAAGAGCTGATGAAGGCTGAGGGCGCGTTCTTTGTGGATGACCAGATCAAACAGGTTCTGGCACAAAACTTATTCGTCGGGCATTTGCCAAATCCAAAAGCCGTCGGGCGCAGCCCTCAGCAGCTTGCGCAAATGTACGGGTTCAGCGTTCCCGACTGGGCCAGAATTCTGGTAGTGAAACTGAATGGCGTCGGCAGGGAAGAACCTCTTTCCGGCGAGAAGTTGACCACAGTTCTCGGTTGGTATGAGGCAGATGGCTGGGAAGCAGGCTGTGAGCGCAGCATTGAGCTGATCAACTACGGCGGGCGCGGTCATTCTCTCGTCATTCACGCGCAAGATGAAAATGTGATTATGCGTTTTGGCCTGGAAAAACCGGTTTTCCGCATTGTGGTGAATACCTTTGGAACGCTTGGCACCACAGGTTATACAACAGGCGTAATGCCTTCCATGACACTGGGATCAGGAGGCGTAGGCGGCGCGATCACAGGCGACAACATCACCGTGCATCATTTATATAACGTCAAGAAGCTCGCGTATGAAACACGCGTCGCCCCTGATGCTGCGTTCGCGCCTGGCTCGACGGATGACCCCGCTCAGAGACGTTTGTTCACCGGCGGTTCTTATTCCGCGCCCGCAGCCACCTCATTTAGCGGTAATGGCAGCAGCATGGATGCACAAGTGGAAGAGATTGTGAGGAGAGTGTTACTAGAGTTGAAAAAGTAGTTAAGGAGTCAACAACTCGAGTCGTTGAAATTTCAACGTTAGGGAACGTTAGATTCCGTAGTCCATTAGGACTCAGATCTCAGGATTGAATTTCTTCAATCCTGAGATCCGATGTCTAATCGGAAAAATTGTTCAAAAGGAGATGTAAGCCATGCCCGTAGATGTTTCCATGATTGCATTAGGAATGGTTGAGACCAAAGGACTGATCGGCGCGATCGAAGCCGCGGATGCCATGGTCAAAGCCGCGAATGTCACCCTGATCGGCAGTGAATACGTCGGTGGTGGGTTCGTGACCGTGATGGTGCGCGGTGACGTCGGTGCGGTGAAAGCCGCTACAGATGCCGGCGCCGCGGCGGCCAAGCGCGTGGGCGAGCTCGCCTCAGTCCATGTGATCCCGAGACCACATACCGATGTCGAGATGATTCTGCCGCAGAATTCCAAGGGTTCCTTCGGCGGACGCAATAACGGCAAGTAAGCAGGTACACAAGTAAACAAGGAGACAAGTGAACACGGCAACGTGTTTACCTGTTTACCCATTTACGTGCCTACGTAGACCTTATGCCGCGTCAACTGTTCACAGCTGAAGATATTCGTCGGCTCTCGCGCGAGAATACAGAAACTCTCGTGTTAGGGCACGATGATATCCTCACACACGAAGCTGCCGATGTCGCCTATGCTCTTGGCGTGAAAGTGATCCGTGAAACGGCATCAGCCACAGGAGCTGCCCTTGGACGCATCGATGGGATTAGGAAGGAACTACCGCCTGCCTCTTCCAGTCTGCCGCCGCTCAAAGTGGTGCGGATGGCAAACGTCCAGGTGGAGCCTTTTCTAGAGGGCAAAACAACGCCTGGCACCAATGTATGGTTGAAGGATGTCGTGGTGACCCAGGATCGCTCCCCCATGGGCGCTGGTTACATGTCCCTTGATAAGGGCGAGATGCAGTGGACCCTGACCTACGATGAGATCGACATTGTGCTGGAAGGCGAGCTGGTGATCACGCGCGGCAGTGAGCAAGTACGCGGAAAGACGGGAGATGTGATCTACATTCCCAAGGGATCGAGCATCACCTTCGGCACGCCAAGTTGGACGCGCTTCGTGTATGTGGTCTTTCCTGTAAACTGGAACGAGAAATGACTTTGTGAATCCAAATCTTTCTGACTTACTGGCTCAAACCGACCGCGTCATGTCTGGTTCTAGCACATGGCGGGCCGACTCGGAGCAAGCGCTTCCCTCAGGTGACTCTGTGCACGTTGGTGTCGATCTAGGTACCGCATATACGGTGCTCGTGGTTTTGGACCAAAATCATAGGCCAATCGCCGGCATGTACCAATTCGCGCAGATCGTACGCGATGGATTGGTGGTGGATTTCATCGGCGCGGTGGACTTGCTCCGCAAGATGAAATCGCAGGTGGAAGAAAGACTGGGCTTTCCGTTAAAGACCGCATCTACCGGATATCCACCGGGCGTTCCACAGGCGGAGGTGCGCGCGACGGCAAATGTGCTCTTCGGCGCCGGGCTGGACTGCACGGGCCTGATCGATGAGCCAACGGCTGCGAACAATGTGCTGCAGATCCAGGACGGCGCGATTGTGGATGTCGGTGGCGGCACCACCGGTATCGCAGTCTTCAAGAAAGGAAAAGTGGTGTACACCGCGGACGAACCAACCGGCGGAACCCATTTTTCCCTGGTGATCGCCGGGTCCACCGGATCGAGCTTTGAGGAAGCGGAAGCTGTGAAGAAAGACCCAAAGGAACAGACACGTTTGTTCCCGGTCATTCGCCCGGTGATGGAAAAGGTTGGCACCATCGTCCGGCGGCATATTGCCGGACACAAGGTTGATAGAATCTATCTGGTAGGCGGCACATGCGCATATCCCGGCATGGCGCAAGTGGTACAGGAAACGACCGGTGTTGAAACGGTGTTGCCTGGCAATCCGCTGTTTATCACGCCGCTTGGGATTGCGATGAATAATTAGATTTGATTTCCGTCATTGCGAGCCCCTAGGCTCAAACGCCGAGGTGGCGAAGCAATCTCGAACTAGCTATCCTGAGATTGCTTCGGTCGCCTAAAGGCTCCCTCGCAATGACAGGGAACAATGGAGCATTATGGCTGATCAATTTTCATTACGTGTTTATTCTTATCTGGACCGCATGCAGCCGCAGTACGCGGCGTTCGTTGGCACAATCACGCAGGGCGACCTGCCCACGGAAGGGATGGCTTCTCTCTATGTAGAGGTCGCCCCTGGCAACGAGGTCTTTCGCCTCGTAGACATTGCGGTGAAGTCCACCGAAGCCAGACCGGGCGCGCAGCTCGTTGAGCGTGAGTTTGGCATGTTCGAGGTCCACTCCAGGACCCAAGCTGAAGTGTTGGAAGCCGGTCGCATTGTTTTGGATCGGCTCGGGCTCAACGTGGCCGAACGCATCAAGCCGTTCATCGCCTCGGTGCAGATCATTACCAACGTTGATCCTTATCAGGCGCAATTGTTGAATCGCTTTCGCCGCGGCTCCATGCTCGTCCCGGGCGAGACCATGCTGGTGCTGGAATGTGCGCCCGCCGCGTATATCAACTTTGCCTGTAACGAAGCAGAGAAGGGCGCTAACATCAAGATCTTGCATGTCTCTTCTGTCGGTCGCTTTGGACGTATGTGGCTTTCCGGTTCCGAAGCCGAGATTCTGACCGCGCGCAACGCGGCGGTTGCAGCACTGGAAGGACTCGAAGGTAGACCCGAAAGATGATGAGCTACTGAGTCTCAGAGTCGCAGAGTTTATCAAAGCTCCGTGTCTCAGCGTCTCCGTGGCTATCTGAGGATTTGCTTATGCCAAAAATTTTTTACACCGAACGCGACATCGATGATATGAAAGCGCGCGGCGTCAACAGCATTGACGTCACGGACAATATTGTGATGACCGATCTGGCTGTCGAGCGCGCTTTTAAGCATGGCATAAAAATCAATCGCATGGATCAATCGCCTCCACAGGCCAGCTACAGTCCATCGGTGAATACCTATGCAGCTTATGCGCGTGAAGCGCCCCGCCCGAGCGCCTCGGATGCAGATCTGAAGCAGAAGATCAAGTCAGCGGTGCTGGCGCGCCTCAACGGGCAGGTGGATGAGACCTTACTGGATGCCGTGATCACGCGCGTCCTTGCGGGAATGAAGTAACCTTCCTCATTAAGGGAATGGGGGAGTTGAGAACGCCACATATTTATAGGTTTTTCGTTATACTCTTTGTATGGAATTATCGGCCGCCATTCACTTGTTAGGTGACACTCTGGGGGAGGTTATCAGCGAACTCGAATCTCCCGAGCTGTTCGCAACGGAAGAGCGCATCCGGGCCGCCGCGAAGGATCGTCGGAGCGGCAAACTCGACGCTGCGAAACAGCTCGAGGCGGAGGTCGAGGCGCTAGGCATCGATGCGGCCCGCGCCATCTCCGCCGCGTTCACCACCTATTTTGATCTCGTCAATCTTGCAGAAGAATATCAGCGTGTCCAGCAGCTGCGCGAGCGGGAGAGCGCCCTTTTTCCTCAGCCTCTCAGCGAATCGGTGGAAGATGCCATTGCTGCGCTTAAGAGGGAAGGTGTTACATCACAGCAACTGCAGAGCGTACTTGGTCAGCTTTTCATTGAGCTGGTGTTAACTGCCCACCCAACAGAGGCGCGCAGGCGCACGGTCGTTTCGAAGATCCAGCGGGTGGCGCGGCTCCTCAATCGGATGTCCAGTGACCGCCTTACGCCGCGCGAGAAAGAGGAAACCCGCGCAGCGATTCGTGCGGATATCGCCAGCCTGTGGCTCACAGACCGCGACCGCACGGTTCAACCTGCCGTGACCGATGAAGTGCGGACCGGGCTTTATTTTGTGGATAATGTCTTTTGGGATGCCTTGCCGATCCTATATGAGGATCTCGAGCGGGCGCTGGCAGCGCATTATCCGGATGTGAAAGCGCCCACTACATGGCTGCGCCTTGCCTCATGGATGGGCGGTGACCGCGACGGCAACCCCAATGTGACCCATGTGGTGACAGCGGAAACCTTACGCCTGCATCGCGGTCTTGCCGTGGAAAAACATCGAAGTACATTCCATGAGCTATCGCGCCGCTTGAGCATGAGTGATCGGCGTCTACCACCGCCCTCTGATCTCACTGCATGGATCGAGTCGCGCTATCCGCTCCCGGCGCATGTAGCGTACATTGGAGAGCGTTATCCCACAGAGCCTTTCCGCCTTGTTCTTTCTCTGCTCGCGAATGATCTCGCGGAAGCCTCTCGTGACGACATGACCGCCCGTCTGTTGGAGAGAACGCCGCACCAGGCGCGCATCACCACGGAACAACTGCTCAAGCCACTGGATATGATTGCTGCAAGCCTGCCTGCATCTCTGTCTCAGGATGCGATCGAAAAAGCCTGCAGGCAACTGGAAATATTCGGGTTGCATGCCATGCGCCTGGATCTACGTGAAGACTCAAGTCGCCTGAATGGCGCCGTGGATGAAACGTTGCGGGCGCTCAATATCACGCCCAACTTCGCGGAAATGCCTCCTGACGAACGGCTGAATGTCTTGACAGAATTGCTGGCTTCTCAGCTGCCAGATCTTGCGGAACAGCCCGGCGTCACGGCCAACACCGCCGAAACATGGGCACTGTTCCAGCTGATCAAGCGAGTGCGCGATGTATACGGCGCAGAACTGTTGGGACCCTTTGTGATCTCCATGTGTCAGTCCGCGGCCGATATCCTGAGCGTTTTGCTGCTGGCCCGCTGGACAGGCTGTGATAAAGGCCTGCAGATCGTCCCGTTGTTCGAGACCATCGAGGATTTACATGCTGCCCCATCCATCTTTGAAAGCCTGATCGAATTGCCGCTCTACCGCGAACATCTGGCCACCTGCAACGACGAACAGATGATCATGATTGGCTATTCCGACAGCAACAAGGATGGCGGCTACGTGATGTCGAACTGGGCGCTGTATCAGGGGCAGGAAAACATCACAAGGGTCGCTCAAAAATACAATATTGCACTGACGATCTTTCACGGACGCGGCGGCACAATTGCGCGTGGTGGGGGACCTGCCAACCGGGGCATTCGCGCCCAGCCGCCCGGCAGCATCAAAGGCCGTTTCCGCCTGACGGAGCAGGGCGAGGTGATTGCCGCTCGCTATTCGAATCTGGCCCTGGCTCATCGGCATCTCGAGCAGATTGTTCACGCTGTGCTGGTGGCTTCCTCTCCGGCCAAGTCCACGACGGAGATTCCGGCTGCATGGCGTGCAGCGATGGACCAGATGTCTGCAATGGCGCACAGGGAATATCGCGGGCTGGTCTATGAAAACCCGAGATTCATCGAGTTCTGGCAGACGGCCACACCTCTGGATGAAATCAAACGGCTGCATATTGGCTCCCGTCCCGCCGCCCGTGGAAAAAGCAGTGAGGTCACGAAGATCCGCGCCATTCCCTGGGTGTTCTCTTGGATGCAGAGTCGCTTCAATCTGCCCGGTTGGTTTGGGCTTGGTTCCGCGCTTGCATCCTTCAAGGATGAGGCGCTCCTGCGCGAAATGTATCAGGGCTGGGCGCTCTTCAAGACCATGCTGGATAACGCCGAATTGTCCTTGCTCAAAGCAGATATGGGCATTGCTTCCCTGTACGTGGACCTCGTCCCCGACCGTGAGCTGGGAAGTGAAATGTTCCGCGCCATCCGAAACGAATACGACCAGACTCGCGAGGTGGTGTTATCGATCAGCGGGCACGCGAACCTGTTGGATGAGGAGCCTATTACACAGAACGCGGTCCAGCTTCGCAACCCGTATGTTGACCCGTTGAATTATGTCCAGGTGGAAATGCTGCGGCGCATCCGTGCGCTGCCTGAGCAGGAAAGCGAAGAAGCGCAGACGATACGCGAAGTGATCAGCGTGACGATCAATGGTATTGCCGCGGGCCTAAGAAATACCGGCTAAGGGCTTTCGATTGGGGCCTTTTTGCTACGAAATCATCGAGCCTGAATTATTCAGGAAAGATCGCCAGCAATCCCTTCCACAGGCCAATCAGCCCTCCGGCGGTCATACCAAAACCTGTTGCCAGTCCGATCATCCTATAGTAACCACTTTGCACGCTTAATAATTGCCCGATGAGGTCTCTTTGGAAGATGGCGAAAAGGATCTCCATGTTAAAAGCCATAAGACCAAGTCCTAAGAGGAGCGTCCCGATGCTCAGGAAAAACAATAAGGGACTTTGTCGAGTGGCAATCGTTCTCCTGTGCTGGGCTTCGACGAGAGCAACCAGCTGCTCCGCCTCTCTCCAATTCAATCCGCCCTGTTCACACACTTTCCGTATGATCTCTTTGCGGTCATGATGCTTCACAAACTCTTTGATGATGATGGTAGTAAGTTCGTCGTTCATGTCTGCGATGCTCCTTGGCGATTATTGGATGTATGCCGATTATAAATCGCAGACGAAGCAGTATCTGATTTTGAAAGGGATTCGAAAGGCATTGTCACGTGTCATAAATCGGGGGAACATCATCGCATTAATTTATGACATTCGTTCGGGAAATAAGCAAACACTAACCACTGTCTTAGTATTTACTAATGTAAACCTAAAAAATCCTAAATGTTAGGATATTGAATAGCTTGGTATAGTAATGCATCTTGCAAGCACAGTGTTTGCCAATGCATATTCTTTCACTTGGACTCAATCACACCACTGCACCTGTTTACTTGCG
>DATHTL010000125.1:0-9400 GCA_035463255.1 Anaerolineales bacterium | reverse complement strand
CGGATCGCAAAAATCACCTTCTGTTGACGCTGGGCGCGGCCGATATCACCGTTCGTGCAACCCTGTTCCAGATGACGACAGCGCGCGTAGGCGAGAGCAACTGTTCCATTCATGTGTCGCATACCGCAGCAGGTAATTTTGACCTTTGGATAATCCTTGCCATGCGACATGGGATCGAGCACGATCGTCTCATCATTGTAGACGTCCACACCTCCGATCAGGTCGATGATGTCTACGAATGTGTCGAAATCCACCTGAACGTAGTAATCGACCGGCACGCCAAGAAAGTGTGACACAGTCTTCATGGCAAGAGCCGGGCCGCCACCGGGCAGTCTTGATCCACGGCCAAGGGTCCAGGCGGTGTTGATGCGGCTGTAGCCAAAGCCAGGGATATTTACCCACATATCACGCGGGATGGAAAGCATCCCAGCCGTTTTTGTGACCGGGTCCACAGTCAGCAGGATTAAGGTATCTGTACAGTAAGGACAACCTTCCTCGTCGTCCCCCCGCAACCCCACAAAGAGGATGTTGATACGGCTACCACCATCCCAGGCGGGATATTCCTCCTCTGTCACCTCCGGCGGCTCGGGCGTGGAAGTGAAGACGGGCTCTTTTCGATCACTCACAAGTACAGGAGTTTCTAGTGCATTTACTGCTTCACCGGAGCAGCTGGCGGCAGGAATTCCTGGCAGCGACGTGAGGCGCCAGCAGGCGATGAAGTCACGGACAAAGACATACGCTCCCGCACCAATGCCCAGCGCGATCGCCCAGAAAACAATCTGGTGCGCAAGGGATCGTGGGAAGTTTAGTTTAGGCATTTCGGTCTGTTCTCAAAAACCTGGGTGTTCATGAATCAATTTATGATTTTATGTCGCTCGGGAAGAACGGCGCTGTAATTATCCCCGTACATTCCCCAAGCCGGGTGGCAACAAAAGTATGACCACTTAAACGGGCTACCTGATTCTATCATTGACTATGACGTCTGCGTGCGTGACTCCGTTCCAGGCAAAACGGATGGGTTTGCGAAGCCCTGGTTAGTATATTCATTCACGTTGATTAAAAGGACTTAAATGCGGGATTTATAGAACTGCCATCTGCCTAGCGCTTCTTCTATTAAGACAATCAGCAACACCAGAATGGCGGACCATAGACTGGCAGCCTCTAACATCCAGCGACTGCTGGCGGTTACCCCTGCCAAGATCATACCAATCCGTATGCGATGCAGAGGTGAAGGAGCAACTGGCTTATTCATTAGTGAGACCTGCATGAGCAATAGAACTAAAATGCTGCTGCCAATCATCCATGGGTTGGAAGTTGCCTGTAGACCACTTAAATTCGATGAATACATCATGATGGGCGTCATGATAGATAACCCCAGCAGCAATGTGCTGACCATGAAACCTGCATTTGTCCGCCAGGTATTCCAGCCAGGCGCGGCCGGGAAGCGATACACCTGTGACATGTTATAGATCAATCCGATACCAAGTATGCATGTGACAGCCATCGCTTCAAATGTGATCCGCTGTAAAAGAACAGCCGCAAGGGTGGTGATTAGGTAACCCAATCCAAACAATCCCACGAACAGGATTTCTTTGCTCAGCGATGAACGGCGTACATTGCGGAGCATATTCAAGGCCCTTGTCTTTCTGCCGAGGTGCGCAAGGGAAGCAAGCATGCCTGTTCCCAGCAATAGGCCAATCAGCAAAGAAGGCAGGATCAATGACGAGGAGGTATCTGCCATCCAAGTCATCGCCCAGTAACTACCCACAGCCATTTGAAGGAGAATGGTGAATAAGACCAATGGCAGATCGTCCCATTGCGAATGCAGGCGCGGTTGAATTTCCTCGAGATTTGCAACGTACTTCTCTTCGGACCGATTCATGGCCGCGTGAGGTTTGATTGCAAGGCGTGGCTGTGTATGAGAGTAACCCGGCAAAGGATAGGGATGCATTTCTGACGGGACATCCCACAACCTGATTTCAGTTGGTGGAGAGATCGTAGCTGAGTCGGTTCCCCGATAATCAAGCACGCGCAACGGACAAGCTGCCACACATGAAGGAGGCAGTCCCTGGTCGATCTGATCGAAGCAGAAATTGCACTTGGTCATGTGCCCGGCATCAGGATTGTACTGAGGTGCTCCATAAGGACATGCCCAGGCACAATAGCCACAGCCGGTGCACTTCGTCTCATCAAGAAGTACGATGCCATCTTCGCGCACAATGTACGCATTCGCCGGACAAATCCCGGCGCATTTCGGATGGACACAGTGATTACACGCGATCGATAAGTTGTATGCAAAGACCGAATTTGTCCAGGCTTCCCCGGATTGCTGCCATGAGCCTCCGCTCACTTCTATCACTTTTCGCCAGAGTACACCTGTTGGAAGGTTGTTCTTGTCCTTGCAGGCGGCCTGGCAGGCTTTGCAGCCGGAGCAGAACCTCGCGTCGAATGTGAAGGCGTAGGTCATTTCGGCCTCGGCGAAAAATCAAAGGTTGAAGGTTGCAGATTCGATTTTGGATCTTCAACGTTTGATTTGTAACTTTCAACCTCAACCATGATCGTATGCTGGGTCGTCCCGTAGGCAAACGGAGTCCAGTGATGAGAGGTGAGCACATTGACACACCCACCGCGGTCCACGCCGTTTTCATCAGGCTCGTACCATGCGCCCTGTGGGATATCGACCACGCCCGGCATGATACGCAGTGTGACGCGGCAGGGCAGGATCAACGCGCCGCGCTGGTTGTAGACCTTGACATCATCACCATCTTTGATTCCCCGCGCGGATGCATCGATGGGATTGATAAATACACGTTGCGGAAACGCTTCCTCCAACCAGTCGTTGTTGTCATGGGTGGAATGTACGCGGTGGAGGGTGTGATGCCCGATCGCCTGCAAAGGGTATATGTCGTTGCGAGCGAGCCGTTCTCCGGCGAGCGTGGCAATCTCCTTGGAGTTGGCATTTCCTGCTAAGCAGGTTTCGCCTATCATAAGGGGGTTGCTTCGTCGGGCTATGCTCTCCTCGCCACGACATTTACTAAACGGGCTTTCCCATTCTTGGATATATTTTGGAATGGGAGGAATCTCTTCAGGTTTATTGAGCTCATATAACCCTTTCGAGAAGATCTCTATATTTCCACTGGGAGTCTGTAGAGGATAGTGCTCGGGGTCGCGCCTGAAATCTTCGAAGGCGATGGCTGGCTTGACGGCAGGTCGTGTCCAGGCGCCAATGTTTTGCTCGATGAATTCATCCAATGTAGGCAGCTTGGGGAAACGCAGACGGCGGAATTCATTCAAGCAATACTCCACCCAGCCTTTTTCATCGCGCCCTTCTGTGAAGGTCTCACCAATCCCCAATCGCTCTGCCAGCTCCGCACAGATCCTATAATCGGATTTGCTTTCACCCAGCGGTTCCACCAGCTTGGGCTGGAGGATGACTTCATCTCCATACTTCCAGCCATCTTCCACACCCCACGTTTCAAACTGTGTACAGGCAGGCAGGATGATGTCTGCAAAGCGCGCGGTCGGTGTGAGGAAGTTATCCTGCACGGCAATGAACTCCACTTTCGATTCGTCGCGCAGGATTTCGGCAGTTCGATTCACATCCGCGTGTTGGTTGATCAGGCAGTTAGTGGCCACGGCGTAGATCAGCTTGATATCGTTGTCGAGCCTCTCAGCGCCGCGAATGCCGTCAGCCTGAGTCATGTTTTTTCCGCGCAGGCAAGCTTCGGTCCAGAGAAAGACCGGGATGCTGGCTTTGACGGGATTCTCTCCGGTGGGGAAGACGGTCCACAAGCCGCCTCCATCGGGTGCCTGTAGTCCCAGTCCGCTGGCCCAGCCGCCTGAGACACCCACGTTCCCGGTGATCGCGGCCAATACACATCCGGCGCGCACGACCTGTTCTCCATAGGCGCGGCGTTGCATGCCATATCCTTGATAGAGCACAGAGGGTTTGATGGTGGAATATTCTCTCGCAATGCGCGCAATCACGTCGGCAGGCACAGCCGTGATGGACTCTGCCCATTGCGGCGTTTTTGGAACTCCATCGCGAATGCCAAGAATATAATCGCTGTAACTTTCCGCGCCTTCCACCGGCATCTGGCTCTCGTCGAAGCCCACACAGTGCGTGCGGACGAACTCAGTATCATAAAGATGCTCGGTGAGCATCACATACGCCATGGCGCTCATCATGGCCGTGTCGGTTCCCGGGCGAATAGGGATCCACTCGTCGGCCAGCGAGGCCGCGCTCAGCGAATGGCGCGGATCGATGCAGACGACGCGCGCCCCGGCTTCGCGTGCCAGCTTGATAAAGTAATCGCTGTTTGTGCCGTCGCGCATCTCGGCCGGATTCCAGCCCCACATCAGAATGTACTTTGCGTTCAGCCAATCCTGACGCTGGTTGCCGGTGACGAGCGTGCCATAGACGGTGGGTGTCGCCAGATTGGTCGCGGCCCACGAATAAGAGTTATAGATCCCCAGGCACCCGCCGTATAAATTCATCAACCGCCGGGCTACATGCGAGCCGTTGAGCTGATTGTAGGAGCCGGTGCCGTAGGGAACGAATAACGCCGAAGATCCGTACTGGCGCTTGATTCTCTCCATTTGGGATGCAACAGTATCAAGCGCCTCCTCCCACGAAGTGGGACGGAACTCTCCTTTCCCACGCGGACCAACTCGCCGAAGAGGCTTTGTCAACCGGTCGGGGTGATACTGGCGGCGGAGATAGGAGCGTCCGCGCACACAGGCGCGCAACTGGGGCGCGGCGATGGAATCGGGTCGGTCATCGGCATCCAGCCGGACGATGCGTCCATCGCGCACGTGCGCGATCAGCAGGCAGCGTCCCCCGCAATTATGCGCGGGACAGCCCACTCGAATCCGTTTTTCAGCCGTGTCTGAGAATGAGGTCCTTGAAGCTTGCATAACCCAAGTGTACAAATTTTATCCAGAATGGGGTAGTGATGGAGGTCATCTCTTTCATGGCATGAATCCTGGCTCATCTAAAATCATCTTGATAGTACAATATCTTCATGAGCACCTACTGTGACTATTGCAACTCCCACTCAGAAGATACCTACAACAAAACGTATCACGACACACAATACGGTTTCCCGCTCAAGGACGACAACCTGTTGTTCGAGCGCTTGATCCTGGAGATCAATCAGGCTGGGCTTTCCTGGATCACGATCCTGAAAAAGGCTGACAATTTTCGGAAAGCCTATCATCACTTCGACATTGATAAGGTTGCGAAGTATGGCGAGAAGGACCGCGAACGGCTTATGGCTGATGCGGGAATCATTCGCAATCGCCTAAAGGTCAACGCCGCCATTGTCAACGCACAGAAGATCCAGGAATTGAGAAAAGAATACGGCTCTTTCAAGGGCTGGCTGGATGCACACCGCCATCTTTCGAAAGAGGAATGGATCAAGCTGTTCAAGAAAACGTTTGTCTTTACAGGGGGAGAAATCGTCAACGAATTCCTGATGTCCACTGGCTATTTGCCCGGCGCGCACGATGAAGACTGTCCTGTCTATAAAAAGGTAGCTTCCCTGCGCCCAGCCTGGATGCATCATCGATAATTAATCATTCATTACATGTCGCAAATTATTCCGACCGCCGAGCCATTTTTTTTCCTAGGCGACTCGTCCAAGCCTGCCTGTTTGTTGATCCACGGGTTCACCGGTACGCCTAAGGAAATGCGCTGGATGGGGGAATACCTTCATCAACAGGGTTATACCTGCCTGGGCGTGCGCCTCGCCGGTCACGCCACGCATCCCGAAGACATGATCCGCTCGCGCTGGACCGATTGGGTGGCCTCCGTTGAAGAAGGTTATCGTCTCTTACGCGGTGTCACCGACAAAATCTTTCTCATAGGGCTTTCGATGGGCGGTAACCTTTCCCTCCTAATGTCCACACGCCTTGACGTTAAAGGCGTGGTCGCGCTGTCAACTCCGGCACGTCTGCCAACGGATTACCCGATCTGGCTCATGGAACTGATAAGCCCTTTCTTAAAATATCGTCCCAAGACGAACGAGCCTCCCGGGAGCGGTTGGTTCGATAAAGCTGCCTATCAAGACCACGTTGCTTACCCTCAAAACCCGGTCCGTTCGGCGGCCGAGCTAAAAAAGTTGATCCGGGAGATGTGCGCTGTCCTTCCTAAAGTGTCTGTTCCTGTTTTGCTTATGCATTCAAAAGATGAAAGATATATTTTGTCTGAGAATATGGAGGTCATTTACTCCGGGCTGGTCAATGTGGCCGATAAGACAAAGATTTATGTTGCGGGGTCCGGCCACGTCCTGTCGCGGGATGGGGCCAGGGAGCAGGTATTTCAATCCACGCTTGAGTTTATTCAACGAGTTTGCAGCTAAACGAGGAGTCTCTTGAATCGCAGCCTTCTTTTCGTCGCGCTTGCCCTTCTGCTTTGGGGGTTTGGCGAAGGGATGTTTTTTAATTTTGTGCCCATCTATTTGGATAACCAATTTCTTCTGAGCAAATATGAGATTGGACTGGTGCTTGGCGCGTTTGGTCTCTCGATGGCAATCACCCACATTCCTGCCGGTCAGCTTGCAGATCGGATCGGCAGGCGGCCTTTATTGATCACGGCTTGGGTGCTAGGGTTAGTATCCACGGTGATCATGGGGGTTGCCCTGGCGCTGCCGCTTTTTTTGATCGGTCTGTTTGGTTATGGATTAACTGCGTTTGTCTCTTCTCCGCTAAGTAGCTATGTTACTGCGGCGCGTGGACGACTGCCAATTGGGACGGTGCTCTCTCTGACAACGGCTACATTTGCCCTGGGTATGGTGCTCGGTCCCATCACAGGCGGCTGGATCGGTGATCACTATGGGATGCGGATGAGCTTTTTCGTTGCCGCGGCAATGTTCGTCCTGTCCAATGTGTTCATCCTGTTTATCCAGAAACAACCCATCGATCATCACGACCCCCAGTCGCCGCCGCCGAACTTGAGAAGCAACCAACGCTTTCTGATTTTCATGGGTGTGCTGGCATTTGCGATCTTTTCCATGTATTTAGCGCAGCCACTCACGCCGAATTTCCTGGAAGGCGTGCGCGGTCTTTCTTTGAGTCAGACGGGGATCATCTTTACCGCCGGTGCCTTAGGGAATTCGTTGATGGCACTTATGCTGAGCCGCGTGCATCCGCGCCGGGGGTTCTTATTCGCGCAGGCCCTGGTAATCCTGTTCTCTCTATTCATCTGGAAAGGCACAAGCCTCCCTTTCTATGTGTTCGGATACTTCCTGCTCGGTGGATTCCGTGCAGGGCGTCCTATGGCACTCGCACAGGCACGCGAACTGGTGCATGATTCACAGATGGGTGTGACCTATGGAATCATGGAGACCATCAGCGCTGTAATCTTCGTTCTCACGCCGCCACTGGCAGGCATCCTCTTCGAGCGCGATCCGATGATCGTGTATCCTCTGTCAATTGGATTAATCGCAGCTTCGATCCTGATCAGTTATATATTTTCCCCGCGAAAGGTGAGCCATGCTTGAGATCGTTTCCTTCACATTAGGTCCTGCTCAAACGAATGCGTATCTCGTCGCCGACTCGGAGACAAAAGAAGCAGCAGTCATCGACCCTGCCTGGGATGGTCACATCATCCTGGCCGAAGCACAAAAACGCGGCTGGCGCATCGCGCATCTCTGGTACACCCACGCGCACTTCGACCACATCGGCGGGGCAGGCGCGATTGCGGACGCGCTCAATCCACTGCCCCTGGTGGCTTTACATCCAAATGATCACGTTTTGTGGCGGGCAGGTGGTGGCGGCGCGCTCTTCGGCTTCGATATTGATCCGGGTCCGGAGCCGACAATTGACTTTTATCAGGGACAGATGTTGCGGCTGGGGACCGTGGAGTTTGAAGTCCGTTTCACACCGGGGCATACACCAGGACATTGCATCTTATACGTGCCTGCATCCATCATCTGCTTCTGCGGTGATGTGATCTTTGCAGGCTCCGTCGGTCGCACGGATTTCCCCGGCAGCAGCTGGGAGCAACTCTTGGAGAGTATCAAGACACAGGTGTTCACATTGCCCGAAGAGACACGTCTGCTTTCGGGGCACGGTCCCGAGACAACGGTGGGGGAGGAAAAGATGAGCAATCCGTTTGTGGGTGGTCTATAAACATGCAGGGATGGGCAGCTGCCCATCCTTGCATGTTTTCTAGAATCCATTCTTCTTGATCACACGCTTATACCACTTTGCGCTATCCTTCATGATGCGCTTCTGCGTCTCATAATCCACCCAGACGATGCCGAAGCGTTGGGCATAGCCCCAGGACCACTCAAAGTTATCGATAAGGGACCAGACGAAGTATCCCGCCAGCGGCACACCCGCCTGGATGGCGCGATATGCAGCGGCGAAATGAGTGCGCAGATAATGTGTGCGGAGCTCATCTGGGACGTTTCCTTTTTCATCGGGCGGCGTGGAGTAGCTCGCGCCATTCTCGGTGACATAAAGTTTACGGGGCTGATAATTAAAGTGCACGCGACTCAGTATGTTTTTTAGTCCATCCGGATAATTTTCCCAATTCATCTCTGTCCAATGCTCGGGAGTCTTGGGCTGCGGAAAGTCAATCTGTGAGTCATTGTCTGCGCTGTCCGCCCGGAAGATCGTACGGGAATAGTAGTTCAGTCCCAGGAAATCGGTCGGTGTGGCGATTGTGTGCATATCGCCTGCCTGCACAAAATCCAGACCGTCTGGCAGGGCGCCCATTTCCACAAAGTCATTGACTTTATCGGAGGGGTACCCGCGCCCATAAAGCGGGTCAGCGAACCAGCGGAACCATCTTCCATCCTCGTCGCGCACGCGCTCCCGATCGGCGCGGCTGTTGGAGGCCGGAACCCTCCAGCTAATATCGAGCGTAATTCCCACTTCTGCGTTCGGGCTGTTGCGACGGATCACCGGCACGGCCTGTCCGTGCGAGAGCAGCAAATGATGCGCGGCGCGCACGCCCAGAGCATAATCGTGTAATCCGGGTGCGTGGATTCCCGTGGAATAGCCCATCCAGGCTACGACGGCCGGTTCATTGTGTGTGATCCAGTTCTTGACGCGGTCGCCGAGGGCACGCGTGATCACATCCGTATATTCCACAAACGCATCCGCTGTGGAACGGGCCGGCCAACCGCCTTCCTCCTCCAGTTTCTGCGGGATATCCCAATGGTTAAGTGTGACGAACGGGATGATGTCTGCTTTCAGCAAACCATCCACAAGCCTGTCATAAAAATCGGTTCCCTTCTTGTTGACTTTGCCGCGCCCGGCAGGAAGAACGCGCGGCCATGAAATCGAGAAACGATAAGCCTTCAAACCGATCTTCTTCATCAAGCCGATATCTTTTTTCCAGAGTCGATAATGATCATCTGCCACATCACCTGTATCGTTATTGCGAATT
>DATHTL010000124.1:0-9407 GCA_035463255.1 Anaerolineales bacterium | reverse complement strand
CATTGCCTCCCAGCGCGCCGTGTCAGCGGCTCGGCTGCGTTGAAGCTGGGATTCCTCCAACTTCTCGTAGTACTCTCCCATTGCCGTCCAGCGTGTCGCGTCAGCAGCTCGACCACGCTCAGCTGATGTTGGCGTATTGGAGAGTGGGAATGAAATCACCATCGCGACCAATAACAGAGACAGAACGCCGAGAACAATAAGAAAACGATTTTTGAACATCTTGATCTCCTTTCTGGTTCAACCAGTTATAATGTTTTCAGAAACTCAAGTTGGTCTCTACTCTGCCCATACTGTAGCAAATCGCCCTTCCGGTTTGGTGACATAAAATGTCACAAAAAGTGTCACTTATTCGTAATCGGAATCGAACCTGTTGATTTACAAAGTGCCGCAAAATTTGCTTAACTTGATATTTGAATTGCAGTCTGCAAATCCGTGCAGACAGTTCACTTATTGTTGCGACAAGCGGTAGAAATTGATGCTGGAACAACATTCGTTTGGCTACTGGCTCAGGCTCAAGAGAAAAGCGCTCGATCTCACTCGCGAAGCTCTGGCTGACCGCGTCGGGTGTTCCGTATCCACCATTCGTAAACTTGAAGATGAAGAACGGCGTCCCTCCGCACAGATTGCGGAGCTGCTGGCGGACATATTCAACATCCCTGCACAGGAACGAGCCGCTTTTTTACGGTTTGCACGTGGCGACTGGAAAGCGACTCCCAACTCTAGGGACGAAGAAGCCCCCTGGCGCGTCTCAACACCACCAATATCCCAAAAACCCCGTTCGAATTTACCGGCAACCTTTACTTCCTTAATTGGGCGGGATAAGGATATTGCGGCTGTCCAAGACTATTTGATCCATCCAGATATCCGCCTGGTTACCTTGATCGGCACGGGGGGAATCGGGAAGACGCGCCTGAGTATTGCGTCAGCGAGCAAGTCACTCGCCGAGTTCTCCGACGGTGTTTTTTTTGTTGCGCTGGCTCCGCTGGATCAGCCATCATTGATACCTTCTGCCACCCTGCAAGCGCTTGGGTATATTGAAAAGAATAACCTGTCTCCCGAGGAACGTCTCATCGAAGGCATTGCAAACAAGCGGATGTTGCTCGTGCTGGATAACTGCGAGCACTTGATCGACGACGTAGCTCGGTTCGCTTCTTCCCTTCTTTCCGCCTGTTCCCACTTAAAAATCCTGACCACCAGCCGCGAAGCGTTACGAATCCCTGGTGAATGGCTGTATTCGGTACCTGCATTGGAACTGCCAAAAGAGTACTCCATCGTTGACATGGAAACCATTTCGGAGTTCCCAGCCCTGGTGCTGTTTGCCGAGCGTGCCCGTGCAGTTCGTTCCGATTTCGCACTGAACGCCCTAACCATCCGGACCGTCGCAGTCATCTGCTCCCAACTCGATGGATTGCCATTAGCCATCGAACTGATCGCCGCGCGTGTCAAGACGTTATCCATAGAGCAAATCGCCGCACGGCTCGATGGCCGTTTCGCCTTGCTAACCAGCGGTAGTCGAATCGCGCCTTCCCGACAACAAACATTGCGCGCGACTCTGGATTGGAGCTATGAGCTGCTGACAGAACCGGAAAGAGAACTTTTTCGACAACTTTCGGTCTTTGTTGGTGGTTTTACATTGGAGGCACTCGAATCGGTGGCACTTCTGGACCCCGATCAATCGATCCTCGATGCGCTTTCACGCCTTGTGGACAAATCACTGCTGCTTGTCGAACAGCAAGATCAACCGCGTTACCGGTTCCTTGAGCCAATCCGTCAGTATGCCAGAGATAAGCTGAATGAGACCGGAGAATCGAACTTGGTTCAAGATCGTCATCTTAATTACTATCTGCGCATCGCGGAGGAAGCAGAGCCGTACTTATTTGGCGCTGAGCAAAGAGCCTGGGCGACTCGATTGGAGATAGAACATGACAACCTGCGTGCGGCACTAAGCTGGTCGCTTGAAAGCGATCAAGCTAAAGCAGGGCTGCAAATGACGGGGGCATTGGCATGGTTTTGGCATAATAACGGTCACTTAAGTGAAGGCAGCCAATGGTTAGAGAAGATGCTAACCTCTGACAATGACGTGCCCGGAACAGAGCGAGCAAAAGCGCTACGCGTATCATCCATGATATCAAGATATATGGGTGATTACATCCGAGCCGAAGCATTGGCAGACTCAAGTATCAAGTTATATCGCGAAATTGGAGACAACCGAGGCGTAGGCCTGGCACTTATTGACCTCGGCGATACCGTTCGTCTTGAAGGCAAGCGAGAGGAGGCGATAGAGTTGTTACAAGAGAGTTTGTCTCTGCTTCAATCTACCGGAGAGATGTGGGGAATTGCCTATGCCCAGGTTGTATTGGGCGATGCCTGGTTCAGGTTGGGAGATATTGAGCGCGCCGCGACACAGTGGGAAGCGAGTCTGCGGCTTACCCGAGAGTTGGGAGACAACTCACTCATGGGTTGGTCCCTTGGGGGGCTAGCAGATGTGGCGCGTCTGCGTCGTGAATACAACCGCGCTATCGAAATGTTAAAGGAATCCTTGAAGCTTTATCGGGAACTTGGGAACAAGTCGCAACCACCATTCACGCTGGAGGCGTTGGGCTTAGCCGCGGCAGCGCTGGGAAAGACACAGCACGCGGCCAGTCTTTGGGGCGCGGCGGCATCTTGGCGCGAGGCGATTAACGAACCGCTCCCTGTGACCTTTCAGAAGGACTATGCTGCATCTATTATCCAAGCGCGTACTCAACTGGGGGAGGAAGTGTATGCCTCCGCATGGTCGGAGGGCTACGCAATGTCACCCGAACAGGCTATCGCCCTAGCGTTAGAGGAATAGATGCCTCCTGAACAAGATGAATTTCAAATGGCAACCGAAGATTTCCAATCGGCAGACGCTGAGGTGAAAAACAGGGTAAGCATGTCAGCTAGTTCTGCCAAGCTTTCCTGTTGTTTAGTTTATAAATGCAAAATCAGGATTTTGACCTTCGTATATTTAGTGATTTGCTAAATACTGGGGAAACGCTGGGGCAAAAAGTCCGTCCGCTAAGGTCTTTTGAGCCAGGATTATCCTTGCCGTTAGTTCAATAGTGTCTGCAGTATGATTATATTGTGAAGGCTAAATTCTGGGAAAATATTTACAGAAAAGCGTATGGTTTTTCGTCTGGGCTAGCGATACCCAACCACTTTCAGCTAGAAGAGAGTAGAGCCGTAGGTCAAACTCTACCCGCTTCGGCGAAAGCTCTTGAACATGTCGGTGTTTTGTTGGGCACGCTGTACGGCATACGAGGGGGTACGCACTTCGGCGCAGTTGGCCCACTCCACAAGATACTGGTGCATAGGGAGTTCTCCAGAGTTATTTTAAACGCTTCTATAGGATTGGTCTCGAAACTAAACATCGGTTATAATAGAACTAATGTTCTATATTCACAGAGAAAGGAAAGGTCTTTTTACCATGGTATCCAAACGAAATGTTGTCCATGTTGAGATTCCCGCGGCAGATGCTCAGGCTGCGGGCAAGTTTTATCAGGATCTGTTTGGCTGGAAGATGCAGCATGTCGCTGAGTTCGATTACACCATGTGGGAAGATGGCAGCGGCTATGGCGGGGGCTTCAATAAAGTGTCCGATGATCACCCGGCCGGCCAGGTATTGGTTTATATTCATAGCGATGATATCGACGCGGATTTGAGACGCGTCGAAGAACTGGGTGGCAGCGTTGTCACACCTAAAACGGACATCCCTGGCACCGGTTGGTTCGGTGTATTCAAGGACCCCACGGGGAATGTGTTGGCCCTTTATACAAGCATGAATCCCGAATTCAATAAATAGTTCTCTCTGCAGCCGTCCCGCAGGTCGTGTTCCTATCCCTGCGGGCATTTTTGTTTTCCGAGAAGGGTATTCCCATATGGATGAGATAAAGGCCTATACGATTGACGAGGCACACAAATATTTTGCCCAATCGACCAATAGTCGCGTCTGGGATCTGCTTCAAAAGCCGAACCGTTCGCAAGCGGAAGATGATGAGATGCTGCATGCGGCGCACGCCTGTGCCTATCACTGGCAATTTGCCGGCACTGCCGTTCACCAGCAACGCGCGGAATGGCTGATCAGTCATGTGCATGTGGTGCTCGGTCACGGCAATCAAGCCTTGAGACATGCGCAACGCTGCTTTGAGCTGACCGAAGCGAATAGAGACCTCATGCAGGATTTCGATATTGCTTACGCGTTCGAGGGGATGGCCCGAGCACAGGCCCTGCTGGGCGACCACAAAATCGCGGAAGAGTTCCTTGTCCTCGCGCAGCAGGCGGGGAATGGGATTGCAAACGAAGAAGACAGATCCATTTTTATGGGTGACTTTGATGGCGGCGAGTGGTACGGATTGAGGTAATGATTCCTGCAACCATTTTATAAACCTCTGCTTGACGCACTCATGGCGCGGTGGTATCCTTGCGCCCAATGTTCAGCCTTTTCAACACCAATACCAACGATAATACTGTCACGATATTCGTGACGGGACGTTGGTGGTTTTCAGGTGAACAGGAAAAGGTTCATACGCAGTAGGTACACCAAACGCCCCGGTCATCGGGGCGTTTTTCTTAACAAGTGACCCTGAAGGTCTCTGTGCCAATCACGCGACGTTGCGTCAGAGACCAACCTTTAGGGTCTAATCAAAGGAGTCAATGTGTCCATTTCAAACGCTACACCTGTCTTTGCCGTGGACGAGAAGAATCTCGTGCCTGTCAGCGATCATCTCAAGCAGATGATGGATATCCCGCCTTCGCGCATGTTCCTGATCAACAAGTCGCTCAAGGTGTATCAGGAAAAGAATCCCGGCGCGAAGATTTTCGATGCCTCGCAGGGAGATGGCGGTGCGTCCCTGCCGGGTGTACCAAGAGCGATCCTTGAGCGCGCCGCGCAGCTCCAGATCGAGCACGGGACTGCCTATGACATGCCCTTTGGCACAGATGCCTATCGTAAATCTGTGATCGAGCAGTACTGGAAGCTGGATGCCAGTTCCGGTTGGGGACCAGCCAATGTGCTTGCCACCACAGGCGGACGTGATGCACTGGTCAAGGTGTATCAGGCGATGCTGGCACTCGGTCATGGACGGCAGGGAGACCTCATCATGGTCTCCCGTGTGCCCTGGATCTCGTACAACTGGGGGCCATATGGAGTGGGCGCCAATGTTCTCTGGGCCCCTGGCGAGCCCGCGCTGGGTTGGGCTTACTCTGAAGACGCGATCCGGGAAAGTGTCAAGTTTGCCGAATCAAAGGGACGCAAGATTGCCGGGCTGGTTATCACAAACCCTGATAACCCCACCGGTCTGACGATCCCGGTGGAAAAGCAGGTCTCGCTCGCCAAAAGCGCATTGGAAGCCGGTGTGGCATTCGTCCTCTTTGACTGGATGTATCATTACGTGACCGACGAATCGCCAATGGATTTGAATTCCTTCTTGAAATATTTCACGCCCGAGGAACGCAAGCGATTGATGTTCCTGGATGGAATTACAAAATCCCTGGGCGCGTCCAATATTCGCAACTGTCACCTGATTGCCGATGAAGCGGTGATCAAGTTCATCGTGGCGCGCGCTTCGCATGGCGTGATTCCCTCGTTTTACTCGTTTGCGGTAGCGATGGCAGCCTATGAGATGGGTTACTTGGAAGCCGCGAAGACAATCATCGAGCCGACCAACGCCAGCCGCGTGGTCTTGAAGGGACTGCTCGAATCCTGTGGTATGCAGCACATCATCGGCAAGGGTTATTATGCCTTTATCAATGTGAGCGAGTCGCTCAAAGCGAAAGGGTGGTCAGATAGCGAACCGCTCGGTCAATATCTCGCTGAAAATCACGGTGTGGCCATCGTCCCCGGTGCGTTCTTCTCTCCCTTCGGCAGCGATTGGATCCGCTTCTCGTATGCCACGCCCGCCGAACGAACCGAAGGCGCGTTCCACAGGTTGGTCGAGGGGCTGAACTCACTAAAAGCATAATTTCTTGGAAAGCTGGCTATGGAAGAGATCCTTTTACTGACGATCGAGCGTGTGGTACAGGCAGGTGACGATGTACTGGTATCTCCACCGTTGCCCGCTGTTCCGTATGAGTATGATTCGAATGGAACGCAAAGAGTAAAAATCGTGACCCCCGATCAACGCGTGATTGAGAAGGATGCAGAATTTTCAATTCCGCTGGGGACCCGCTCCCGTTCGTACATACTCCTGTTTCCCAATACGAAAGAGGCTGAGATCCCTGTTGGTTCTCAGGTCTGGGTGAGAAGGAACTCAAGTCAACCACCGCCAGAAGAGATGATTTGAAGCTCCCCCTTCTTGTTCTTTCCTCTTTCATTTGCCTCACACCCCACGCCATAGGATGTATTCATGCCCTCTCAAAAATTCGCCGACAAATATCTACTCGCTGTAGAACAGGCCATCAAAGAAAAGCCTCAAAGTGGACTGCACGGCTTCGAACAGGAGTGGAATCTTCTTGATGAAGATCTTCGCCCGCTGCTGACCGTCGGCGCGGGGCCCATCCAGCAATCCTTTGTCGATTATCTACGGGCGGAGTGCATCCCGCCGTGGCAGGCACAGTTCAGCCAGCTGGAGGTTTTTCACTGGATGGTGGAATGGGCGACGCGCCCGTACTACCATCCACGTGGGGCGATCTACGAAGCGCGCTTAATGGAGGCTTCACTGATCAACGCCTTGCACTGCGCGGGTGTCCATTTTGGCGAGCGGCTGCATTACTGGCACGGGAACCTGCTGTCCCTCACCGATATTGGGTATCACTCCATCCCGGGGAACTGGGGAATCGCCAAGCGCCGCTACCTCGAAAAGTGTGTGGATCTGTATGGCGATACACTGGCCACAGCAGGCATCCACACAAACATGTCTTTGCCCGATGTGCTGTTCGCCTGGGACTTTATGCATCTTAGCCCCACCGAGCGCGGCGATCAGCATCTCGATGAGTTCAAATCGGAGTTTTACATCACGGCAACCCGGCTCCTGCGCGCGTTTGCAGCGCTCTTTATCGCCACCGCCGCGTCCACGCCGATGCAGGCCCAGGTTCGCGGGGGGCGCGCGGTGGTGGCCCTGACCGAGTTTGACTCCATACGCAACCTTACCTTCCCGAATCCACCCGCCATTGATCTGCCTGATCTGTACCGTTCCTACAACGACTACCTGCAGATCTCCTACGACCTCGTGCGGCGCGGTGTCCGTTTTGGAAATAACAACTGGACTCCGGTCCGCGCCCGCTCGTTTGCGGATCCGGTCGAGCGGATCATCTCCACGACCAGCGATGAGCTCACCGCGCTCTACACCCGCGGACTGTTCGCCGTTGGAGAAGCGACGCCGCCTGAAGAGATGGCGCTGCAGATCGAAAAGCAAAATCTGATGGCCCGCATCAACCTGCCTATGGGCCGCGTGGAAATTCGCACCGAGGAAGGAGGGCACAGCCTCGATCTGGATATTGCCAACCTGACGCTCAAGCACCTTTTGCTTTTGCGCATTTACTCTGACTCACGCTTTGCCCGCAGCTTCCGCTACGACCGCGAAGACATCAGCCGCGCCCGGGTTAACGAAAACCTGGCTGCAAAGTACAGCATGCGCGCCGAGATCGAGAACCCATTGACCGGGAAACCGATATCCATGCGCGAGTTCCTCAAATGGACACTCCAGGAAGTGAAACCTCTGGCGGAAGCATTGGATCTGTGGAACGATCTGACTCCTCTGATCGACATAGCTGAGGGTGCCCGGAACACATCCGAAAAGATGCGGGCTCGCCTGCAACTGGAGCTGGGCGAGAACGACGAAGTGCCGCTCAAAGTTTTGAAGGAGCTCCAATATGAGCGCGAAGCCCGGGTGAAAGCGGATGTAGAGCGGATTGCCTCCGAGCATGCTTCGCTGGGTGCGGAAGCCTCGAAGATTGCGGAATACCTGCAGAGAAGCCGGGACCATGTGCGTCATACACCACAGGCACCCATCCGTTTCCGAACACGTACGCAGGCCACGATTGAAATTTCATATCCTGATAAGGCATCTGAAATTCTTGACCTTGCCCAGCAATTGATCCGCATCCCAAGTGTGACCGCCTCCCCTCACGAACGTCTCGACGAAGTTCACCGCGCGGGCTCGCTGGTGGATGATTATTTGAGAAACGCCGGTCTTGAGGTCAAGTTTTTCGACGGCAAATACCCTGCCATCCACGCCACCTTCCCAATTACGAATTACCAATCACGAAACGCGCCAGTCTCCAATCTCCAGTCTCCGATTTTGCTCACCGGCCACTTCGACGTCGTCGAACCCGAGCCAGATGATTCACAGTTCATGCCGCGGATAGAGGGGGACTACCTCTGGGGACGCGGCGCCGCGGACATGAAGACCGTCGTTGCAACCTACCTGGTCTGGATGAAGGATGTGATGAAGTCAAAGGGTCCGTATCCAAACATCGCCTTGCTGCTGGTCGGCAACGAAGAAAACGGCGAAGCCGAGGCATGGGGCACGCCGTTTGTGTTGAAAGAAAAAGGTATTGCACCCGCCTTATTTATCGCCGGAGAGCGCACAGGCGAAAAGGGCAACGAGCTCTTCGGTGAGATCTGCGTGGAGAACCGCGGCGTGATGCGCTTTGACGTGGTCGCCCGCGGCGCGAAAGGCCACAGTGGCGTAGCAGGCACAGGTGACCTGAGCGAGAAACTGATTGCCGCGCGTGCTGCTCTCAACGAAATCTTCGCCAAACACCTGACCCTCAAATCACCGGATGGCTGGCAGTCTCAGGCAAAATTCCCTTTTATCAATGTTGGCACTTCGGGCGTATACAATGTCACCGCTGCAGAGGGAATTTTGGGCGTGGAAATCCGCCCGATTCCGCAGGATGATGTTGACAGTTTAAAGTTGCAGGTCGAAAAGTATTGTGCCGAAAATGGACTCGAGCTATGCATGAATGTTATGGAGAATGGTGTGGCTTGCTCACCTGACAACCCTGCGTTGCAGGCATTGATTGATTCGGTAAGAATTGCTTCGGGCACGGAACCTGCGATCGGCAAGAAACTTCCCGGCACCAGCGCAAGATTCGCGCCGGGCGGACAGGCCGTTGTGTGGGGCCAGTCGGGGATCGGACCGCATGCAAAGGATGAGCGGCACTACATTCCGAGCATCGAGCCGTATTACCGGTCGCTGAATGAGTTAGCGAAGTTATGGAAATAGAGGAGCTTATCTATGCTTTGCAGGAAACGATCTCCTATTTGCGAAAATCTGAGTCTTCTGATCCATTGCAAATGTCAGTTGAAGAAATGATCAGGAGACTGGAAGCGGAGGTCGCCAAGGCAAAGAATGCAAAGCCAGTCGATATCATTCTTCTGGATCGCCTGTTTGCTCCGACGGGTGCGATTCAGAAGATTTCAATCAACAACGGATGGGGAACAA
>DATHTL010000123.1:0-12411 GCA_035463255.1 Anaerolineales bacterium | reverse complement strand
TGGTTTAACAGTCAGCCAGAAAATGAATGTTTAGATAACATGATTAGCATACAAGAAAATGCTTCCATGGGCAAGTATGCAAAAAGCTGAGTTCCCTTCACTCAGCTTTTTCATATTGCTTCCTGATACACTTTGCGCGCTCTCGATGAGCCCTTAGCTTATAACAAATGCATCCCGGTTCCCGGGCAGGTCCTGGATGATGGCTGCCACGGTTGGGAAGGGGCTCATGGCTACACGCGTTTGCGTCGTGTAGTGCCACCACGGTCCCCCGTCTTCCGTCTGCACCGCCTCTCCCATCTCCAGAAAATTCCTCTGCGGATCGCGGATCACCACGGTGACAGCCGCCACCAGGATGTTGTCCCTGGCCTTCACACGGATGGTCTGCCCAATTTCTCCCGTCCAGCCATCAAGGTCGAGCTGCAGCACTTTGGGCCCGCCGAACCAGTCCGCGAGGGCGAGGGTATAAGCGCTCACCCCGGTGGCACATTCCAGATCCACATATGCATCCTGGGTCCTGGCAAAGCCGGCATACAGCGCCGCTGCCCGAATCGCTGCTGGATTTCTCTTCGGGATGGACATGGACATGTATTTCCAGTTGCCATCGCACCGGTCTCCCCTGACGAAAATGGTTTTTCCGGAGTGTGTCGTGCAATATACGGCCTGGTCTCCGTCTACCCCGTTCAGGCCACGCATGTAAATGTTCCTGTTGATGTTTGTCATGATGGACGGCTCCTTGCGGTCATGAAGCTTGTTTGTGCTGCCGCTTCGGTGGTTCGGAAAATTCTACGACCGGACTCCGAATATCGGGTTTTCACCTATGAAAGGTCCGGCCACAGAAATGAAAACTAATTCCGCGTATTCCGCATACTGCTCCGAAACGTGACAATCCTTTGTAAAGTAATCTGCATCACATGACGCATCAGTTTCGTGCAGGATACGGTTTCTTTGCTTAGAAATTCATTGCAGCCCGACTACCACCGCCCGCACCAAGCACGTGCGGGGCACCTCCCCCTGGAGGGGGACTGCGCAGCGTACCCGCCGAAGGTCCCTCGCGCAGCACGCCCGAGGGGTGCGCAGGGGAAAGCGCAGCGGAGTGGTAGGCAGGAGGGGGTTCTCGCCGCAAAAGCACGCGCCACTCCGTAACAGGTACAGCCGTGGGGCAAAGAAGGTACAGTTGGTTTATGGGGTGCCCACTCTGATTTCCGTCGTCTCAATCCACCTGTGGATGACGGCGGTTGATTTTTTCAATGGCAATCTCCGCCATGCGGGCATCGTACTCGTTCATCAGCTGGCCGCTTTTTATATTGAACCGTTTCTCCCACCCGGATCTAGAACGACCGCCACCTTTCCAGGCGCACACCGTCCCATGTAAAGCGTAACCGGCATTGAAGAGGAATTTGAGCCGCCTTTGAGTTCGATGCAGCACTTCGAATTAAGGCAGAGTGCATTCTGCGCAGCAGCGTAATCGTGATGTTCTTCTGGTATGGTGTCAGCTCAGGAGGCGGCGCACCTCGCCTGCGCGTTTGTGTCGCGAGCACGGTGTCCGTTGCTTTCTTCATTTGGTCGCCGGGACCGGCAGCGCTTATGAGCTAAGAAACTCAGTAATTGTCTTACTTGTTTCCTGATGATTCCGGATGTGAGGCAGATGCCCAACCTCGGCCAGGCAGTAACCAGTGGCATCTGGTAGTTTCTCAAGCAACAAGTGAAACGATTGCGGGTTTAGTGTTTTATCTTTTGCGCCCCAGATGAGCAAAGCTTTTCGCTCGATATTCCGAAATTCCACTGGCTCCGTGTCCATATCATGGACAATATTTAAAATATATGGCGAACAGAGTCCCATCTTTTCAGGAATTCGAATGAATTTCCTCGGCCTTGAAGAGTTTACATTCATCTTCTGCATTCTTCGCCACAGCCGTATAAACACATTCGACTTTGAAAATATAAACGAATGGATCGTTGAGAACTGGCCCATCTCATACAATGGATTAATGAGAATGATCTTATCAACAGCCCCGCCATATTTTAATGCGATATGAAGAGCTAAAAATCCTCCAAACGAATGACCGATCAGGTTTATTCCTCTGGGCTCCAGCGTCAAGCTTTCCATCCACTCCATGCAGCTCTGTATCTGATACCTAGCGGTATAGAGATGGATGTTATCAGGCCGGGGGCTGCCACCATGCCCGAAAAGATCGGGCATGTAACTTCGGAAGCCTTTTTTTGCCAGATCGTGAGCCAGCGGCAGCCATTCACGGTGAGTGGATAATAAGCCATGAAGGAAAAGAGCAGGCTTACCGTTTCCGAAAACCTCATAGTCCAGGCTGTGAATGCCAGTGGAAAGTTCCGAAGCCCATGCAGCACACATCGTATCTTTGGATCTCCAGATCATGAACGTACAAAGGGATTTTCTATCTATTTATTGAGAATGCTCCCAAGCAGCTTTGTAAAGAAACTCTGCTCTATCGTGCCCGGAGAGACAAGCTTCACGATCTCATACACTAAGGTAATGGATCTTACGCTGATAATTAAGTTGACCCAATCGGGGATCGGGAAATCGTTTGGCAGAGCCTTGATGAGATCAAAGTAATAGATATACGCGGTTGCTTGCGCTGCATAATCGCCCACATCCAGAAGATTGATCGTATTCAACGAACCGCTTACGGATTCCAACGCGCCCTGCTGGATAAAGGCGATTCGAGAATCGAATCGGAACACCAGGGACACAATGGCTACAAATAGTAGAACCAACCCCGAATAGATAAAGGCATAGTAATTATTCTTGTATTTTTCCCCTTTCTCACGTAGTAATGTGATCGTGGGTAAAAAGCTGCCTACGGCTATTGAGATGATCAGTATGATGATCGTGTGATAGACCTTCCCCAGCCCATACATGAGATCAGGATGTAAAATCGGATAGCGCACTGAATCATCACTAAGCAGAAAGTAGAGCGATAAAGAGAAGTGGAGCCACAGGACAACGAGGCTAAGGATAAAGTAAGCCAGTGGAGTATTGATCACGATGGACTGTAGAAAATTGTGAAGAGCAGATTTTGAGAACCAGTTTTTTGTAGAGCGTTCATACTGGTAACGGTAAAAAGTTCGTAACCCATAATACAACGAAAGGGGCCACAGAATGAGCTGGATATATTGGCTTAGGGGAACGACTTGATATGCTTGAATATCAATACCTATTTCTGACAAAGACAGAATAGCATCCTCGATCACCAGGTGAGACAATCCATACAGTGCAGTCGGGATAGCAAGGACGGTAAGCGGCCACAACCAGGATAATCGATCGCTTCTAAATTCCTGAAGTCGCTCATTTGCACCGGTGTTGTACTGTTTAACAAGGGAGATTAAGAAGATCCTTTTCCCGCGCAAAGTATTGATGCCTTTTGAGGAGCGAAGTTTGTGAAACTGGATATTCGCAATCCCACCAAACAACCAGGACGCAAAGCTGTTGAAGGCATAGAAGAATGCCGCAAAAGCAAAAGCAAAGATGATCCAGCCGAATGTGCTTGTTTTAAGGAGTTCGTAGATAGCATCGGTGTACATAGCAGATGATCCTTTAGGGGAGAGAAAACCAGATTACGGACCGCACTTCACATCCTTTTTTACAACATTGATATTTATGTGCCTAAATCGTTCGGTGGGATCCACATTTCGCAAAAGACCGCCCTGTGATCCATTCCCTCGCCACCGTCGATCCGTAGTGTTCCAGGGGCTTCCCCAAGCGTCGTACAAACGCCACGTGCGAAGTTGCTGATCACATGATCGATCGTTTTCTTCTGCAACAAGAAGTAGACGGTTGGGTATGGCGGCGAGTGTTCTGCAAGACCGCTGTGATAATAAAAATCTTTACCGGAGCCAAACAGACCCACGTGTCTTTGCCAGACGGCGGGCATGTTCTCCGGTGCTCGAAATGGGTCAAAATTAAGATCACCGGCGATGATCGTGTATTGCCCGTCTGCTAAAGCAGGTATTCCACTCTGCCCCTCAAATATTTGCTCCAAGGCACTATCCCGGCATGGAATATTGCGACTGTGAGGATGAGCATTTACCAGTCTTATGCGGACGTTCCGGACCTGTGCGTTTGCCGACATGACAACAAATTCCGGATTGCATTTACTCCCGACAATATCCAGACCTTCTGAGGCTTGGCACAGTTCACCAGGTCGACATCCTTGAATTGTCCCGGCGTTAATGTGAACCGCGATGCACTCCATCCCAACTGGATGACCAATTTCCTGCCTCATTCGGGATGAACACAGTATTGAATACTCGTTGCCGAGTAAACGCCTGGCCTGATTGGTTTCTGCGTTTAAGCCTGCTTGATAGCAAACCTTATTTTTGTCGGTTTCAATCCAATCGTCGCATTGAGACGGATGCATCAGCTCTTGCAAGAACACGATATCGGGCTTGAGCTCTTGTATGTTCCTCGATATAGCATGTTCCACCTTTTGTTCGCTCAGCTTATTGTTATATTTTTTTCTGAGGCGAAGATTGACATTACCCACATTTGCAGTTAATACTCGAATCGTTTGCCAACCGGGATCTGCCTGCGCCAGTGCTCCGTTGTTTATCATAGTGATGTCATTTTCAAATAAACGCCCACGTAATAACAAAAAGGCAATCGCCAGTGCTACGAAAATGCCTAGCTTCCACCGGCCAGCCCGCTTCGATCGGTATACTGTCATGCGATATCCCGCTCCAATCCATTGATTCTGTGTTCTCGGGACTTAATCTTGTCTTCAGCATGTCTGTATTTAATGATTTGTCGTGATTTTATCAGGAACTCATCCAGGGTGGGTAATCATGTTTGTAAGGACTGGAATCGCCGGTCACTCGATGCTGACTGATCAGTACCCGCCGAAGGTCCCTGGGGCAGGATTGGATAAAACACAAAAGACCGCCGCAGTGGGCGATCTTTTGTATGCAGAAGATTTTTGTTTCGGCTCTAAGTATTACTCTTCACCCAGGGAGGCTGCCGTGTCTGCTGCCTGCGCCGCGAGCTCATCTAACCCCACGTTTGCCAGCTCGGCAGATAATCCCGTCAGGCGCTCGTTCATCCGGGGAATATCGGCGCCCCCGGCTGCAGCAGCCCGCCGGTAGGCTTCCATGGTCTCTTGCGAGACTGTGGCCGCCTCCTCATAGCGCTCGACCTCGATCAGCCGCAAGGCCAGGCTGTCCAGGGCGAACGCCAGCGAGGAAAGATGTGCAGTATCTGCACCGGACCGCGGTTCCACCTTACGCAGCTGGTCCACCGCCTCACGTGCTGCCACGACGGGCTCAGATCTTACGGCGAATTTCCTGACCCCCAGGTCCGGATCATCGAGAAGGGTTGGCAGGATCTGTTTAGCATCCTCCAGCTTCAAATTCGGGACACTTGCCGCCAGGGTCACTCTGACCTCCGGACGTGCATCCCTGGCGGCCCGCTCTAATACCCGTACAGCTTCGGGAGCCGGGATCCGGCTGAGAGCAACTGCCGCTCTGGCAGCCATCCACGGTTTTTCATCCTGGAGGAGCTGTTCCAGTAAAGGAACTTCTTCCGGCCCGATCCCCTCGTAGGTACTGTCGTCGGGCTCGATCGCACTCAATTGAGTCCGCAGCTCTTCTAACGTCTTCGGCATCGTATCTTCTCCTCAACAAGCGTTGGTTAGATTACTGTTGAACATCGTCGTGTGTTCAGAAGCGGCCAGGTCCGGGGGCACGTTCGTCCAGCCGACGTTTGGGAACATCAGGCTGTCGCTTTGTCCCGTAACGTGGTTCAGTCCCAGCACATGCCCCACTTCATGCGCCGTCAGCCAGCGGGCGGTATCCTGGATCACGGCAGCACCCGGTTGTCCATTGGGGTGGGTTGCGCAGCCCAGTAAGTTGCCGCTGCCTCCGATCAGCGTCCTGACAATGTAGATGACGATGTCATTGGCGCCGGCATTATTTCGATTTGCAAAGAGCGCCGTATGATCCGCCGTGGGTTGTCCCAGCAGACATGGCCCCACGTTCAGATTCTGGAGGACCTGTAACGTCGTATTGCCACTTAGATCCTCCGTCGTACCCCGGTAGGCCGCGACGCCGCCTTCTGCAAACAGTTCATGCATCGCCAGATACTGATCGTCGATGAACTGGTTGATCGCAGCATTGAGGGGCAGCAAAGACTTGAAGTGAATGATGACACTCTCCCTGCAGGGTCTGCCTGTGTTCCCCGAGAACGCCCAATCCGATTGGTTGACGTTCAGTGTGCCCAGCCACCAGTTTCCATCCCCCGGATAATAGATTAACATCTGGTTACGGTCGGCGCGCGAGAAGCGGGCGTTCCAGAAGGGGCGGCCATCCCAGACTTGCCCGAAGCCTGCTGTGTTCCCCACCAGCCCCCAGTTCATCTGGTTGTTGGCGCCAAATTGACCCAGCCACCAGTTCCTGTCGCCGGGGAAATAGAAGAGCACGTCTGCCCTGCCGTCCCCGGAGAAGTCTCCGGCCCAGATCGGGCGGCCATCCCCAACCTGACCGAAGCCTGCCGTATTGCCGGCCAGGTTCCAGCTCAGGCGGTTATTGCTGTCAAACCGCGCCAGCCACCAATTCTGATCGCCAGGGTAGTAGAACAGGAGATCCGTCCTGTTATCTCCGGTGAAATCGCCGGTCCAAAATGGCCTGCCATCCCAGATCTGCCCGAAGCCTGCCGTATTGCCGGCCAGGCTCCAGTTCAGCTTAAGATTCGCGTCGAACTGTCCCAGCCACCAGTTTCGATCGCCGGGATAGTAGAAGAGAATGTCTGCTTTACCATCGTTGCTGAAGTACCCCGTCCATAATGGCCGGCCATCCCCAACCTGCCCGAAGCCTGTCGTGT
Source organism: Anaerolineales bacterium (assembly GCA_035463255.1). Lineage (GTDB taxonomy): Bacteria > Chloroflexota > Anaerolineae > Anaerolineales > Villigracilaceae > Defluviilinea. The sequence continues at coordinate 5,567 of DATHTL010000123.1, read as the reverse complement.
TGCCGGCCAGGGTCCAGCCCAGGCGGTGATTGCTGTCAAACCGTCCCAGCCACCAGTTCTTGTCTCCCGGGTAGTAGAACAGGATATCCGTCCTGCCATCGCCCGAGAAGTCCCCGGTCCAGAACGGGCGACCATCGCCAACCTGCCCGAAGCCTGCCGTGTTGCCGGCCAGGTTCCAGCTCAGGCGGTTATCGGCGCCGAATTGCCCGAGCCACCAGTTCTTGTCTCCCGGGTAGTAGAACAGGATATCCGTCTTGCCATCGCCGCTGAAGTTTCCGGTCCAAACAGGTCGGCCATCCCACACCTGTCCAAAACCGGCCGTGTTGCCCGCCAGGTTCCAGCTCAACCGGCCGTCCGAGCCAAAGGTTCCCAGCCACCAGTTCCGATCGCCGGTGTAATAGAATAATAGTTCGGCGCAGCCATTTCCGTTAAAATCTCCTACCCATACCGGATGCTTTCCATCGGTCATGTTTCCAAAACCAGAGTAGCAAGTCATATTGGACCCTCCATCGATGATAGGATCTGGGGCATCTTGCAGCGGATGATTTCCCGTCGGCTATAGACGAGATACGAGCATGCAGTTTGCCTTCTTATACGAATGTAGCAATCTTAATGAATTAATTATGATGAAAATATTAACGTTCTACTAGCTAGGAATTTCCCTAGGTTTCTCTTCAATCTCCTGCCGTCGCCCATACATGGGGGACGGTGAGCATACCCGCCGAAGGTCCCTGGCGCAGCACGCCGGAAGGGTGCGCAGGGAAAAGGGCAGCGGAGTGGTGAACAGGAGGGGGTTCTTAACAGATCCAGTTCGAGCCCCGAAGCAAAGGTACTCCGGTCCAGGCGGCACGTTCAGGTATCCACACCCCGTACTGGCATCACGCTCCGGTGATACTAGCTCAGTTCCGGGTGCAAAATTGCAGGAATAGCCTTGCGAAGGTTGTCTCTTATGAAGTTCTCGCATCTACTGCAAACCTTCGCAAGGCTTTCATCCCAGAAGCTAGCTTAACGGTTGATTTAAAATAGCTTAACTGATGTTTTAAAATAGCTTAATTGACGATTTAAAATGGCTTAACCCGCGATTTAAAATAGCGGCATTGCGCATTTGCGCTTTTGTGGTATACCACGCCTGTAGCGCATAGTCATAACCCCCCTGAGCTTCCAGCCGTCTCTAGAAGGAAAGGGTCCCTCCTCCACTGCTTCCCGTAAACGGATCCTTTCAGTCGCAGTCCGAGCGCCGGAGCCGGAGGCAGCAGCCTGCGGGGCTGTCCGCGTTCCTGTGAGAGATCATGCAGTTCCTTCCCATGTGATTTAAATTTGCCGGAAGGGATTGCCTGAGTCATTGGCAATGAGTCCCGAAAACATTACCAATGATTAACCTACTCATTGGGAACCTTTGACCGAATCATTGGCAATGATTCACCAGATCCCTGAAAGGGTTTCGTTGTTTACTGCCTGGGAAGAGATTCTTTCAAGGCTGTAAAGTATCCCTTCCAGGAATAAACCGAAAATAACAGGAATGCAAAACATAAGCAGGACAGGGGTGATTACAATGAGCCGTCACTGGAACACAAACTTCTCAAGGAGACACACCATGGCCCGTCGCATCCAAGTCATCAGCATCTGCCGCCCGCGTATCAGGCAGGGAAACACCGTGCAAAAGCCCGAGCTGCTCCGCCGGGCGACGCATGCCAGCGGGCTGGTGCAGGGGACCATAGACATGGTGATCTCGGAGCTGCGTGACCAGATCATCGAGATCACCCGTTCGGGGCGTCCGGTCAAGATCGAAGGGCTGGGCACCTGGACGTCGAATATCGGTCTGGATGGGAGCCTCGATCTGCAGTACCGCGCCGATACGGCCCTGGTCAACGCCTTGAACGTTCCCGGTACCTTTACCGGCAGCATCCGCAACCGGCCAAACATTGGAAAGAGCGGCGATGAGCTTGTAGAACTGTGGAACCTGGAACACCCGGAGGACCCGGTCACCGAATAGCCGGGAGCTTCTGCGCGCAGGTAAGGCTCTTGCGAGTCTGCTCGGGGTAGTTGCCGATGGGGGACTCTAATGTAGTTCTGCCGGTCAAGCCCGGGCAGGCTGTCGCGGCCGTTTAACGGTATCCATGTTCAGATACTGCAATAGGTAGACGATCATCTCTCCTCTTCCTTTCACGCGCACGGTACCGCGCTTCGTGAATGAGAGCGTCCAAGGTGATGGGCCAAACTTCACTCTGCCACAGACACTTGCAGCTGCATGCTTACCGGATTAAACACTTCCCCGAAACAGGGTGAGCAGAAACTAGGGGAATTCCTAGCTAGTGGAAATGACCATTTGCCACAATAATAGCCCAATGGACCCGGGCATGGAGCTGCCAGGAGACGCTCCAATCACCAGGTCTTCTGACCGCCGCGAGGATCTCCCTATCATCGCGGCATCTATGTAGAGGTACAGCCAGGTGAGGACGAGACAGGCTTCCAGAGGGTGATTACGTGTTCAGCCGCGAAAAAGAAGGTTTTCCGCCATGACTCCGATCGATGACAAATATGCTCAGCTCGGTGGCGCCCAGGGTTTTCTCGGCCAGCCCACCCTCAATGAAACGCCAACAGCGAACGGACAGGGCTCCTATCGCCATTATGATGGCGGCTCGATCTACTGGAAGTATGCCCTTGCCGAGGCGTTCGAGGTGCACGGCCCGGTCCGGCTCAAGTGGGGATCGCTGGGAGGGGAAAACTCGACCATCGGGTTCCCCACCTCCGACCAGCTCACAACTCCCGATACGCGCGCCCAATACAACCATTTCGAAAATGGTACGATTTACATTGTTGACCAGCGGCCTCCCGTTGCAATCAATGGGCCGATCCGGACGGCCTGGGCTGCCGCCGACTGGGAGCGTGGACCTCTTGGCTATCCGGTCAGCGATGCTGATCAAATGCGGCCCAGCGTTAGCCCGTGCCTGTTTCAGGATTTCGAAAAGGGGACGATGTATGAGTGGCTCGGCACCACGCGCACGGTGCTGCGGGCACCGGCATCCGTGTTCCTCTCGAGCATCATGATCGACTGGATTAACCTGGGCGGTGTTCTGCCAGACGGGGATCGCATTTCCGCTTCCTTCAGCGGGCACAACCCCAACGGAGTGATTTTGCTGACCCTCAACGCGGGCCCCGGAATCACATGGTGGAAGGCCATTACGCTGTGGTCTGCTTCGCTGGGAGACCTGCCTCCGGAAGTCTGGATCCAGGACCAGGTCACAAGTAATACGATCGCCATCGACCCGTCTGCGGTCGCGCCCGGTAACTGTTTTCTTCTCTTTAAAAAGGCAAAGGGCCTTGGCATTCACACCGGTATGTACTGGCTGCGACGTCCTGATCGCCTGCTGGGCAACAATGTCACCTTCACATGGCTGACCGATTAGTCATTTCGGAGGATCAAGTTCATATCTCAAACCAACGGAGGTAACCACTATGTCACGCAAACGGAAAATCTCGAAGCCCGTCGAATCCCGCGCACTGGCGAAGCGCTCCCGGGTGTCGGCGGAGGGGAAGTCGCAAGAGGCAACCGTATCGCTTCTGGATATCTCGCTGAAAGGAGTGGCGAGCACGCAGGTGATCCAGGAGGATGGGCGGTTGCGCGTTCTTGCGCGACTGCGCGGCGCAGGGCTTGAGCGGCAGCGGCGCTATGAGCGCATCCCGGTCATCCGGCTCAACCCCAAAGAAATCGATCCGCGTAAGCTGGCGCGTCCCATCGAAGGGTTTCGCCCGGACGGTGTGCCGACCAGCTTCCAGCCGAAACGGGCCCGCCCAACTCATCGGCTTCCACCCCAGCGAGGCAAAGACCTGGATCAAGGAGGCACGATTTTTGACACAGATGACCGCTATCTTTTCGATGACCAGTCTTTCCCCTGGCGCACAACAGGCAAGGTCAGGACTGTTGGCAAATGGGGCTCCGGGACTACGATCGGCCCCCGTCACGTTCTGACTGCCAGTCACGTGGTCAACTGGACAGGAGGCGATGATGGGGGTGTCGCCTGGCTTACGTTTACGCCCGGCTACTACGATGGCAGCGGGCCGTGGGGTGAGATCGCGGCGACCAACGTGATCTTCTGGGAGCAGGCGCCCAGCGTATTGACCGATCAACAGACCGCCTTCGACTATGTGGTGCTGGTGATGGAAGAGCGAATTGGAGATATTGTCGGCTATCCCGGCTTCCGGACCTACGACGATGATTGGAACGGTGGCGGCTACTGGCAATATATTGGCTATCCTGGCGAGCTGAGCAGCGGAGAGCGCCCTGCGTTCCAGGGAAGCGGTGTCATATCGTCTGTGCAACAGGAAAGCCTGAGCGGACAGACCGGTTTTGTGCTTGGACACTTCAATGAGTTCACCCCGGGACAGTCCGGCGGCGCGATCTGGGGCTGGTGGGGGGAGGAGCCCTGGCCGCGCGTCGTCGGCGTAGGCAGCACCATCGGAAGCACGGCGGTGCAAACTCCCAGCGGCTCGACCATTGGCGACAACGAATACGGCGGCGGGCCGGCATTGAGCACCCTCATCGCCTGGGCACGCAGCAACTTCCCATAACAGGTTCGCCTGGCGAAGGAGAAGTACTTCGGCGGAGAGAGGATTTGACCATGCCAATTTCCAGTGAACTTCGAAAAGAATATTGTGAAAAGAGAAAGGAAGCGTTGGCGAAACAGTATTGTTACGGCGATCGCCTGAAACGGATTACCCGACGCAACAGGTGGCTGGAAGCCGGCCTGGCTGTGTTCACGGGCGGAACGTTTCTAAGTTTCCTGGCCGATCTGGCGGTTCCAGCTTCCTTTCTCATCGTGCTCACAGGGATCTTCGGGATGGTCGCATTCATCCTGAGCATGATCAAGAGCATATGGTCAGTCAATGAAGAGCTACAGAGCTATAGTGAGCTGTACACCACATATTCCCTGATTTCCATCGAGTTCGAAGAACTGGCAGATCTGGTCCGGACGGACGAAAATCTGGAGGAAAGAGTATTTGGCGAGAAGTTCGCGGAAGCCATCCGGCTCAGGAAGCGAATCATTGATAAGGAGGACACCGATATCGATACCAGGATCAATCAAGTCGAGATCATGAATCGAGTGAACCAGAGTCTTCCAGCAGAAAAATGCGCTCCGCAATATATATCGACCAAACGACGCGTATCGCAGACCAAGTTTGAAGTGCTCAAGACCTAGGTGAATTGGAGGTAGTATGCAGACGCAGTTTGAAGGCCCGATCTCCGGACAAATCGAAGTGCAAGTTTTTGAGTCAGGGGGTTCGGCTCCGTCTAACATTATCAGGTTAGATCGCGACCTGTTGGTGAAAACCATTCTTCGATTGGAAAGCTCACCGGAGACGATCAGGCTCGAAGCGCTACCAAAAAAAATCGGTAAGCTCGTGGCACACTTTTACCTCGAGAGCCTGGGGCCGGGTGGGAGCTACGACCTTCCCGCTCTTGAGCAACCATGGCAGACCGGGAAGAAAATTTATGAATTTCAGGCTTCGTTACCCTCGGAGCATTTAGGAATGGGCATTTTTAGGGTGGCTGCCGTAATTACGGCCAG
>DATHTL010000122.1:0-7139 GCA_035463255.1 Anaerolineales bacterium | reverse complement strand
AAAGATCAGGTAGCGGCCATGTCCCACCCGGTCTTCGACGTTATCGCCGAAGATCCAGAGGTAGATCATATTGCCGCCAATATGGGCTAACCCGGCATGCATGAACATGCTGGTGAATATGTCCATCACATCTCCAAAACTCACCGAGCCGTCCATGTAATTTGCCGGGATCATGGCGTGCTCGTAAAAGAATGCTTCCAGCGACGTATCGGACATGGATAACATCAACAGAAAGACCAGGACATTGACTGCGATGAGCAGGTAATTTACAACCGGGGTTTCCCGGGTACGAATTTCATCTCGAACAGGGATCATGGTGCTTTTCCTTTCTAGGCTTTTTCTGACTCGACCAGGGCTTGCTCGACAGCCGCGCCATCTACGGTTTCGGTTTCCAGCAGTTGCCGGGTCAAGCGTTCCAATGCGGCGCGGTGCTCGTTCAATAGCGCTTGCGCCCTCTTGTATTGTTCTTTAATGATGCGCTGGACTTCTTCATCGATAATCTGCAAGGTCTCCGGGCTGGCATTGGCGGTGGTATCGCCGGACAGGAACTGGTACTGCTGTGTCGCGTAGCGCACGTTCCCCAGCTTCTCACTCATGCCGTATTCCATCACCATCTGGCGGGCCAATTCACTCGCTCGCTGAATATCATTGCTTGCGCCGGTGCTGATGATTCCGAATACTACTTGTTCGGCAGCCCGCCCGCCGAGCATAATCGCCAGGCGGTCTTCCAGCTCGTCACGGGTCATCAGATAGCGGTCCTCGGTGGGCAGCTGCATGGTGTAGCCCAGCGCGCCGCGGCCGCGCGGCACAATGGTTACCTTGGCAACCGGATCACCGTGGGGTACCAACTCGGCGACCAGGGCATGCCCGCTTTCATGGTAAGCCACCGTTGTGCGCTCCTGCTCGTTCATCACGCGCGTCCTCTTTTCCGGCCCGGCGACCACTCGCTCGATGGCGGACTCGAAGTCTTGGATGGTCACGGAGGCTGCACCACGGCGCGCGGCCAGCAGGGCAGATTCGTTGACCACATTCTCCAGATCCGCTCCGCTGAAGCCCGGTGTCATGCGAGCTGCCCGGTCCACATCAAAGTCGGGAGATAGCTTGACGTTCTTCGTGTGAATACGCAAAATCTGCAAGCGCCCGGTCAGGTCAGGAGCCGACACCGTGATCTGGCGATCGAAGCGGCCGGCGCGCAGCAAAGCCTGGTCGAGGACTTCGGGCCGGTTGGTCGCGGCCATGATGATGACCGGCTTATCTTTCTCTGCCCGGAACCCGTCGATCTCGCTCAGGAGCTGGTTGAGGGTCTGTTCGCGCTCATCGTTGCCACCCATGCGGACTGCGTTGGCGCGCGACTGTCCGATCGCGTCGATCTCATCTATGAAGATGATGGCCGGAGCGACCTTCCGAGCCTGTTCAAACAGATCCCGCACACGGGCTGCGCCCACACCCACGAACATTTCCACAAACTCGGAGCCGCTGGTCTCGAAGAAGGGCACGCCTGCTTCGCCCGCGGTGGCTTTCGCCAGGAGGGTCTTGCCGGTGCCTGGAGGGCCCACCAGCAGCACCCCTTTCGGGATACGCCCGCCCAGGCCCGAAAACTTCTCGGGCGCTTTGAGGAATTGGATAACCTCCTGCAGTTCCGTAATGGCTTCATCCACGCCACCGACGTCTTTGAAGGTAATGCCGACCGTTTCCGGCTTGACCTCGGTGGCCTTGCTCTTGCCAACCCCGAACATCCCACCCCTGCCTCCGCCGGCCATTTGGCGATATCCCATGTACCAGATGCCGCCTATCACTGCCAGCGGCAGTAGATAAGCCATCAAAAAGCTTCCCAACGGGCTGGGCGGCTCGCTGACGCTATACTTGACGCGGGCCATATCCAGGGCCAGGATCAATGTTGGGTCGCCCTCGGGGACCGCGTTGGTGGTAAAGGGGATAGTAGCGTTTGTCTCATCTGTAGCATCCGGATTCTTCATGGTCCCTACGATCCGTTCCTGGCCCAGGGTCACCTCGACGATCTCACTGGAGGTGATCTTGGCTTTGAACTCGCTGTAGGGAATTTGTCTTTCGCGGATGATCAGGGGTTGCAGGACGAACTCCTGAAACAGCCACAACATGATCAAATTCACCAGGAGGGAACTGATCCAGGTACGGGCCTGCTTCTCCCGCATTTCTTTTTTATTCTTATCCTCGTTGTCTTTCCTGCCTTCATTCGATGGAAATATTGATTTTTTCATTATGCTCCTCATGCTTTCTTTTCTTTACAATAACTTGCCGCTTATCGTTGCCTACGAAGCAAGCGGCTGGAATTCGATTTGTTTTCTGCTTGCTCGCGCTCCTCACATGTCCAGCGAACGGCTCCTGCCACATAAGGATAAGGAGGCTCCCAGTCAGATGGAGCCAATGGGTAATCTGATTTTTTAAAGGCCGGGAAGGCATTGAGATGCGGCCCCTTGCGTTTCAGGAAAATACTTTCTTTATTCACCACTTCCATTGCTTCCACAGGGACAAGATACTCATAAAACAAAAACCTGCCGTCATGAAAGCCACTGGCGCTGACCACCGCATGAGTGACCAGGCGGTTGCGCGGCTGGACCACCACTTGCGTGACCACTCCCTCTTGCCTGTTGTAATCGTACACTTTGGCTTGGATCTGAGGTTGGATGGGGCGCCGCTCGGTCTCAGGGTATTCACCGATGACCCTGGGTCGCGAAAGTACGCCGCGCACGAATGGCACTTGTGCCGCGATTTGCTCAGCGGCCATTTGCAATTCGCGCCGGGGCACTACTCCACCCAGACGGACCCAACCATGTGCGGATCCCACAGGAAAGATAAAACGGCGAGTCCGCTCGTCCATGGACAGCCTCTCCGCAACCTGGATGGTCAGATCGGAATCCACTACCAGGTTGTTATGGACCGCATTTACGCCCGGTGTGGAACAGGCAATTTCTTCAATGAGATCACGGTGAGATTTCCTGCTCAAATGCCCTGTCAACAAAACGAAACTATCTTGGACGGAGACAGAGAAGCTATCTATGTCTAAAGCGCGGATCCCATCATGCTGGCGGGCGGCCTTCCAGATTTCAGCCGGGATCCTGGCATCAGAATAAAGAATTAAATTTTGCTTGGTATTCAAAGTAATCATTTTCTTTCTGTTCCCTGGCTGAAAACGAGGTTGTTTTTTTCAGCCATTCACAGCATACCCACCTGCGAATTCCCTGTCATGAATCCAAAGTGCTATAAAAGTGTTATTCATTCCCCCGGTTTTGGATGAGGCTGCTGCCTAAACCTATCCTGCCACATCGAGGGCGGCGTGTGGGCATCCGAGCCAGTGGATATTTTCAGCCTGCTCTTTGTTCGGCGCTTCTCTTCAAGGATATGCCTGTACGTATGCACGGCTACCTCGATCTCAGGTTGTAGGCCGCGTACGCGGAGAGCAACGATGATCAGCAGGATCCCTAGAACCATAGCGAAAAACCCGATAATCCACGCCAGGCCCAGAGTTCCTGCACTCGGAAAAAGGAACAGCAGGATGCCTAAGAGAATAGAAAGGGTCGCGCAACTGATCATCGCCCATTCACCTGCGATCACGCGCTGCAGATGGATTGCGGCCACGAGCTCAACAACACCTGTAAAAACTACACAGGCAGCAATGAAATATGCAAGAGCGAGTGCGGTCTTATCCAGCGACTGGAGGGTTAACGATCCAAGGATGATCCCCACCACACCTTGTAGAAGTGCCATCCACCAGCGCTCGTTGGACCCTAGGGTGCCGAAGCCCGCGAGCAAACCAAAGATTCCATCGGCCAACACGAAGACACCGAACCCTACGACCAGACCGGACATTGTCTGGTGGGGCCAGATGAGCGTCAGAAGGCCAAAGACAACGGCGAGGAATCCGCGCAACGCGAATATCCACTAGCTAATAAATAGATTAACAAACATAGATCCTCCAATGCGATATCAACATTGTGTGACCATTCAGAGCCTGGTCTCCACTGGAACGGCTGTCATGGATCCAAAGCGCATAAAAAGGTGATCAATCTTCTCCCAAAGGAACCTAAGCGCCGCCTTTGGAAACGCTTCGCGTCCAACGCTGGATAGGTGTTGTGGGCAGCGCCTCAACGCTCTGCCGGTCCAGCTTCAGGTAAATCGTGCCCTGATCGATGTGGTCAATCTGAGAAACAGGAATTGTGATTTCCCTCTTCTGAAAGATATGCCTCTGCAGCAGTACCAGATGCGTGACCTGCATATTGTTCGAGTTGATCAGCAGCTCGTCGACCCGACCCACATAGCCATCGGTGGCTTCCACCCGGGCCCCGCGCCGCAGGGCTAATTCACCCTCCGGGATGTTCTGGTGTGTGACTGTGGTAAAAGTAGGTACCTCTTGTCTAATTCTATTTGCCCCGGACTGAGCAGGAAGAACATACGGCCAGGAGAGATAGTCCGGGAAATCGGCGGGAATATATTCCTCAAATCGGAAAGAGTCCATCTTGGTCAGACCGCCGCGGGTGCACTTCAGCTTGATCCGGATGTCCGTGGTCTCTTCCACCTGATTAACAGGCACCAGATATTCTTGAAACGGAGGTAGGAGGCTTTGTACCACCAGGTGTGTGAGCCGATGAGTAATCGGGTTGCCGATGATATATGTAGAGCGCCCAGCAATGCCATCGGAACAATGCACTTCGGCTTGTGTAGGAAGATCGATCATATTCACCTTTCCATTCAACTTGCTTTCTTCAGCGCCTTGGTTGTTTTATCGAGAGTTTATTATCCACCTGGGTGACGCCTGGGGCCGACCAAGCCGCATTCTCTGCTTCCTCTTTTTCCGCCCAGGAGCCAACTGTGCCTTCCAGGGTTACCTTGCGATCTTCAGTTCTGACCTGAATTCCTTCGGCACCCGGTGTTGCCCGGCGCTGGAGAGCCGCTTCGATCTTTCCCTGGACGGCGACAGGAGTGATGTGGGGTTTGACAGTCAGATTGTTGATGACCCCTTTGACCCCGGTCAGCTGCTTCACGGTCTCTTCAGCGGCATTCTTCTGGAACTGCCACTGCACTTTGCCGGTGAGGGTAATCCAGCCATCGTCTACTACCGCTTGCAGATTCTTCGGTAGAAGGACGTTCCACTCCAATGCGGTGCAAGCTGCCAGGGCAATATCTTGATCTGAACGGCGGTTGTCGGTGGATAATTTCACTTCAATATCATTGACAACCGCCCTCACACCGGAGACCCGCAGGGCGGCGTTTTCCGCCGCCCATTTTGCGGGCAAGTTCTCCACGCTGCCGGTCAGGGTCACGATGCTGTCGTAGACGGTGACCCCGATTTCCGGTACAGCCACGCTCGGCTCCCAGGCGATCTCATCCAGAACATCCCTTTGCAGTTCCATGTCAGTCTTCATTGTGTTGTTCCTTTCAAGATCTTCCAAGCTAGCCGGCATTATGCATTGGCGGTGCTGGTGATCCCGAGCTTGTGCCCCAGGCCTCGTAGTCGGAAGGCGAAGATCATGGAGATGATCCCCGCGGCGATTGCATAAATGCCGATCAACCAGACGACGCTCACCATACCCGCGCTCGGAAACACAAACAGCAGAATGCCGAGCAGGACCGAGAGCAAACCGGCGAGGATCATTACCCATTCCCCCGAAATCACATGCCGAAACTCGATTGCCGCCACAATCTCAAAAATACCGGTTGTGACTGCCCATGCTGCAATGAAATAGAGCAAGACGAGCGCGGTGATATTAGGCCAGAAGAATGTCAACACGCCGATGACGATTCCCGCTATTCCTTCCAGCAGGATCGCCCACCAACGCTCAAAGTATCCACGGGTAGCAATACCTGTGGTCACGGCGAAGATCCCGTCTACGAACGCGAAAGCCCCAAACAGCAAAACCAGGGCCAGCTTCGTCGAATCGGGCCAGATCAGCGCCAAGACGCCGAAGACGATGGCGAGCACACCTCGCACCGCGAAGTGCCACCAATTACGAAACAGTTGAGTAAACATATTAGACTCCTTTTGATTTGATTGTGATTATTCTTCTCTAGAATACTCTTGAAAAAACAAGCCGTCATGAATCCAAAGTGCCATTAAAGTGTCAATTGCTCTTGTTCTTGAGAAACGGCCAAAGCCCAGATCTGTTCGGCGATATCGAACGCAGCGCGTGGGCGTCCCAATCGACGGGCGTTTTCCGCCTGCTGCTGATAGTGGTTCCGGTCTTTTTCCAACCAATGAGCCATCGCTTCAAGAACTTCAGTCGGATCGTTGGCAAGTACCCCCGCATTGCCTGAGACCACATGTTCCGCATTCCCAATTTCCTGGCCAGGGATCACATCCACAAGGATCGACGGAAGTCCGCACGCCAGCGCCTCGGACACAGCTAACCCACCGGCTTTCCCCAGAACACTGTCCGCGCCCCTCATGAATGTCCCCATTTCCGTAACGAAGTTATAGACATGGGTTTCCACGTGCCATTCTGTTTCCTGGCAGCGTTGATAGAATTCCTCGTCACCGCCAGCGGCGATGATCAGCTGCAGAGGGAAACCGGAATGGTTCAAGACCGACAGCGCATCGTAAAGGTGCTCGACGCGCTTGCTGCCAATCGCGAGCACAGTGAAGAGATCTTCTCGCCATCCCAGGCTCCTGCGGATTGCGGCCCGGTCCTGATTTCCATTCATGAGATCAGGGCGGACCGGGATACCGATGATCTTCACCTTTTCCGCCGGCAAGCCAGCCCGCATTGCCAGGTTATAGACAGCTTGAGTGGGCACCACACACACATCTGCGACCGGATGGAACCATAACCTGTTTACAGTCGCCAAATCGGTCACAACGGTGAGCACTGGAATGTGGATGTTCTCTAGGTCGAATATCGCGGAGAGACTATTTTGGTAGGAGGAATACGTGCAGACGATAACATCGGGCTGCTTCTCACGGATGATCTCACGCATGGCATTGATCAGCATGAGCGTCAAGCTATTCTTGACAATACCGCTTACCGCCGGAGTATCACCGACCTCAAACGTTATCTTATACAGATCAGGCGCCTCTCGCACCATTCGGTCATAATTGTTCGCTCCATCGCGCAAGACAGCGGGAGCGCGGGGGTGATCCATCGGGTTGACAATGTCCACCTGGCAGT
>DATHTL010000121.1:0-39474 GCA_035463255.1 Anaerolineales bacterium | reverse complement strand
GAGAGCTTTTTGCCCCGGGCGGGATCCACCGTCGGATCATAGACGATGACAAGCGTTTTGAGCGACGTCACCTGCGGCGGTTCATCCTGATTGTTGGAAAGAACTATGGGTTGGTGTTGAGCGCTGGAGGAGGTTTTTCGTCTGCGAAAAAAGGAATTAAAAAATGTCATACTCGATTTTTAGATTACATAAGGAAAAGCAAAGTCAGGGGGAAGCCAATACTGTTAAGGCAGATTGGTCGCGAAATATACCTGATCGCCGAAGGCGAGATAAAGCACGTAACTGGGGCTCACAGCCATTGCGCTCACCGATCGGTTCGGGAAGGGATTGGCCTTACCTGCATAACCGCTGATCTGATTCTGTAGCTCAAACGAGCGCGGCGCAAACCGGAAAATGCTCTGGTTCTCGGCATCCAGCAGCAGGATCACGGAATTGGGCGGGTTGGTAATCGACATCTGCGTGAAATGGGCTAACCCGAAGGTATCCATGTCGAGGCGGGCCGGATTCTTATCCACGCGCGGGGCCGGGTCCTGGCAGCGTGTAGGGACCTCGGAGAGGCGGCTGAACTTGCAGGTGGAGAGATGCCCATCGGCATGCAGCATGTAAAGATCATCACCGCTCACGGCCAGGTCGATGGCGCTATCGATGTTGGCCGGGATCTCATTCCCAAAGTAAAAGGTCGGCGGGTCGGTGAAAGTGCTGTCCTTGCCAGGGTAGATCCAGATCGAACGCTTCTGCGCATCCAGGACGTATAAGCTACTACTATCCGTGGCAATCGACGTGATGCGGCCCCAGTTGGTGTTAGGGAGCGGGGGTAGCGGGATGGCCTGAGCGACCTGATCGGGGGCGCAGTACAACAGGTTGCCGTTGGCATCGATCCCGACCACAGTTGCGTTCAAGGTATTGACCTTGGGCAGGGCAATGATATCGACCAACGTGCCCACCTGATAACCGCCGTAAGAACCTGGTTCGCAGGTGAAACTTTTATCCAGCTCAAGGCTTCGGCCTGTGAACATGGCATGCAGAATTTTCCCATCCTCGGCATTGAGCATGTATAGGTCGCTTTCGCTGGCAGTCATGCGGCTGATCTGCGTGGCATTACCAATACCGTTCGGAAACGCGGGCACAAATTCCAGGCGGATGACGCCCATCAAATTATCGAGGTTCGACTGCGCCTCTACACGCAACGATTGCGATTCGTTGGTCTCACGGTATTCGTCGGCTCTATCCAGATACGTCAATACCCGTTGCCATGAATCACGCTGGCGCACAGGGTCGGTTTCCGAGATGGCCTGGGCGCGGGTATTTAGGGCTTGGCCGTACAGTTCGTCATATTGGATGCTCTGCCCCAGACGGAAATAGACCACGCTGGACATCGTTACCACCGCGATCGGGATAATGATTGCAATCAGGAGCAATACAAATGTGGGAAGGACAAAAGGTTGATTTGGATCTCCGCTGGGAAGCAAACGAGGCAGGAACTTCCGCAAAAAACCACGCAGACCCTCATTCACGCGACGTCCTGTCCGGATCCCGCCGACCATGGCTTTTGCCATCTGACGCGTCGCCTCGGCATGCGCGTTGAGATTGATGACTCGTCTTCTGCGTCGCGCGCGCGGTGCGGGCTCGATACTTTCTTCTTCCGCCGGGGTCTCCATCTGTGCTTCCGAGATTTCCTCCGAAGGGACCTGGATTTCTGTTTCCGCTGTTCTTGCGCGTGGAATGGAAGCCGGGAAGTTGCGCGACCCGTTCGACTTTGCCTCTTCTTTCAAAGGAGGTAGAGTGTTCTCCGGTTGCGGTGGGATAGCATACGCCGATGGTTGAACCATGTGCGCGGCAAAATCGGCCAGCGCGTCTAACTGTTCTTCCGTGATCGAAGGCTCGTCAGCGGGTGTGGGCGCTTCGTGCTGGGTAGAGATATTTATCCCGTCAACATCGGTTGGAGATGAGAGCACAGGAGCGACCTCATCCTCGGTCGACACGTGGATTGGAGCAGCTACATCGGTACTAGGTTTGTCACGGGTATCCGTTGCGAGCGCGGGCGTGCCGTCGGGCTTTGAAAGTCGCGCCTTGCTCACTTCCGGCTTCAGCAGTGTGATCGTTCCATGTCCGCTTTGGGACTGGATCAACACAGCGTTCAGGTCACCCTTGGTGAACGTCAGCTTTCTGTAACTGGCATCCAGTGAGGCAGGAGGGCGCTCGTTCAACAAGTCCGCTTCCCAATCCCTGGGGAAAGTCGCGCACAGAACAAGTAGATCTTGTGGATGTAACTCGACTTGTGAAAGATACGTGCTGATGCTCTGCCCCGAACCCAGCCCTTTCCCCGAAAGCGCCGCATCATGGATGTGGCGCGACGCGCCATCGGTCACCCAGACGGCATGAGTGGGGCCGCTGAGCAGCAATGTGCACTGATTCTCACGGATCGCCGCCAGCACCAGCCATCCCAGCAACTGCTGCCCCTGGCCGGTCGCAGACAGATTGCGTGCCAGCAGCTTGTTATTGATCTCATTTGCCGTATGGCGCATAGCAAACGTCATCGAGCCATTTGCCTGGTAGAAGGCTCCCGTCGCCTCATTGGTCAACTGCCTGATTTCAGCATTGGAAAGAGACGCATTGCCGGCCAGCGTAAGATACGCGATCAGGGTGGTATGCTCGCGCCCGCGCGCGGTCTTGCGGGGCGGCGTAACGGCCAGCAAGCCGGGCATTTCCGCGGACTCCTGTCCGTTGATTCTGCGAATGGGGAGGATGTTTAGGTCGAGTGTAAGCACAGCGTAAGAATGGTCAAAAGGTTGCCATCATTATACTGGTAAAATTTCTGTGTGGGATGTACGATAACACTGGTGGATCGAGGATAAAAAATCATTCATGAATTTTGTTTTACACAAGGATTTTTCTGAAATTTCGGCCGAGACGTGGAACGCGCTGGTCGAGCAGAGTATTGCAGACACACCTTTCTCTCGTTATGAATATCTTAGCGAGTGGTGGAAGACTCTGGGCGGCGGGGAATGGCTTCGCCAGGATGCTGAACTGTTTCTTATTTCGGTAAGTGAAAGTGATCAGCTGATTGGCGTTGCCCCTTTATTCATCGCGGAATACGATGGTCAGCGCGCTTTGATGCTCATTGGTAGTATCGAGATTTCTGACTATCTAGATTTGATCGTACGCGAAGCGGATCTGCCGCGTTTCTTAACCGGACTGTTGGATTTTCTTGGCTCGCAAAACGCCGGTAAGTGGTCCGCGCTCGACTGGTACAACATTCCCGATACCTCGCCCACGCTCGCCGTGCTCAAAGCAGAGGCCGAAAAACGCGGCTGGACTCATCACGAGGAAGTTTATCGCCCCACGCCGCGCATCCCATTGAGCGGATCGTTTGAGGAGTATCTCTCACGCATCGATAAAAAACAGCGTCACGAGATCCGCCGCAAGATGCGCCGCGCCGCGGAGAGCGAGAAGAATGTCCGCTTCACGATCGTGAATGGAAGTGAGAATATCGACTCGGAGATCAGCGCGGTTTTTGATTTGATGGTGCAGGACTCTAGTAAGAAAGAATTCCTTCACCCTGCCATGCGCGAACAAATAGCGGTGACCATCCAGAACGCGCACGAACATGGCTATCTCTGGCTGGCCTTCCTCGAGGTGGACGGAGCGAAGACGGCTGCATCTCTGAATTTCGATTACAAGAACAAACTCTGGGGCTATAACTCAGGCGTCAGCAGTGAGCACAGGGAATTATCCCCTGGTTGGGTCTTGCTCGCGCATACGATTCAATGGTGTTGTGACAACGGGCGCTATGAATTCGATTTCATGCGCGGAGATGAAGAATACAAGTACCGGTTTGGAGGGGTGAACAAACACGTGATGAGGGTAAAAGTCCTTAAGCAGTAAATGCCATTATTCAAGTTGACCTATGATAAAACGTTTTGGAGCGATCTTATGCATGACCTGACCAATGAAATCCTCGAATTGATTCGCCGTACGTCAGCAAGTTTGCCTAAAGACGTGGAAGATAGACTGCGCGCATCCATTGAAAAGGAGGAACCGGGCTCAGCAGCGCGCGGCGCGCTGGAAACGATCCTCAAAAACATCGAGCTCTCGCGCGCCAACTCCACACCGATCTGTCAGGATACGGGCACACCGATTTTTTATGTGCATTACCCTGAAGGAGCCTCCACACGCAGGGTGCGCGAGCAGATCAAAGCGGCGCTGGTGGAAGCCACCAAACGCTCCTACATGCGCCCCAACGCCGTGGACGCCATTTACGACAAGAACACGGGCAACAACCTTGGCGGCGACGATTTTCCATACATCCATTTTGAAGAAGTCGACGCCGACCAGCCTCTGGTCATCGAGCTTATGCTCAAGGGCGGCGGGTGTGAAAACGTTGGCGCGCAGTATTCCCTTCCCGATAACAAACTGGGCGCGGGACGAGATTTGGCTGGTGTCCGCAAGGTGGTGCTGGATGCCGTGCAGAAGGCACAGGGCAAGGGCTGCGCGCCGGGTATTCTGGGCGTGTCGATTGGTGGGGACCGCGGCTCCTCGTATTTCAAATCGAAGGAAGTGCTGTTCAGCAAGATGGGCACCCGCAACGAGGACCCGAAGATCGCTGAGTTAGAGGAGCGGCTGACGAAAGAAGCGAACGAGCTGGGCATTGGTCCCATGGGCTTCGGCGGCCAGACAACCGTGCTCGATACCAAGATCACCGGAATGCACCGGTTACCGGCATCCTATTTTGTGTCTGTTTCTTATATGTGCTGGGCCTACCGCCGAAGGAAAATGGTAGTAAAGGGTGAGGACGTAGAATACGATTAAGGTAGGGGCGGGGTCATCCCGCCCCTATGGGAGATTACAATGCGCGAAATAACAATTCCTATCAGTGACGAAGTGATCCGCAGTTTGCACGTCGGGGAACCCGTGGAATTAAGCGGGATCATGGTCACCGGTCGCGATGCCGTCCATAAGTGGATGAGCGAGACGTTCATCAAGAAGACGCGTGAACCACGGGTGGATGACCTGGAAGTCTATGAAGCGATCAAGAAATATCTTGATCAGGGCGTGTTGTACCATTGTGGCCCTGTGGTTTCGGGGATCGAGACGAAGGAATACAAATTTGTCGCCGCGGGTCCAACCACATCCACACGGGAGGAGCCCTATCAGGCAGACGTGATGAAACATTTCAACATCAAAGGCGTGATCGGCAAGGGCGGCATGGGCGCAAAAACCCTGCAGGGTTGTGTGGAAACATCGGGCGTCTATTTTCACGCGATTGGAGGCGCGGCAACCTTCCTTGCTCAAACGGTGCAGAAAGTATTGGGAGTCTATAAGTTGGAAGAGTTTGGCGTACCGGAGGCAATGTGGGTGATCGAGGTGCAAAGATTCCCGGTGGTCGTCACGATGGACTCACACGGTCAGAGCAAGCATTCCCTATTAGATGAGAGCTCGCATCAAGTACTGGATGACTTGCTGGCACGGCCATATTAGCCAGGCTTCGCAATAGGACATATGCAGGAGCGACGATCTCAAATCGCTCCTGTTTTGTTTTGCCTGTTTCTTTTACAATTGCGCTTTATTACAGAGGATAAGATTTGGACAACCTTTTTACTCTTTTTCTGATTTTTTTGAAAGTGAATTTACTGAGTACCTCGGGACCTGCTTCCGTCGGTTTGCTCTATCATGAGGTGGTGGGCAAATGGGTCACTGAGGGGCAATTCGTTCAGGCCGTGGGGTTTTCTTCCGTCTTGCCTGGCAGCGACGCCTTACAGCTTGCAATGTACATCGGTTACGCGGTGGGCGGCATTCCAGGTGGCCTGGTGGCGCTGCTCGCGTCAATCTTACCTCCTACGATCATTATCCTGGGCGTGACGATGATCCTGCACCGGCTACGGCGCGAGGCGTGGATCAGCAGCTTTGTCGAAGGCCTGACGCCGGCCATTTCCGTGCTCATGCTGTTCACCGCCTGGAAGATCTTTGAAAAAGGCGGAACGGACGGCTGGGAAGCCTGGGCAATCGGCCTGGTCAGCATGGCGGGAATGGTTTCTAAGAAGATGCCCGAACGGATCGTGATTATTATTGCTGGCATCATTGGAGTGCTGTTCCTCTCATGACTCCCTCCAAGTTTGAGATCTGGTTCCGGCTGCTCTGGATGTTCCTCAAGGTGAACCTTCTTTCTCCCTCAGGGCCTGCCTCGATCGGCCTCTTATACAAAGAAGCGGTGGCCAAAAAAGTGATGACCGAAGCTCAATTCGTAGAGGCGGTCGGTTTTTCGAACGTCCTCCCGGGGAGTGAGGCCTTGAAACTGGCCATGTTCGTTGGGTTTGCAGCCGGCGGCATCCCGGGTGTGCTCACGGCGCTGTTGGGGGCCATCCTGCCACCAACGGTGATGATGCTGATCGTCTCTGCCATTCTCCAACGTTTTCAACAATCGAACTGGATCGATGGATTTGTGGCGGGGATGAGTCCCGCGGTGGCGGCGCTGATCGTGGTGGTGGCATGGGAGCTATTCCGTGCCACCTCGCCGAGACGAATCGACCGCCGGGCTGTCCTGATCGCACTCCTGAGTGCAGTCGCGTTCTGGTTCGAGCTTCCCTCTCCATTTGTTCTGCTGGGAGCAGGTCTTCTGGGAGTTCTTTTATATGGTCAACGGAGTTATGGATGAAATTTGATTTACTCATTGCAACCAACGGATACAGAAACACCTGGCGCGCCATCGAATATGGGGCGTGGCTGGCAGCATTGATGCGGGTAAAAGTAAACCTGCTAGGTGTGGCAGAGAGACGCAGTCTCGCGGAGATCGATGATCACCATCCGCTCGAGGATATTTTTGCCAGTGCTGTGGAGCTGTTCAAGGAAAAAGGATTGGAATACAACCTTGTGATCCAGAACGGGGATGCGGAACATATCATTCCCGAGATGGCCAACCAGGGCGATTTCATCACGGTGGTGAGTCCGCTGGGCCGCTCCTGGCTGCGTCACTGGCTAATGGGACGCTCATTTCGCGGGTTGATGGAACAGATCAAAGGCCCCATTCTATACGTGCCTGAGATCCGGCTGCCCCTGAAAAAAATATTAATCAGCGCCGGAGGGCTGGGATATGAGGTCAACGCGGAGAATCTGGCCTTACAGGTGGCAACCCTGAGCCGTGCTGAGGTGACGATCCTGCATGTCATCCCACCGACCGATCTCGACTATCCGACTTCAAACATGGCGCGTGACCACGTCAGCGATCTTCAGGATACCGACACGGTGCTGGGTCGCAGTCTGAGGCAAGGCCTTGAGATTGCCAAAGACGCCAAGCTGACCGCAAAGCTGATCACCCGCCAGGGACATGTAGTGGAGGAGATCGTGGCGGAGGTTCGGGCGGGGAATTACGATATGGTCTGCATGGGATCGAGATACGGCGGGCATACCCTGAGACAGCTCTATACACCCAATGTCACCGCCGAAGTGGCAGAAGCGGTGAATTGTCCCGTCTTGACAGTCCGGCACACGCCGCAGTAGGACGAGCAGACTCTTTTGCTATAACCCCGGTGTAAATTTATCTTCCCATTCTGCGATGGCCGCACGAATGGCCGCTTTGATCTCCGGATCGGGCACGTCATCGATGCCGTTGTAACGCGTCAGGCCCACATAAACGGCCACACCGCCTTCGGAGGATTCAGTTAAAAAGATGCCGCGCTCTTCGAGCGGCGTCCCTGCCAGGCGTGTTTGAAGCACTGTATCGATCTGGCTCACAATGCTGTTGGCCGGCGCGACCGGTCGATCTTCTTTGGCGATGATCGCAGGTCGTGGCGATGTACTCCTGACCGGACCTGTATCGACGGGTTGTCGCGCAGCAGGTTGTGCGGAGATGGGCGGAACGGGTGGCAGGGGAGCCGGCCTATTTACCGGTTCATTCATCGGCACGGGGCGACTGGGCGCCGGGGCCGCCGGTGCAGAGGGGGCAGGCGCGGGACGGCCTTCCAGCCATGGACGCATGATATTGAGCAGATCAATCAACCGCTTGCGTTGGTCTGCTGAAAGGGAGGTAGGGTTCACGCGCGCTCCATCGAGATCGAGCGTGAACGCTCCATTTTCATTTTTGATGCGCAGAAGGCCGGGGTCATCCACATTGACGGTTACTGTCTCAGGCGCGGGAGGAGGCGCATCTCGTTTCTCTTGTTCCTCCTCCGTCTTTCGCTTTTTATATCCCTTGCTGCGTCCTTCCACCAAACCGAAGATATAGACGAAAAGGAGTCCTGCAATCCAGGCAATTGTAGACCAATTAAACTCCATAACTCACCTTACCGCTTGTCTTCTGCTTATCAATTCCTTGAAACAACAGGGCGAAAATTCAGACTTCTTGCGTGCCACCTTATGCGGTACTATGTAGCATCTGGCATTTGGGACAATAGTGTGTGCTGCGCTGACCGACAACAATCCGTTGAATGGGTGTTCCACACGTGGGACAGGGTTTTCCTGTGCGGTCATAAACTCGAAAATTATACTCGCCGCCGCGATACACCCAATCAAAGGATGCACCATTGCGGCGAATGCCTTCCTTCAACACGCTGCGAATAGACTCATGCAATGCCTCGGCCTGTCGCGCGGTGACAGAGCTTGATGCGGCTAATGGATGCAGTTTGGCGAGATGCAGCGCTTCATCCGTATAGATATTGCCAAGCCCCGCCAGAAAGGTCTGGTCGAGCAGCAATGGCTTCAGTTGGCGGTGTTTGCTGTGCAGCGCCGTATGCAGCCATTGTGGTGTAAAAGCCCTGCCCAAGGGCTCGGGGCCCAGGTTTCCGAGCACCTCTTCCGGGTGTGCCGTTAACCAGACACGGCCAAACTTGCGGGTATCGTTGAACACCAGGTTGCTCAATCGCTCAGTCTCAGAGCTGGCTTGCATCTGGTCTGCGGATGGTGCAGAGAACAGTCGTAGTATCAGCCGGTCATGTTTTTCGGGCTTAATTTTACTCTCTTTAATCAGCAGGTCACCGCTCATGCGGAGGTGGATCAGCAGGCTGTGATCAGACAGACGCAGGATAAAGTATTTAGCGCGGCGCGTGACGTCCTTGATCTCTTGCCCCTTGATCAGCTCTTTGAATTTTCGAAGAGTTGGTAAGGCAAGTGTACGATGCCAGCGCAAGTCGGCATTCTGGATAATTCTTCCCAGCAAATGAGGCCGTAATTTGCGTGTGATCGTTTCGACTTCAGGTAATTCAGGCATGTTCTTAAACAGTAATGAGTAAGCAGTAACGAGTAATTGTTATTCTGCGGTTGTTATTCGTTGAACATTTCTCCAACACTACGTCCCTGGTGGGCGCGACGGATCACCTCACCGAGCAGCGGGGCAATCGATAGGATCGTGATACGTCCATTCAGGGGCTCCATCTTTTCGGCGGGGATGGCCACGGTATCGGTGGTGATGATCTGCTTGATCGGCAAGGTTGCCAGTCGCTGTGCGGCATTCCTCGAAAAGATAGGATGGATGAATGCCAGATAAATATCGCGCGCACCGCTACTCTTCACCACGTCCACGGCCTGGGCCACCGAGCCGCCGGTATCCACTTCGTCATCCACGATGATCACATCGTGCCCGTTCACATCACCGATCAGGGTGAGCGCTTCGGCTTTGGCGTCATTGCCGGCGCGGCGTTTTTCGATGAAAGCGATCGGCACATCCAGGTCGAGAGCGTAGTTGCGTCCCTTCTTTGCAAAGCCCAAGTCGGTAGCCACAACCACCGGGTTTTGCATCTCAGCTTGCAAATGATCTTTGATGTGATCGGTGATCATACGCGTAGCGGTCAACACATCACCCGGGATGGAAAAGAAGCCCTGGAGCTGCCCGGCGTGTGGGTCGAAGGTCATGTAACGGTCTGCGCCAGCACTTTCGATCATATCCGCGACCAGGCGGGCAGTGATGGGGACGCGTGGCTGGTCTTTCTTGTCCGACCGGCCGTAACACAGATAGGGCACCACAGCCGTGATGCGCGCCGCTGAATCGAGCCGCACGGTCTGGATCATGATCAGCAATTCCATCAGGTTGTAATGGACGGGGGAAGCGGTGGACTGGATGACGTACACATCCTGGCCGCGCGCGCTGTTATTTAGTTTGACAAAGATGTTTTCGTTGGGGAACTGGATGATCTCGCGAGGGCTTAACTTTTGTCCAAGATATTCAGCGATCTTCTGTGCCAGGTCTGGTAAGCCTGAGCCTGCGTACAGTTTGATATCCCCATACATCTTGATTACATCTTGAGTCGGCTGTGACATCAATGCTCCTTGCGCTTCAAAACCTTTTCCACGTGTCGGTCCTATTTTCCATTCATCAGGATATTAACGGCTTCATAGGGTGAGATGCTCCTCTTTACAACATTCTCGATCATCTCATCGTATTTCTCCTGTGGGATGTTCTCAAGGAAACGATCCATCAATGCCTCTCTGAGCAAGGTCTCCATCTCAGAGCTTAATCGGGCGCGATCCCGCGCCGCCCAATCTCCGTTTTGACGTAAATGCTCGACATGTCTTGCGATCGAGGCAGCCACCTCATCGATGCCTTTACCCTCCGTGGCAACTGTTTTGTTGATGGGAGGGATCCAGATGGACGAGTCAGCTTCAGTCCCGGCGATCGTCATGGACTGGCCGTGATGGCGAAAGACGCGTTTGGTTGGGTGCGCCAGCTCCAGCGAGGAGCGGAGGGCGCGTTCCGTGTTTTCCACGCCAGGACGGTCCGCTTTGTTGATGACCAGCACATCTGCGATTTCCAGGATCCCGGCTTTGATGGCCTGGATCTCATCGCCGAGGCCGGGCGCTTCTACGACGAGCGTAGTGTGGGCAAGCCGGGCCACATCCACTTCGCTTTGCCCCGCGCCCACGGTTTCGATCAGGATGATGTCGTACCCTGCAGCATCAAAGACTTGCACAATCGCTGCGGTCTTTTGTGCGATGCCGCCGAGTGAGCCGCGTGAAGCCATCGAACGGATGAAGACACCTTCATCCCCTGAGAGATCGCGCATACGGACGCGGTCGCCGAGGACCGCTCCACCCGTGAAAGGGCTGGAAGGGTCTACAGCAACGATCGCAACCTTCTGGTCGGTATGTTTACGATAGTACAGGGCAAGTTGATTGACGAGTGAAGATTTGCCGGTGCCGGGTGCCCCTGTAACACCGATCAGGTGTGCTTTGCCTGTGTGTGGAAAGAGCTCGGCAAGCGCGGCGCGTCCCTGCGGCGAATTATTTTCCACCTGTGTGAGCAGACGCGCGATGGCAAGGCGGTTTCCCTCGAGAACGGCTTCTATTTGTGACATGTATCTTTTAAAACGGAATTACGTGGCGTTTAAGCGCCACGTAATTGAACTGCCTCGCGGACATCCCTGATGATTTCATCCGTCGATGCACCGGGACCGTAGATACCCGTGATGCCCATCTCTTTCAAGCGTGGCATGTCTTCATCGGGAATGATGCCTCCTATGAAGACTCTCACCTGTTCCTGTCCGTTCTTCTGGAGTAGCTCCAAAATGCGCGGGGCAAGCGCCATGTGCGCACCGGAAAGAATGGACAAGCCCACCACGTCCACATCTTCCTGCAGTGCGGCTTCCGCGATCATCTCGGGTGTTTGGCGCAGGCCTGTATAAATAACTTCCATACCGGCATCCCGCAGGGCGCGTGCGACCACCTTTGCACCGCGGTCGTGCCCGTCGAGCCCTGGTTTTGCCACCAGTACACGGATCTTTTTCTCCGTCATCATTCCTCCGTGAAAAAATTCTCACATCATTATACTATGGGGAGGAACTGTCAAAAATCACCTTTATTTCGCAATGAGGCTGAAATTTCCAGTACTTCAAGGCGAGTCAGGGCATCCTTAAAATATGCTATACTTTGTTCATGCAATCGCGTCCTGATTGGTCTCATTGGGCTGAAACATTGCGACGGTTGAAAGTGGATGGGCTTGCTTCATGGCTCCTTGAAGCGGGGGCGCCTCTGACGGTCTTGGGTGCGCAGGCGCTATATATCAGTCAGCCATTCCTGGGTGGCAAAGCGTTAAACTCATTTGCTCACATGCTTGAAGAAGAGGAAGAAGTGCAAGCCTTTGCGCGTTACCTGCGCGGGGAGGATTCGTAATGTTTGCATTGGGCATCCTTGTTCTCGCAGCCATCCTCTTTGTAGGACTGACATTGTGGCGACGCAGGTCACCGGCAGCATTTCGGATCATCGATGCTTTTGAGCGGCTCAATCGCTCCGTTGGCCTCGCCGTGGAAAATGGCACACGCTTGCACGTCTCGCTGGGACGCGGCGGCCTTATCACCGGACGCGGCGGCTCCGCGCTGGCTGGGCTGGCAATGCTGCGCAGACTGGCAGAACGGACCTCGGTCAGTGACCGTCCACCTGTGGTGACTTCGGGCGATGCCTCTCTCGCGATTCTTTCGCAGGACACATTACAGTCTGGTTATCGCGCCGCGGGCGCCGAGGATCAGTACCGCTTCAGCACGGGGCGTTTGACCGGGCTTACACCCTTCTCATACGCGGCTGGCGCGATCCCCACTATTCACGATGAAAATGTATCGGCAAATATCATCCTTGGCGATCTGGGTGCAGAAGCCGCGTTGCTGGCAGAAGCCTCCGATCGCCAGAATACGAGTTTGATCGCGGCGAGTGATAATCTTTCTGCACAGTCTGTTTTCTATGCCGCCTCGCAGGAGCCTTTGATCGGTGAAGAGCTGTTTGCTGCGGGCGCGTACGTGGGAGCAGGCGCCTCTCATGACGCGAGCTTGAATGTGCAGGATATTTTGCGCTGGTTGATTATTCTTGCAATTATCGTCGGCGTAGGTTTGAAGATCTTGGGAGCACCCATTTAATGCGCATCTTCACTGCGGCCCTCGCTATCGCTGCCGGACTGACTGTGTTGCTCGGGTACTTTTATCCCGAGCAGTTGGAGTCGTTAAGACTCGTTCTGGTGGACTGGGCGATCATTATTGCAGGCGTGGCGGTGCTGGTCGGCATTTTCAATCTGGCTGCCGTCCAAATGGAGAAAATCAGAACACGACAAAGAAACAGCACATATGGGGCGTTGCTGGTCCTGGCGTTGATCTTCACATTCGGGTTTGGCCTGATCCTAGGGCCTGACAGCCCCTACATGCGTTTGACAGTGGATGCGATCATCGTTCCGGTGGAAGCCTCTCTGATGGCGATCCTCACGGTGACCCTGATCTATGCGAGCATCCGTCTCTTGCGCCGCCGTGTGGATGTATTGAGCGTTGTTTTCCTGGCTGTAGCGCTTATTTTTTTGATCCTGGTGATGCCAACGCCGTTCGGCCCCATTCCGGGGGATCGCGCTCTGCTTGATTTCCTGGGGATGTTCTCTCGCGGCGGCGCACGCGGTCTGCTGATCGGCATTTCACTCGGAACGTTGCTGACAGGGTTACGCGTGATCTTCGGCGTGGACCGTCCATATGGGGGTAACTGAGCATGGCTGATATTCGCTGCCCCAACTGTGGGAGGAATAATCCCGACATTCTGGATGTCTGCCAGTTTTGCCAGACTCCACTCAAGCCTGACTCCGTGTTGCGGATTGGTCAGCAGCCTACTAAAAAAAACACCGGGGAGCTCGAGCCCATTCTCCCAGACTGGCTCAAAGATGTGCGCCAGCAGGGACGTGATTCAGCGGAGGAAGAGGAGCAGGTACCCAGCCAGCGCAGGCCGCAGAAGGATGAACCACCTGATCTTCTTGCAGGCTTGGCGTCGCAGTCCGGTCGGGATGAAGATGAAGTTCCTGATTGGTTGGCAGGTCTTAATAAAGCTGACTCCCCAAAACCTCAGACTCCTGCCGCATCTGCGCCAGCTCCCGAAACCGACTTTTTCTCACAGTTCAACAGAACCGAACCTGAGCCGCCCAGCGAACCTGCTCAAGAGGAATCTGCTCCCTGGATGGGATCCTCCGCATCGGAAGAGAAAGATGAGTTGTCTGCATGGTTTACGCAGGCAGCAGAAGAGCAGCCAGAGGAACTCGTGGAGTTGGACCCTCAAGCAGGGCAGGATGATCGTGGCTGGCTAAGCAGCTTTGATGCGCCCAGGCCTGTCGCCAAGGAACCGGAGAAACCGGAAGAAGACTTAACCTGGCTGCACAATCTCGAAGACGAAGCCCGGCAAACGGGAAATCTCAAGGCTCCCAAACAGGGCACGGATTGGATGGCAGATGTTGAAATGCCCTCCACTCCATCGCAGTCCTCCTCACAGGAGGATTTGAGCTGGTTGGATAGTTTGGGCGGCATTGAGAAACCTCTGCAACAGCCCGGCGAGC
The DNA here is from genome assembly GCA_035463255.1 of Anaerolineales bacterium. Lineage (GTDB taxonomy): Bacteria > Chloroflexota > Anaerolineae > Anaerolineales > Villigracilaceae > Defluviilinea. The sequence goes on along the minus strand of DATHTL010000121.1, from coordinate 25,205 downwards.
CGACCTCCACGTCCCAAAATGATTTAAGCTGGTTGGACCAATTTGGTGAAATTCCCGAATCACAGCCCGAGAGTTCTGCTGAAGAAAAACCCTTGGCGGTGCAAGAAGACTTAAGTTGGTTGAATAATTTGGGGGCAGCACAGGAACCAGCACAGCCTGTTGATGCTGCTCCTGATCGGCCGATCTCGCCCGCACCATTCGCCTCCCAAGAAGACTTGAGCTGGCTGAACGCCCTGGGTGAAATTTCGGAAGCCGAAAAACCACCTGAGGCAGCCCAAGATATACCATCTGCACCTCAGGAAGACTCGAACTGGCTCCAGGGACTCGGCGGAGAGACGGAGCCATTATCTGCACCGCCGTTTACTGCATCCGAACCGACTGCAGCCACGCCACGACAGACCGCACCTCTGGGCATGCCGGAAGACCAGGACGAGACAGAGCCTGATTGGCTAAGAAACGCGACGGAAGCGCCGTCCATGCCAGCTCCTGGTGATGTATCTCTAGATTGGTTCAATCAGCAGGATCAACCTGCGGACGAAAAAGCTGTTCGTTCCACTGAGTCTGCTCCCTTTGCGGATATCTTCTCCACACCCGCCGAACCCGCTCCACTCTCCAATCAGGATGTGGACTCGCTCTTCTCGGCCGAGATGCCCGATTGGCTCTCGCGTCCTGAACCCTCGCTCGAGGAGCCTGCTACACCCCGGGCTGCATTGCCTCCTGCCGGAAGTGAGGACTCACTCGCTCCGGTTGAGCTGCCATCCTGGGTGCAGGCCATGCGCCCCGTGGAGGCGGCGATCACAGAGACTGCCCCCGATATAGAGGATCAACCTGAAGAAACCGAAGGTCCGCTTGCCGGCCTGCGAGGCGTGATCCCCGGTGCGCCGATTGCCTTCACCAGCCGGCCGAAAGCGGTCTCTTTGAAATTACAGGCCAGCGAGGAGCAGCAAGCCAGCGCTGCCTTGCTGGAAGAAATTTTAGGAAGCGAAACAAGCCCGCGCGCGTTGGTCACATCCTCGTTCATTGTATCTCAGCATGCATTACGCTGGCTTTTGGCCGCCCTGTTGGTGCTTGTGCTTGGTGCGATGGTTGCCCTGCGCTCGCAGCAGATGCCGGTCTCTGCCAGTTTGCCAGTGGATGCGAGCGCGTTGTCCAGCGCCGTCGCAGGTATTCCTGCAGGTGCAAACGTGTTGGTGGTCATCGATTACGAGCCGTCACTCACAGGTGAAATGGAAGCCATTGGCGGCCCGCTCCTGAATCAACTGGTTTCAGCAAACCAGCCCAGTCTCTCTTTTGTTGCAACGTCTCCAAATGGAACTGCGCTCGTTGAGCGGCTGCTGACCAGCGCAAGTATTAATACACAGTATCGCAACCTGGGCTTCTTGCCGGGTGGTTCCACCGGTGTGCTGGGATTTATGGAACAGCCGGGTCAGGTCCTTCCTGCCTCCCAAGTACAGGGCTTTTATGAATACGCCACAGTGGTCCTGCTGACCGATCATGCTGAATCCGGCCGCATCTGGGTGGAGCAGCTACAGAATAGAAAACAGGTCGATCCTCTTTTGGCCGGCCAGTCGCTGCTTGTGGTGGCGAGCGCCCAGGCCGGGCCGTTGCTGCAACCCTATGTTTCATCGCAGCAGATTACTGGCATGATCAGCGGACTCTCGGATGCAGCCAGGTATGAAGCCAGCAATAACCGTCCCGGATTGGCACGCACCTATTGGGATACATTTGGAATTGGACTGGCGCTCTCCATTGTCTTGATCCTCGTGGGCAGCCTCTGGAGCTTGTTCACAGGAATTCGTGCCCGCCGCGCGGCTGCTGAACAGGGATAAACAATGTCGTCCATGGACCTCATCTCTGCCTTCGTTGGACTGATCCTGACACTGATGGTCTTCAGCTATCTCATCGGTGACAATCCTTTGTTCCGTATTGCGGTATATTTGTTCGTTGGGGTTGCATCGGGTTATGCCGCCGCGGTGATCGTGTACTCCGTGTTGATCCCCAGACTCAGTTTATTTCAAACAAACGATCTCAATCGATTAATTCTTGCAATCATTCCTTTGTTGCTGGGTGTGTCTCTGCTGGCCAAGTTCTCTCCGCGCATCTCGTGGATTGGGAGTTTTGGCATGGCCGTGTTGGTGGGCGTGGGGGCCGCAGCCGCCATCGGCGGCGCATTGATCGGAACGTTGGTGCCGCAGGTCAGCGCGGCGATCGATGCCTTCGATTTTCGGGCTGCGGGAGGCGCTGCCAATGCAGTGTTTCGTCTGGTGGAGGGAACGGTGATGTTCGCTGGAACGGTGCTCACTCTGGCATCCTTCCATTTCAGTGCCGGTCGAGCGGCAGATGGAACCCCAAGGCGACATCCTCTCGTCGAAAGTATTGCCTGGGTGGGGCGTATTTTTGTTGCCATCACCCTGGGCGTACTGTTTGCAGGTGTTTATATGGCAGCTCTCACGGCCATGATTGAACGTCTGACTTCTTTGATCAATTTCATTCGACAGTTGATTGGTATATAGCTTATGCCCGCATCGCTGGTTCAAAACGAATCCATACTTGCAATTGATGTCGGCGCGGCCGTGACGCGCGCAGTTCTCTTCGATGTAGTTGAAGGACAATATCGCTTTGTCGCCTCCGGGGAGGCTCCCTCCACTGCAGAAGCGCCGTTCAAGGATATCGGCCTCGGCGTACGTGAAGCCATCACGAACCTGCAAAAGGTGACTGGCGCCACACTGCTTGGACAGCATGACAACAACCTGATCGCACCATCCCAACCGGATGGCTCCGGTGTAGATGCGGTGGTGGCGACCATTTCCGCCGGGCCGCCGGTGAAGACTGTTGTGGTGGGTTTGTTATCGGATGTTTCCCTGCAAAGTGCGCGGCGTTTGGCCGAATCAACGTATAGCCGCATTGTGGATACGTTGGATCTCTCAGACCATCGCAAGCCCGATCAACAGATGGACAGCATTGTGCGCTCACGCCCTGACCTTGTTGTGCTGGCCGGCGGGACGGATGGCGGCGCGTCACGCTCCATCCAGAAAATGTTAGAAGCGGTGGGTTTGGCCTGTTACCTGATGCCTATGGAAAAACGCCCCATGGTGTTATATGCCGGCAATCAGAAGCTGGGCAATGACGTTCGAGAGTTGTTGGGCGGGCACGTGGGCAAGCTCGAGATCACTTACAACGTTCGCCCATCGCTCGAAATGGAAGACCTGGACCCGGGCCGCCATGACCTGGCGCGGCTCGTATCCCAACTGCGCGCTCGTCAGATCAAAGGCGTGGAAGAGCTCAATATCTGGTCCGGTGGGAATCTCCTCCCGACCGCGTATGCACAGGGACGCATCATCCGTTTCTTGAGTAAGATGTATGAATCCACGCGTGGCTTGTTGTGCGTGAATATTGGTGCTTCGGCAACGTCTGTAGCAGCCGGGTTCGACGGCGAGCTGGTGCTGGGTGTTTATCCCCAATACGGATTGGGCGAGAATCTGGCCGGCCTGCTGCAGCAAACCGAGATCGATGACATTATGCGCTGGCTGCAGCTTGATATTTCGCCGAACATGCTGCGTGAGTACATGTTCCAGAAATCACTGTATCCTTCGGCTATTCCGGCCACGAAAGATGAACAGGCGCTTGCGCAGGCGGTTGCCCGGCAGGCGTTGTATCTCGCCGTGCGCGCCGCGCAGAAGGATTTCCCTGCTCACGCGCGTGCTTCCAGAGATGGCGTGATGCCTCCCTTGGATCTGATCCTTGGCGGTGGGGGAGTGATCAGCGACGGGACATCGCTCGGCCAGAGTCTGTTGCTGCTGCTCGATGCAATTCAACCGGTGGGGATCATGCCGGTTTTACTCGACCAAAATAATTTGTTGCCATTGCTCGGCGTAGCGGCCTCGCGCAGTCATTATCTGCCTGTGCAGGTGATCGAATCCGGTGCGTTCATCGGGTTGGGAACAGCCGTCTCTGTGATCGCTTCGGCTAATTACGGTGACCAGGTTCTGCGTGCCAGACTAAGCTATGCCGACGGGACAGAAGCACGCGCCGAAGTCAAGTTTGGCGGGTTGGAAATTCTCCCGCTGCCGAGCGGACAGACCGCCCGCCTCAGCTTGCAGCCCCTGCGTCGTGCAGATGCCGGCCTGGGTCCTGGAAGATCCGGCTCAGTGACGGTGACCGGCGGCGCGTTGGGTGTTGTGATCGACGCGCGTGGGCGCCCTCTACATATCCCGAGCGATCCGGTCCGCAGGCGCGAGCTGATGAAGCGATGGTCGTACGCGGTGGGAGGTTAATATGCTTGCCCCGGTCCTCCACGTGTTGCCACTTGCCACGATCATTCGCGAACGCACCTTGCCTGTCGCCGGCAAGGTGAATGTGCATGTCAACCAGCGCGTCAACCCGACCGATGTGATCGCGGAGGCTAGTTTCGCACGTGAGCATGTGCTGCTTGACGTCGCACGGACGTTTGGCGTTGCGCCGACGGCCGCAGACCGGCTGATCAAAGTCAATCAGGGCGACCGCGTGCAGCAGGGTACGCTCATTGCCGAGAGCCGCGGATTGATCCCACGCTCTATCAAAGCGCCACGAGCCGGGCGCGTGATGGTTGTGGGGAGCGGCCAAGTGCTGATGGAAGTCGGTGATACGCGCGTGGAGTTACGCGCCGGATTGCCGGGCGTGGTCACACAAGTTTTGCCCGAACGTGGTGTGGTCATCCGCACGGCCGGGGCTTTGATCCAGGGTGTGTGGGGGAACGGGCGCATCGACAACGGCCTGATGGTGAACCTGCTCGAGAAACCCGATGATGTTCTCAGCCAGGAGCGGCTCGACGTCAGTCTGCGCGGGTCTGTGATCCTTGGCGGGCATGTGCGGGATGCGGAAACACTGCGTGCAGCAGCTGAACTGCCCGTGCGCGGTTTGATCCTTTCGAGTCTGGTTTCCCCCTTGATCGTGCCCGCTTACCAGATGCGTTATCCCATCCTGGTTACGGATGGTTTTGGCGCGATGCCGATGAACTCTGCCGCGTTCCGCTTACTGACCACCAATAACAAACGCGAAGTGACTGTCAACGCGGAGCACTTCGATCGTTACAGCGGCGACCGCCCTGAAGTGATTATTCCATTGCCAATCTCCAGCGAGCCACCGGAGCCGAGCGGCTTCGAAACCTTTGCGGTGGGTCAGACCGTGCGTTTACGCCGTCCTCCCCATGCTGGCGCGATCGGCACGCTCTACCATCTGCCTCCGGGACTTAGCGTTTTGCCCAGTGGATTGCGAGCCCCCGCAGCCGAAGTAAAGCTCGAAAACGGTGAGACGGTGGTCGTGCCTTTGGTAAATTTGGAAGTTGTGGGATAATGCAAAACATATACGCAATATAGAGGAGAGTGCAGCATGACAACGTATGATGATGAGCCAACCTTTGATGAAGACATCCCACCAGAAGAATCAAATAATCGCACGTTCCTGCTGGTTGCTGGTATTCTCGGTGGACTTGTTTTTCTGGGGCTCCTCTGCATTGTAGGATATTTCTTCTTTGCAAATAATGCAAATCAACAGAACGAAGCGACTGCCCAGGCCCAGGCGACGCAACAGGCAGCCACAATTCAGGCGGGTCTCACACAGACCGCGGTTGCGCAGGCTGCCACACGAACCGCAGCCGTGACGAATACCGTTCCTCCGACCAACACCCCGGTCATTGCGGAAGCAACTGCCACAGCCACCGCGACGTCAGATCCTGCTACCGCGACCGTAGCCGCAGCCTTTACCCAGATCGCGGTTTCTACACAGACGATCATCCCCACATCGACGGCGCTGCCCAACACCGGCTTTGTGGATGAGTTCGGCGCCCCCGGCCTGATGCTGGCGGCGGTCGCCCTGGTGGCTGTGATCTTCCTGGTGAGGCGCCTGAGATCTTCACCATCACCGTAAACTGTTCACAGAAATAAACAGACCCTAAAGCTACAATAGCTTTAGGGTCTGTTTATTTTATGTTCGGATTGCGTTCAAAATTCTCCCGGCGCGCACTGGAGACAGACGAGCCCCTCGGAGCGCCACATCTCGACCACCCGGCTGCGATCCTCCACTACGAATAAGACCTTGCTCTTATCGACATGCGCCAGCAACTCGCGCTTGACCACGGTATCGCTGCGACGGTCGTTGTCTGGTCTCAGCAACAAATCATGATACTGAACGCCCTGCTCAGCCAGCCATTTCACCGTCTCCTCACGGTGTTCCTCGCTGCGGCCCGAGCATAGGATAATCTGGATTCCAGAGGCGTAGAGAATGGTGCACAGGCGCACCATGGAATGGATGGCTTTATCCTGTGCCATACCCGCAAAGAAAGCATTCCAGTTCTTTGGCTTGTTCCGCACATGGTGAATGCGCTCGGAAACATCTGCCAGTGTCCCATCGATGTCGAAGATAACAATCTCTTCAGCCACAGAATTACTCCTAAAATTTAGATCTTAAGTAACGAAACGAAGATCTCTGGCAACTGTTCTCCAATGCATGACAACTCAGGACTTCCCTTCTAGTTAGAAGGGGAGGCGTGATATTCTTGTATTACTGTAATCGCTTAATTTCTTTTACGCTGCAGTCGCCACTTTTTGGTCTCTCATTTTGTTGTTCAATTGCATTAAAAGCAGTCCATATAATCCCAGCATGGCGATAAGGATAAACGGAATAAACAGACTGGGATCAATAACGAGATCCGGAAGGGGAGCAAGAAAAGATGCTATTCCAGAGAACGTGATCCAGATATGGGTAAGAGCATAGGGCAGGAAGACGAGTTGGGTCAGTCTCTTCAAGGCCGGATTGGATAGAGTACCCATCAGATACGAGAATAACACGATAGCCAGAGTTAACTCGGTCACCACATCTAGCCAGAGAAAGGCAAGCAGGTAAAGCGCGAATGTCCACTCCAGAATGAAACCAGATGGCGCGTTATTTGAAGTTTGACGGCGATATTGCCAATACAACACTATCAACGGCAGGGAAAGTAGAATTTTTATAACCGTGGTCAGGCCAACGCTGTCAGCTGCCTTGTTTGTAAAAAAGTTGACGAGCTGTAGGAGCGAATTGTTGTAGCCAATATGCCCTGGCTCAGCGATTGTATTCCAGCCAAATGTTTGGGGAATGGTTTGCAGAAATTGAATGTATTCCCGATATTGTTCCAGCACATACGAACTGCCAACAAGCACGGTGATGAGAAAGATGCAAAGATAGGCCAGGATCGCGCCGCCTACCACCCTGGCGAAAAAGCGCCATTGCCCAAGCAGGAATGGGATTCCCAGGGCAAACGCCCACTGGGGCTTGATCGGCAGTAGAATTGCCAGCCATAGAATAGCCTTGCCGGTCTGTTGCTGTAGCAGGGCTTCCAGAAGTAACGTCGCGAAAAGCGCCATGAAAATATAAATATTCATGTACGCGATTTCGTAAAGCAGGCCTGTGAAGATGATCCATAACGGGAGAAGTCGGACCAATTGCTTTGCGGCCCCGTCCAATCCCTGTTCCCGGAAAATCACAAACCAGCGCCAGTACAACAGCCAGTAGGCAACGAAATGGAACAGGGCATCCAACACCCAGACTAACTTGTAGGGCAGAAAGGTGAGAAGCCCGAATAGCATGGCGAAGGTTGGTGAGTAGGCATACAAGCCAAAATCTGCCCGGGGTGCAATATAGAGGTCTTCGAGCTGCAAAAAACGGACGCCAGCTTCCAGATAGATCTGTAAATCATTCGCTGGCGGCGCGTCTTCAAAGGAAACGATCTCCAACTGCCATAAGATCGTTACTGCTAGATTGATGACCAACCCGATCACAGCCAGAACTGTCCATACCCGGAAAGACCGGGAGTTCTTCCATGGCTGGCGTAGGGCTTCAGAGAACGGCTTCATCGCGGTCTGTGACCTTTTATAGGCTAGGCTACGCTTTTTGCAACCTGTTCTCCATATCCCAGCAGAGCTTTGACCATGGCCTGTGTGCGCCCTTCAGCATAAACGCGCAGAACTGGCTCTGTGCCGGATGGGCGGATCAACAACCATGAATCGTCCGACATGATGTATTTGATGCCGTCGCGCTGGCTGATCTCGCACACCTTCTCGGTCCCGATCTCCGCCGGGGCTTGCTTCGTAAGGAATTCCGTCATCTCCGCCTTGGCGACCGGGCGGCTCAGGCGCAGATCCACGCGCTCGTAGAAGGCCGGCCCGACATCATCCAGCAAGTCTTCGACCAGACCCTGGAGGGTTTTGCCCGATTCGGCGATCATCTCGACAAGCAGCAACCCCATGACGGGGCCATCGCCTTCGGCGATGTGACCCTTGAAGGAGATGCCGCCAGATTCTTCGCCGCCAATCAATACATCTTCGCTCATCATATAATCGGCAATGTGATTAAAGCCCACCGGCGTTTCGTGCAATTTCAGCCCGTAGTGGTTTGCCAGACGATCGATCATGCGCGTGGTGGAAACTGTCCGAACGACGGAACCCGTCCAACCGCGTTTCTCTACAAGGTATTTCAGCGACAGCGCCATGATCTTATGCGGATCGACAAATGTGGCCCGTTCGTCCATGGCGCCGATGCGGTCGGCGTCGCCGTCTGTCACCACGCCGAAGTTGCCCATCCCCGAGCTAATGGCGGATGCCAGCGCGCCGAGGTATTTGGCGATCGGTTCAGGATGCACACTTCCAAAGCCAGGATTCATCTCCCCGCGGATCTCGGCGATCTCACAGCCTGTGCCTTGCAGGAACGACTTAATCACGCCGCGTCCCGACCCGTACATGGCATCGATCACAAATCGCTGCGGGTTGTCGGCGATGATGTCGGTGTTGATCAAGGTTCTCAAGTGCTCGAAGTATGCGGGCAGGGGATTGAACTTTTGGATCAAGCCTGCTTCGCGCGCTTTTACGAAGTCCATTAAATTGGGACCACGCGCCTGCCGCTCATTGTCGTAGATATAGACTTCCACACGGCGGCATTGCTCCGGCAGCGCCGACCCGCCGAACGCGCCCTTGAGCTTGACCCCGTTGTAACGCGGGGCGTTATGCGAGGCAGTGATCATCACACCGGCAATGGCATGGTTATGCTTTACTGCATAGGAGATCGCCGGCGTGGGCGCATCGGATTGAGCGAGCAGGACGGTGAATCCGTTTGCCGCGAGGACCCGGGCCACTTCACCGGCATAGCGATCTGACAGAAAGCGCGTGTCAAACCCGACAACGATTTTTTGCGGGTCGGGGCGCGGGCCGCCGTTACCAGCCTTATCCCAATGGTCGGATGCGACTGCGTCCGCGATGGCTTGCGTGACGATACGCAGATTATCGAACGTGAATGTGTCTGAGATGACGGCTCTCCAGCCGTCCGTTCCAAAATGAATGGGCATGATATTCCTCTATGATTTTTGATTTAATTGCTCTTGCATCAGGGCGTAGGTGAAGGCTGCCAATCTGCAACAGGAGTAGCGGTTTGCAGCACGGTCTGGATCATCCATCCCTCCACGCGGCGTTCCTCAATAACAGAAAAGACATGGACCCAGATCACGCCGTTCACTTCCTGCAGATCGTTCGGGATGATTGTAACCGTGGAGCCATTGGCAAGCGTGACCAGCACTTGTCCACCCGGCTCATCCCGGATGAAGGCGCCGCCTCCCTCCGCAGCCCGAATCACCGCCAGGATCGGGGTTGGTTCGGCCGTGACGGTGGCAGTGGATGTTTCTGTTGAGACCAGAGTGGCCGCGGTCAGCGTGGGGCGTGGGGTTTGCGAAGAAACCCCCGTCGAAGGGTTGACCACCGAAGTGGCTTGCTCTGGCGATCGCGTCCTCGTCGGAATGGCTGAAGGTGTGGATGTCGATTCAGTCACGGCGACAGGGGCACGCTTGGGTGGAGCGAGTCCTGTCTGTACCATGACCCAATTTCCAACGCCTGTATACGTGACTACAACCCCGATCACGATCAGGAAGATGAGTCCCGTGAAGACAAATCCCCCGAAGGACGTGGGAAAGAAGCGCAGGAAGAAAAGCGTAATGAGCCCAAAGAAGGTCGCCCAGGCAAGGTGGGTAAAGAATACATATAATCCCTCGGGCCACACTTCCCCGACGCCGCTGCCCAGCCCAAAGCCGGCCGCGCTCAGTGGCAGGAATAACTCATAAGCAAGCAGCGCGCTGGGAAGATAGGGACGGTCCTCAGAGCGCACAAAAGAGATCGTGATCAGGATTGCCCCGATCGTCAGCGCGAGAAGGTCAGGCCACCACAGACGGCTGTGTATAAACGCTTCGTTGAAGGTGAGCGGTTGGAAGGAAAGCGAGGCAAAGCCTGCCAGCCATCCGCCGAGAAAGATGATCAGAGAACTGACGAGGAGCGCAATGACCGTTTGGAGGAAGAGCCGCGGCGCGCCGGCAACTATGGAAAGCGTTGTGCCGATCCACGGTGTCAGCAATGGTGCGACGAGAATGCCGAAGAAAAGCAAGGCCTGCGAGTTGAAGACATACCCCAGCCCCAGGATTGCGCCGGCAACCAGGGAAAAAACAAAGAGCTCATAGGAGGGGAAGGCGCGGCGGGTAAGATGCGTGAACAGCTCGGCACGGCCGGTTTCGTCGGAAGGGAAAGAGACGCGGCGTTGCGCGCGTCGTCTGCGGGCGCGCGCGGAAACAAATTCAGGCGTGGGTTCAGGATGAGGCTGTGAGGCGGGTTCTGAAAAACTCATTTAATTTGGCCTTCGATGGATCTGGCGTATGCAATTATACAGGCATTATGTAAGGATGGAGCCGACATGCTCCTCAGCCCTACAGTACTGTTGGTTTGAATAACTCCTTTTTCGATTATTGACAGGAATTCTGCATGAGTTATAATACCGTCCGCACTCCGTATAAATGGCCGACTAGCTCAATGGCAGAGCAACTGACTCTTAATCAGTGGGTTCAGGGTTCAAGTCCCTGGTCGGTCACTCGAGATCCAAGGTCTGGTACTTTGAGTATCAGGCTTTTCATTTTTAAGTAACATTCTAAACTGTGAAGCAAGATTACTTCTTGATATACTCCGTCTGGACATTTCTAGAATGAAAACCATAAGAACTCTCCCTCCGAAGTTTTTAGCGGCCATGATCGCGGTCCTGCCTCTTCCGGGTTCCCCCTTATATGACGGTGATGACCAACGAGTGATCAATCAGGCATTGTCTGACCTTGAGATTTATAAGCAGGAAGGTGTCGATAGCATTATTTTCGAAAATGACCACGATCTTCCCTACATTCAGCCTCCCCTGGATGAAAAAGGGGTTGCCCTGATGACCAGGATCGCCAAAGAGGCCAGGAAGAGGTTTGACAGGCCCATCGGCATTCAAATGCTGGAAGCCGCAAACATTACATCCCTTGAAATTGCCGCGGAGGCGGACCTCGATTACATCCGGGTAGAAGCCTATGTGTTTGCTCATGTGGGTGGGAGCGGGGTCATCAACGGCTCAGCCGGGAAGATCCTCCGCAGACGGAAAGAATTGAACGCAGAACACATCAAGGTATTTGCGGATGTCAAGAAAAAACATGGCTCCCATTCCCTGACCATCGATCTGGACATTAAGGACGAGATCATGCAGGCAGAATTTTTCCTGGTTGACGGCGTGATCGTAACGAGTCAATTTACAGGACTCAACCCCGATAAAAGTGACTTAATCAAAGCAAAGAGCGTCACAAAACTACCTGTGCTGATTGGCTCGGGTATGACGCCTGAAAACATCGGCGAGTATTTGCCTCTCGCTGATGGATTTATTGTGGGATCTTGTTTTCGAAAAGATGGAAAGTTCCTTGAAAAATTAGAGCCAGAGAGATTACGCCAGTTTATGGATGTTTTTCTTTCAGCCAGAGAAAGTGTTCAGATGGGCTAGCAAATCGACGGTTACACAAAAGAGCGTCCTAGGCAGGATGCTCTTTTTATTTATTAAAGATCACAGCTCAATGATCTTCTTTTGAATTGCATATTTGATCAGGTCACCGCGATCATGCAGATCCAGTTTTTGCATGAGGCTTGTCCGGTGAGATTGTACGGTCTTGACGGAAAGGTGCAAGATCTCGGCAATCTCCCGGCTGGTCTTGCCCTCCGCGATCAGCTGCAGTACTTCCCTTTCGCGCGAGGAAAGTGCATTCGGGTCATCTTTGTCGCTGCGAATATCGTGGTTGAGATAATCTTCCAGAAGCAGGCGCGTGATCGCCGGAGAGAGGACAGCCTCCCCGTTATAGACAGCACGGATCGCAGAAACCAGTTCCGTGGCCGCAGCGCGTTTGATGATGTATCCGGAGGCGCCCACTTCGAGCATCTGCCGGAAGTATTCCTCATGGTCGTACATGGTGAGCACCAGCACATTGACCTCGGGATGCTCGCGCTTGATCTGGCGGGTGGCTTCCAACCCATTGAGGAGCGGCATGGCAATATCCATCAGCACCACGTTGGGTTTGAGCTGTCCAGCCAGGCGGACAGCCTCACGCCCATCGTTTGCCTCGCCCACGATGACCATATCCTGCTCATCTTCCAGCAGCGCGCAGATGCCATTGCGCAGCAGCGTATGATCGTCGGCGATCAATATGCGGATCTTTGAGGTCATGGCTACAACCTTCCTTCGAGCAAATCAACCCTATCTTCAGCATTGAGCAGACCATCATCAAGTAGGGGAACATGTACTTGCAGACACGTGCCTGATCCCTCCATAGAGTCGATTTTCACCTCACCGCCTACCAGGGAAACGCGTTCCTGAATTCCTAGCAGTCCGAGCTGTTCATGGCTCACCGCGCCTCTGGTTGTTTTTTCCAAATCAAAACCACGTCCATCATCTTCAATCTCAAGCCAGATATGTTGGTCGGCCGTCCAGAGCCGGATGGATACCCTGCTGGCCTCCGCATGGCGCAGGATGTTGCTCATCGCCTCCTGAGCGATTCGAAACAGCATCGTCTCCAGGTGCGGCGGCAACCTCATCGCTTCGATGGCTGTTTGAAAATCTACTTTGATGCCGGCCTTCTCCAGGTTTGTGCGTGCATACCAGCGGATAGCTGAATTCAGGCCGAGATCATCCAGGATCGAGGGGCGCAAGTCCCAAATGATTTTTCTCAGGTTTTCCAACAATCTTGTCGCCACGCTTTGCGCATCGGAGATGTAACGGACGATATCAGGCCTGTCGGTTGGAATGAGTCCTCCCAGCCGTTCTAGATGGATGATCAGCATGGAAATAGATTGTGCCGTATCATCGTGCAGGCTGCGGGCAATGCGGACCCGCTCCTCTTCCTGCGCGTTGATGGCCCGCTCGGAGATCGCCTGTAACTGACTGGTGTAATTTGCCATGCGATTTAGCATCTCGTCGATGGCGATCACGAGACGGCGAATATCGGGGTCTTTATAGTTCTTGAGGGAGTCCGGGATGTTGAGCTGCCCGCTGTGCACTTGCTCGATAGCATCACCCAATTCATGCAGTGGCAGTAGTGCTGTATGAATGATCATTCGGTTGACGAAAAGTGTGATCAGGATTCCCACAAAGGAGAACAGCAGGATGAGCCAGATATTTCCAAACAATGTCATCTGGCGGGTGATGATCGTCCCACCAATGGCCCCAAAAATAATGATGATCGAATTTCCGATCAACACCCGGTTGAAGATCGAAATGCGCAGAGCAAACTGGCGATAGCGCTCGAGCAAGTGCGATAGCACGTTCATGCGTATTCAGCATAGCATGGACAGCCAAGTGAAAGCAAGTTGCTTTCCGCCGTGCTTCATAGGGATTTTGTCATATCGCCCGGAATGCTGCGATAGGGCAACTTTTCCAGTGAGATCGGGTCTTGGATCTACCATTTTCAGGCATTCGATGGATGTCAACGCACAAGAGTTGAGATAGTGTGTAGTTGTACAGACTTCTCGGCACAGGAGGCCGTTTCCCATGAACGTCAACCGCATTCTGAGTGTACAGGATCAGAGCCCCATCAAGACAGTCCAGAACTTCCTGGCGGCCTGGTGGACGCGGGTGGAGCTGGACGCTATGCTGGCTCCGGTGGAATTGCCGGATCATAGCGGGGTGTCGCCGAAAGTGATCTCACGGCCTGAAGATCTCGCCAGTGTTAACCCCTTCGTGCCGGTCATGCTGAATAACACTGCCTGCATCGTTCAAACCTTCCTCGAAGATCACCCGCATAGCCACCTGGCTGTCATTCTGCGTCCCTGTGAGCTTCGTGCGTTGATAGAACTGCGAAAACGCCACCGGGTCTACTACCAATCGGTTGTTTCTGGAAATGACCTGGAGAGCCTCATACTGATCAGCGTGGATTGCCCCGGTACCTTCTCTCCAACTGCATATGCACAACACGTTGAAAGCCATCAGGAAGATGCAGAAATGATCCATGTTGGCGTAAGTTATGGCCGACGAGAGAGCTACATTCCATACGAGATTCGGGAGGCCTGTCAGATGTGCGATTCGCCCGGTCCGGTGGGCGCAGATATCACCATAGGAGTTATCGGGATTGAGCCCCAGGGCAACCTGCTGGTTATCGCGCGTAACGAGGAAATTGATTCCACTCTCCAGTTGGAGGATGTGACGGATGGGATGGCCAAGGAAAGCCAGGTGGTCTGCCGGGAGATGATGGTTGGAAAACTGGTGGATAAAAGAGTAGAAAAACGCTCTATCTTGTTGAGAAGCCACGGCCTGCAAACCGAGGATATACATACCGCGTTGGCGATGCTTGCTCGCTGTACCCTCTGCGCTGACTGCCTGGATGCCTGTCCTTTGTATGATGGCGAACTGACCGGAATGCTCGGCGCGGGGAATGGACGTCAGAGTGGCCATTCGCTGCTCTTCGAGCTGGTAAGGGTAAGCCGCTGGCTGGCATCCTGTTCGGGCTGCGGCATGTGCCAGGCCTCCTGTCCGAACGGCGTATCTCTTTCCCATGCGATCACCACTCTGAGTCACAGCATCCAGGGCGAGCTACACTACAGACCCGGTGACCCGACCCAGCGCCTGCCATGGACTGCATGATCGAATAAACGATATTGTTCTGTTCAGAGAAGACAGCCTGCCGAGAAGGCAGGCTGTCTTTCTTTTCACTCAACCCTGATTCCCCATATCAAAATATAATGGGAGAGTCCGATGTGCGCTTTCGCTGTTACGGAAGGATCCCAGCCGAACGTTTGAACATCGAGCTTATCAAAAGGAGCCTGTATGGCAAAAATACTTGTGACTGGCGGGGCTGGCTTTATTGGGTCTCATGTCGTCGATGTTTTTCTTGCAAAGGGGTATGAAGTCGTTATTGTAGATGACCTTTCCACGGGGAGGCGCTCGAACCTGAATCCACAGGCAACGTTTTATCAAATGGACATTCGCCGCCCTGAAGTGCGAGATGTGTTTGCCAAGGAGCGACCGGATTACGTGAGCCATCACGCGGCGCAAGCGGATGTGCGTCGTTCGGTCGCGGAACCGTTGTTTGATGCGGAAGTCAATATTCTGGGTTCTATCAATCTGATTGAATGTGCCAGAGAATTCGATGTAAAACATTTTGTTTACATCTCCACAGGCGGCGCAGTCTATGGCGAGCCGGAGCGCCTGCCCTGCGATGAGAATCATCCGATCAACCCGATCTGCCAGTATGGGGCGAGCAAGCATACGGTGGAACATTACCTCTATATGTATCATGCGAACTATGGCATGAAATATACGGTGTTACGCTATCCCAATGTGTTTGGTCCCCGGCAGAATCCACACGGGGAGGCCGGCGTGGTGGCCATCTTTACCGGAAAGATGCTGGCGGGCGAGCCGGTGATTGTCTACGGAGATGGAGAACAGACGCGCGACTTTGTCTACGTGGGCGACTGTGCGTATGCCAACTACCTGGCCGTGACCGTGGATCATCAGCCGGGAATCTATAACCTGGGCTGGGGACGCCCAACCTGTATCAATGACATCTTCTTTGCACTGGCCAAAGCCACAAATTACCTGCATCCTATTCAACATGGTCCTGCTAAAGTGGGCGAGACAAGGCACATTTATCTGGATGCATCGAAAGCGGCAAAAGAACTGGGCTGGGCTCCGAGTATGACCCTTGAAGAGGGTCTGGAAAAGACAGTCTTTTACTTGAGAGACTCAGAGCAGGCGGTTTGATTCCGAAATATGTTAAGCAGTATCCGCCTGTATCTTGATCGACAGGCATCATCTCTCTTTCGATACGTCCTGGAACAAACGTTGTATTTCCTGTTCGGGTGGATTCCCACAATCATTGGGGTCGCGTTGCGTGGTGTGTTTTATCGTCTCATCCTCCATATGGACGGGTTGGCCGCCATCGAGAGCCGCGTGCGCCTGCGGTTTGCCGATCACATCAAGCTGGGGCATGGCGTGTATCTGGACGAGGGTGTTTATCTGCACGCCTGCCCTAAAGGAATCGAGATCGGTTCCGGGACGATCGTGATGCACGGCGCGATCTTGCACGTCTATAACTTTCGAGATATGCCGCATTCTCGCATCAAGATCGGCAGAGACAGCCTGATTGGCGAGTATTCTGTGATCCGTGGGCAGGGAGGCGTGCAGATCGGAGACAGGGTCTATACCTCACCGTTTACGCAGATCATTGCCGTCAACCATGTGTTTGACGATCCTGCTCGCCCGTTCGTGGAACAGGGCATTACCGCGGAAGGTATTGTTATTGAGGATGACGTCTGGCTGGGGGCGGGTGCGATCATCACGGATGGGGTAAGAGTGGGGAAGGGCGCGGTCGTGGCAGCCGGCGCTGTGGTGACGAAAGACGTCGCTCCACACACTGTTGTCGGGGGAGTCCCTGCCAAACCGATCAAGTCCATCGACGGGAATCTGTCCAACCCTGATCGAATAATCTATTATGCAATGAAGGATGAAGTTTCATGACAGTCTTGTCTGTTGTTATTCCTGCTTACAACGAAGAAAATGGGATAGCTGAAATCGCTGCACGTGTGCTTTCCGTGGAGCCTGCTTTAAAGAAAGTGGGTGTGGAGCGGCTCGAGCTCCTGGTTGTCGACGATGGCTCCAGGGACCGAACGGTCGAGGTTGCCGAGAGCATTCCCGGCGTGTGTTTGATCCGCCACTCCAAAAACAAAGGGTATGGCGCGGCGCTCAAAACAGGTTTTTCGAAAGCCAGCGGCGAATTGATCGGCTTCCTGGATGCAGATGGCACCTACCCGCCGGAGTTTTTTCCACAACTGTGTCAGGAAGCTCTCAAAGGGACAGACCTGGTCATCGGCTCGCGCATGGCAGGAGAGGACAGCAAGATGCCTCTTACGCGGCGTGTCGGCAATTTCTTCTTTGCCAATCTGCTCACATTATTAAGTCGCCAGAAAGTGACAGACAGTGCCAGCGGGATGCGCGTCTTCCGAAAAGAGATCCTTGAGCGAATTTATCCTTTGCCCGACGGATTGAATCTCACCCCCGTGATGAGCACACGTGCCGTCCATGAGGGCATCAATATTGCGGAAATCCCAATTCCCTACAGCGAGCGCGTAGGTCGCTCGAAGTTAAGCGTCATTCGCGATGGCAGCATCTTTATGCAAAGCATGCTCTGGACGGCGCTCTCGTATAACCCGGTCCGCATACTGGGCCTGCTGGGTCTGGGCGGATTCGCGATCGCCGGCATTGTCTTTCTGTGGATTCTTTATCTGAGATCCCAAGGGGTGACTACTCTCGCTCCCTGGGGAGTTGCAGCGTTGTTCCTTGCCTTGATCTCCACAGTCACGGGTGTAAATCTTTTCGCGCTCGGCATCACGTTCAACTATCTGGTGGCGTTGTTTTATAAACAGCCGATTCGCCAGGGACTGTTTGGCAAGCCGATTTTCAAGACACCACTCGATAAACAATTCGGCTGGATGGGCCTCCTTGGCATGATCGGAGGACCGGTGATTGCATTGGTCGTTCTCCTGATCGGCGCGGACAGCTGGGAAATTGGCCGCCTGTGGTTTTACATGGTCTGCAGCGCCCTGATCTTTTTGGTTGGCGTGCAGCTGCTTGTCTACTGGTTGTTGTTGCGAATCCTTGAGGAGCTCAGCCAGAGAGAGATGCTCACCAGACAGGATATGGGCTAGGTAAGCGTTGAATAACCGATCCATTTTTTGGCTGATCGTTCTGGTATTGGCAATCGCGGTTGGATTTCTCCTCTGGCCGTACTTTACGCGCGTCGATCTGCCGGACGTGCACATGGCCACGTTCGGCTCCGAGACGGCTCGGGCGCGCGTTACAGAGATCATCGAAGAGGGCAACATTGATCTGGGAGGGACAATTCAGCGTTATCAAATCGCGCGGGTAGAGTTGTTAGAGGGGGAATATCGCGGCATCCTCATGGAAATGGATTACGGCAGGCGGCAGGTGCTCTCGAGCACGGTCTATTTGCAGCCCGGTGATGACGTCCTCGTGACGATCGGTTCCCGGCCGGATGGAGTCCTCACTGTCTATTTTGTGGACTTTGTCCGCTCCGATTCGCTGCTGTGGTTGACAGCTATGTTTGTGGCTGTTATTCTGATCATCAGCCGCTGGAAGGGCCTGCGCTCGCTTTTGAGCATGGCGTTCAGCTTGCTGGTGATCATTGGCTATATCATCCCGCATATTCTGGCGGGTGAAGATCCACTGTGGGTAAGCATCATCGGCTCGGTGATTCTGCTAGGCGTGACGCTCTATCTGACCTACGGCTGGAATCTCAAAACCCATGCTGCGGTCGTTAGCATGATTTTTGTGCTGCTCATTACAGGCACGTTGGCAACGCTTTTCGTCTTCTTCACAAAGCTGACCGGCTCTGGTGATGAGAACGCACTATTTCTGCTGCAAATGCTGAGCACGCAGATTAATCTTCGCGGACTGCTGCTCGGGGGCATGATCATCGGCGCGCTGGGGGTGCTGGATGATCTAGTTACCACGCAGGCTTCCGCTGTATTCGAGCTGCATCGCGCCAATGAGACTCTTCGATTCAGAGAACTATTCCGGGCGGCCATGCGCATCGGGCAGGATCATGTCGCGGCGACCGTCAACACGCTGGTCCTGGCCTACGCTGGCGCGGCGCTCCCAATGCTGTTGATGTTCTCTCTCGGAGGTGGGAATTTGGGCTTCCTGGTCAACTTTGAGTTTATTGCCGAGGAAATCGTACGGACGCTGGTCGGTTCCCTGGGCCTGGTGACCGCCGTCCCCTTGACCACGGCCATTGCCATTCTGTTCGCCCTCCGGGCCGACTCCCTGGCGAAATGGAAACAAATCCTGGGTCCCGAAGGCAGCGGAGACAGTCATGCGCATATTCATTAGAAATTTTGCATTTCTTCCAAATTTGATATCTTTGCGTCTCAGTGACTCAGGGGCTAACCATAGTTCGCGACGTTTTTTCACAATCTGCGTATAACAAGTACAAGGAGCGCGAGTGAACGAAGAACTTGCCTGGGTTCTCCAGGCTCAGCAAGGCAATGACGAAGCGTTTACGAGGCTTGTCGAGGAGTACCAAACGCACGTCTACAATCTCTGTTATCGCATGTTAGGCGAGCCGGAAGCTGCCGAAGACGCCGCTCAGGAAACCTTCCTGCGCGCGTATCAAAACCTGCATCGCTATGACCGCAACCGGTCGTTTGCCACCTGGCTACTCTCGATCGGTGCGCACTATTGCATTGACCGACTGCGCCGGCGCAAGCTTTCGATGTTCTCGATGGATGAGGAGAACGAGGACGGTACGACCTTTGAGATCGCCGATGCCGCCTCTCCCGACCCGGAAGCGGAATCCGTCAAACGCGAAGATCGCGAGCGCCTGCACGTTTTGCTCAAGGATCTCGATGAAACCGATCGTGCTGCAGTCATCATGCGCTACTGGTATGACTATTCGGAAGTCGAAATTGCTGAATCTCTGAGCCTGACAGTGAGTGCCGTCAAAAGCCGCCTGCACCGTGCGCGCCGCGCGTTGGCGGGCATGTGGCAGGAAGAAGAGCCTCGCTCTCGCGCCGAAAGGAGAGTCTATGAATCACCAGCCTTTTGAGGACTGGCTGTTGAATGACAAGCCGCTCGATCCCAAGCAGAAGCTTGAGCTCGATGCACACCTGCGGTTCTGCAGTTATTGCAGCGCACTGTTGGAAACCGGGAGGGCGTTACGGACCGTAAAAATGGTTCCACCGGCAGCGGGCTTCTCTGCGCGCTTCCAGTTGAGGCTGGCGAAACAGCGAGCAGCCGACCGCCGCCGCAGAATTTGGGGCTCGGTCCTGTTCACGCTCGGAGGCCTGGTCATGCTGATGTGGCTGGCGGGGCCGTACCTGGCAACATTCCTGGCCTCGCCCGCGACCTGGATTGCAGCCCTGATCGATTGGGGCGTGTATTTTGTGACGACACTGAGGGCGATGGCCCAGGCCAGCTCTGTATTTTTGGATGTGATTCCTGGCTTCCTGCCGCCGTTTGCGTGGATGGTCATGATTTCCGCCGCTGCAGGACTCGCCCTCTTGTGGTTCGTATCAATCTGGCGGCTCGCTCAGCGAGGTGTTCCGCGAGGAGTTTAATCTATGAAGAGTACAACGCTTAAACTGTTTACCTTATTTTTTCTGCTGGCTTTGCTGATCTTGCCAGCAAGCCCAGCCCTCGCCCAGGGCCCTGACCCGGATAGCGGTGGTCGGGTCATCTTTGGCAGCAACTTCACTCTGGAAAGCGGTGATACCTTCGACGGCAACCTGGTTGTCTTTGGTGGTAACGTGACCCTGGAAGAAGACTCCATCCTGAATGGGGATCTTGTGGTCATCGGGGGCACCATTGAGAGTAATGGCGAAACTCAGGGCGATGTTGTGGTGATGGGCGGCCAGGTCAGCCTCGAAGAGTCTGCTCTGGTGACCGGAGATGTCGTCACCATTGGCGGCCAGCTGAACCGGGATGAAGGGGCACAGATCGAGGGTGAAGTTGTCAATAATGTCGCCCCCGATGTCGTTTTCCCGAATGGTCGCATCCCGCCCACCGTACCGGATGTGCCAGGCGTACCCGATGTCCCGCGTCCGGAGATTAACATCAGCTACAACCCGTTTGGTGAGTTTATGCGTGTTTTTGGCTCTGCATTGCTCGTGTCGTTCTTAGGAATTTTGGCTACGCTATTTTTCCAGCCCCACCTTGCCCGTGTTTCTGAGGCAGTGGTTGCTCAACCTTTAATGACCACCAGTATTGGTCTGCTCACTATCGTTGTGTTATTTGTGGCTGCGCTCACTTTAATCCTGTTGCCGCTTGTTGGACTCAGCTTGATCCCGCTTGCGTTTGCCTGGCTCTTTGGCGTGATCTCCATCGGGCAGGAGATTGGCGAGCGTTTGGGCAAGGCCTTGCACCAGGTCTGGACGCCGGTGATCGCTACCGGCGTGGGCACATTCATCCTTGTGTTTATCGTTGCCTCTGTCCAATCGCTGAACCACCTGCTTCCATTTATGGCTTGCGTCACGTGGATCGTTCCCGCACTGGTTGGTTTGTTGGCCGTTGGCGCCGTGGTGATTACCCGCTTTGGGACGCGCCCCGTTCAAGTTCCTGCGCTGATGGTTTACACGCCCCCGTCACCCCCACCGGGATCCGGGGACCTTCCGCCCGCCGCCTGACCCAAAATTTCCTCATGTTATAATGAATCCGCCCCGTGCAAGAGTGGGGCGGGTTCTTTTTACAGAGGAAAAGATGGCTTTCAGAGAAACACCGATCCCAAACACAATTGTCCACAATGCTCCCCCGCCATTGGTTGAAGTCTCTGGGACGCACCACGAGATGGGATGTCAGATCGGCGAAGCTCGCCGTGAGCAGGTGCGGCATAGCATTGAAAATGCCCACATATTAATAGATCAATCCTACGATAAGCTGGAACTTACCTGGAACGGGGCAAGGATCCAATCGCGCAAATATCTGCCTTTTGCCGAGGAACGTTATCCCCAGTATATAGAAGAAATGCAGGGAATTGCGCAAGGCGCTAATGCCTCCTTCGACGATGTCATGGTCTTGAATGCCATGGAGGCCGTCACCATGGACGCGCTCCATCTCACACGGTGCACAAGCTTTGCGGTCAACGAGGAGTGCACAGCGGACGGTCACGTTCTTCTGGCACATAATGAAGACTGGCTTCCCGAAGACGAGAACGATGTATATGTCGTTTCAGCGAAACCGAAGGAAGAACCCCCGTTCCTTGCTATGACTTATGGCGGGCTCCTGCCCAATGTGGGTTTCAACGCCTATGGCATTGCCCAGTTGATTGATTCCGTGTACCCCAACGACTCACGCATTGGAATTCCGCGCCTGGTAGTGGCGCGTGCAGTCCTGGCCTCCCGGCGTCTATCCGGCGCACTGGGACGGACGCTCGTCTCTCACCGTGCAGCAGGCTATAACCACCTGCTCGCCGACGATCATGGGGAATTGTATTCAGTGGAAGTTTCCGCACGTAAATTCGATATCTTGTATGGCACCGATGGGTACATGGTCCACACCAATCATTATTTGACGCCCACCATGAAAGAGGTCGAAAACGAACCCGAAGAATTGATCTCTTCACGCGTGCGTTACTTCCGTGCCAACCGCTTATTGAGGCAAAATTCCAAGCACACAATTAAGACATTGCAGGTCATCCAAAAGGATCATGTCAATCTGCCGAACTCGATCTGTAATCATAATATCCAGGGGATCGATCCGCTGGACCGTGAGAGCACCATCTCTGCGCTGGTGATCGATCTGACCTCCCGTGAGATGCATATTGCCTGGGGCAACCCGTGCCAGAACGGATACCACACGTACCATTTGAATGATTGATTTGGAAGTGGATAACAAAAGCCTCCTGTGAATAGAACAGGAGGCTTTTTTAGGATGGTATACATCAAACTGGCTTGATGGAGAACCTGTTTAGTCTTACCAATAGGATCGCGTAGAAAGCCAGCAACACCATTATGATCCAGGGGAGGTAAATGAGTGGATCGCTGAGTACATAAGCGCCCTGGTACAGAACATCATCCCCGAGAGCCATATAACTGACAAGTCGCCAGATATCCAGGAGCGCGTAGACCCCGAACAAAGTCCATAATCCGCCTCGGAACCACTTTTGAGTGGATGTCGCCAGCAAATAGGCAAAGATCACAATACCGAGCGACAGCTCCCAGACCATGTCCAGCCAGATAAAGGCGCCAAGATAAAGAGCAAAGACAAGCGCCAACGCTGTCTCCGGAACATCCTTTCCTGCTAACTTGATGGGATTTCGAAGGAACTTAAGGGTAATCCATCCCAGGGGAAGAAGCAAAATTAACTTGACGATTGTAGCCAGACGCATATTTGCTGTAGACACGCCAAAGACATAGAGGACAATTTGCATAATGGAGTGGTTGTAGCCAAGGAATGGCCTCTCCGGGCCCCACCACGGATAATCACGCGTGAGGCGCGCCAGGAAGCCAAAGTAATCTTGATATTGGCGCAGTCCGTATTCATAGCCGCCCGCCACGATCGTAACTGCAGCCACGATTACATAAGCCAGAACTGCCCCGCCTAGAAGCTTAAAAAAGAAACGATATCTACCAAGAAGTAATGGTAAAGCCAGCGCAAATGCCCAGTGCGGCTTAATAGGCAGAATCAGAGCTCCCAGCCAGAAGGCGGCCCATCCGAGTTTTCCTTTCAGGATCGCATCGATCAAGAATGTGGCAAACAGGGCAACAATGATATAGGTGTTCATGTAAGACAGGTCGTCCCAGAAGGCGGAGAAGACCAGGTAAAGAGGCAGAAGGCTTGCCCATTGTCTGGCGATATTGGTCAAATTGTTTTGTTCAAATATTTTGCTCCACCATACATAGAGCAGAGCATACACCCCCACGTGAATGATGAGCATGAGCGGCAGAAGGATATATAGCGGTAAAAGAAGAATGGGGGAGAAAAAAAACGCAAAGGCAGGCGAATACAGGTAATGAGCCTCTACATGTTCCAACGACCCTTTCATGTAAAGATCTTCACGCGCCTGAAAGTGTTGCGCCGATGCGATGTACGATTGCTGCAGATCTGCCGATACCTGAACGCCCTCTGCCACCGCCTCAGGACGCAGGGCATCGGAGAAGAGAAATACCTGAATTAGGAGCCGGAGAACTGCATAGATGATTGCCAGAACAAGTAGGACACGGAATGCTTTTGACTGCGACCAATGTTCCCGGATGTACTTCACGTCTGTGTTATTCCTTTGGTTTCAGGCGGCTCGTCAGGTCCCGTAGTTGCACGAACGAGATCGGTTTGATCATCACAAAGTCTGCCTGTTCGGTATAGGCTTCTCCCATGCGGGCATCGGCAGTTGTGATAATGACGATCGTGTCTGCAAAGCGCTCCTCCCTGCGGATGATGTTGGTTAACAGATCTGCGCCAGAGATGTGGGGAATGTGCATATCCAACAGGATCATGTAGGGCGGTTGTCCATTCCTCAGGCGTTGTTGCGCCACCTGCCCGTCTGCCACATGTTCCACGTCGAAGCCGACACCGCGTAAGGCCTCCGCAAAGATATTGGCAAGATCCTCATCGTCTTCAATGATCAAAGCCCGTTCGTTCATAGATCTCTCCATTTCTCCATATTCGATTCAGGGATGACCAGTGGCAGGGAAATCGTAAAAGTTGTACCTCTGTCCACTTTGCTTTTTACTTTGATGTCTCCGTTCATGAGCTGCACTAGCTGCTTGACTATGGACAGTCCCAGCCCAAATCCGCCATGGATCCGGGTGGCAGCGCCATCCACTTGCCGAAATGTATCGAAGATATGGGGCAGCTCCTCGTCCTGGATCCCCCGCCCGGTATCGGAGACTTCGATGCCCCATTTGTTTGCCAGCGTACAGAACAATCGCACATGCACGGTACCATGGTCCGTGAACTTGACCCCGTTATTGACAAGATTGACCAGGATCTGCTGGAGGCGTGCCGCGTCCCCATTCAGGACTTCCGGCAGGTTGTCGTCGATCTCACTGGTCAGCCTTAATCCCTTTTCATGAGCCATCTGATCCATCACGCCATGCAGGTTTTCGAGCAAGTCAGCGGGCCGCACGGGTCCTATCTGGATGGTCAGCTTGCCGGCTTCCATCTGGGCCTGGTCGAGAAGATCATTGATCAACCCGAGCAAGCGCTGCGTGTTTTTCATGATCCGGTCCGCCATATTGATCTGTTTCTCGTTCATTGGCCCGTACACAGCCTCTTTGAACATTTCCGCGTAGCCCAGAATCGCGTTCAGCGGTGTCCGCAGCTCATGCGAGACAATGGCCACAAATGTGCTTTTGAGCTTTTCCACCTCCGCT
>DATHTL010000120.1:0-24450 GCA_035463255.1 Anaerolineales bacterium | reverse complement strand
TCTTTTCCCATTGTTTCTCTATAGAATGATTACAGGCACAGGCAAGATCCACCCTTGTCTTACCAGATCTGTGGGGAAACCGCACACAAAGAAAGATATTGTCAGAACGCCTCCAGATCAGGTTTTTAGCTCACGTATAATTATTGTTTTCTGGCAATATATTGGGGAAACGATTGGGCAGAAAGTTGGTCGGCTAACGTCTTTTGCCCCAGAATTATTCCTGTTAAATCTAAAAAATTTTCCTTATCCTAAAACAACCCGCGCTGTCAATTCAATGTTTTTTACTTCGTGAGTATAGTATCTTTGTGTTATCTTCACGGGCGAAAAGGCGATACTAAGGACTTACAAAAGGTAGTGCTGGTAAAGCTGTACCAGCACCGAATGGTTTATGCCTGTGAAGTCTGAGAATCGTAGAGGCCCAGATATTTAGGGGATGGTTATCCCTTCGCATGCCGCCCGGTTTGTTCTACCCCAAAAGAAATTTGGTTACATTCTCCGTTAGTTAAACCAAGTCTTGCCAATGTACATATAATAAATCTGATAGTAGGACATGCCTGAGCTGTTGCAGTGGCTATAAGTCGATAATACTATCAATGCTTGACTAAGGCGCACCTATCAATTTTATGCAGGGCAAGCTGTTCAGCCTACCTAAGCGAGCTCTCAATACGCGACCGACACCTATTTTGAGTCAGTGCCACCAAGGTCGCTTAAACTGGTCAATTATGAAATTCACGGTACAACTTCGCCGTCCGCCGGAAGAACTATTGGCTATGCAACAGGACTTAGTAATTCTCCACAACCAGACCGAAAAATACATTAAGCAAATCAGCCTTTTCCAAATGCCTTTAATATTGTATTTCCCTCTAAGGTACCTATTAATACGGGGTGTTGTCTGTGCGTACTAGATACTTTTCCATATATATAATCATAAAGATCTCTGAGTGTAATTATGCGTAGACCATCGTGATCAGCTTTGCCGTTCAAACCATCGATAAGATGTCTTGTAAACACGCCCTGTTGCACATCGCCGCTTTCAGTTTTGAATGTTGCCTCATAAGATTGCTCATTTGGCCCTGAAGAATTCAGGCATGACATGCCACCTTCTGAGAGAATGCCACTATATTTTCCTATGTCAAAATTTATCGCCCCCGCATGGCAAGTATCCAAGATTATTAATACGCGTCCTCCATTCTTAGTAATTTCGCTAAGAGCAGTCAAAGCATAATATGTTGGCAGCACAGTTCCCAGCAAATTGTCTTGTTGTGTATCATAGGTTACGATTGAAAAATCACTATTTACAATAGCCCCATGTGCAGAAACTGAAAATATGAGTAAATCTCTGGTTTTCAAATTTTTTACATACGCTTGAATAACACCAAGAATATTCTTTCGGGTCGCCTCTTTATTTAGCATGATTTCTTTATGATGTGGGTTAAATGCAGAGAGCATACTTTCGGCATCTCTTACACAGCCCATTAGAGAAGCTATAGAGGGGTCCTGGTATTGATCGATGCCAACGAAAAAACCGTAAATATCCCTGATTCTATTTCGATTGTCAGCGATTCGTCCTGCAGGCATAGTCAGTTTTCCAGACGAGCACTCTTATCGTGTCTGAACGCTATTGTCGCTATAGATGATTTGGCTCTTTTCGCTTTCAATTAAGACGGTATCATAGTTCAATGTGCCAATCAGCAGCGGATTCTGTCGTTTACCTGTCTGATTCTGTACTTTTTGATAAACATAGTCGTATAGGCTAACAAGCGTGATTCTGTTGTCCGCCATGGCTTCTCCCTTTAGCCCTTTGATTAGAAACTCGGTAAATACACCATGTTCGATATTATAAAATTCGTAGGAATACTCTACTGGGGAAGACGATAGTAGACAAGCGAACTCACCCTTATATTTTGCAATATCAAAACTGACTGCTCCTGCATGACAAGTATCAATTATTATTAGCGCTTTCACCCCTCTTGCGGATGCCTTCCCAATAGCCCCGATTAGAGTAGACGAAGCGATCCCCGTGCCCAGTACATTATCCATCTCTCCATCACTGGGAATGAAAAAATAATCATCAAAATCAATGATGCCATGGGTTGATATGTAAAGGAGCAAGAAATCGTCAGCTTTTGCCAATTTCAGACATCTGGTCAGCTCCTTCAGTATATTGGCTCTTGTTGCAGATTGAACATCGACCCATTGCTCATAAGGAACTTTATAGCCCTCATTGACGAGCAAACATAATTCATATTGTCTTTCTTCACTCACTTTTTTTGCCCAGAATATTTCACACATTTTGTCCGCATCCTCGTTTGAATGCATTAAACTACCTATTTCTCCTCTGCTATTAGGGAATTTTTCTACGCCAATAAAGATCCCCCAAAAATTATTGTAGCTATTGGGTCTTACAAATTTCAGTGCCATGTTTACACCAACTTTGGGTATTTGGAGCGCAATTCGACCTGCCAGTCGATCCCTTCAAGCGAAATCCTGCCCGGGTCGTAATCTGTGCAACGCTGACGTGGCTTATCTCCGGGAGCCTCCGTATGAAGTAATTTCAAACCCCGACTGTACACTCAATAACAGTAATTTTATGGAACCGCCAAGACCATCAATCAAGGAAGGCGATTCATACGGCAGGAGATCAACCCTAATCTCTTGATTCTTATCCATTGTCCCTAAAGCAAAATACATTCTTTCCACAGCTGAATATCCAACGAGAATGATTTTGCGTGTCGTCTCGATCCGAATTTTATTCGGATCAATATTCAATCGCAGAGGTCGCTCGTGATTAATAAATTCCGCACCTGCTGTGCCATAGAATTCGATTACACCGCATCCCTGAATTTCGCCTAAACCATTTGTCAGTTCTATGGTACGAACAGTCTCGTTACCAAATATGATTTCCGGTCTCGCCATGCAAATATTGCGTCCATTTAATTCATTGCTTT
The DNA here is from genome assembly GCA_035463255.1 of Anaerolineales bacterium. Lineage (GTDB taxonomy): Bacteria > Chloroflexota > Anaerolineae > Anaerolineales > Villigracilaceae > Defluviilinea. The sequence continues at coordinate 21,502 of DATHTL010000120.1, read as the reverse complement.
GGCTTGATTTTCCATCGTCTCCAGTCCGTGTTAATGTCGTAGATCGGATAAATTCATCTACTGTAGAGAGAATAATTCTTGCCGAGAACGTAGGATGACCAACGATTGTCAGTCCATAGAAGCTCTTATCTTGGCCAACACCAAGGAGACCCTGATCCCTAGGTCGCACCACTGTAATCGGAATTTCGAATGTGCGCCAATCAGGTTGCGGTGGTTGCAGCAGGGGGTTTTTGCCGGCTGGTCTTGCAGCCAATATACCTTCCGTATCGATTGGGATGCCATGCATATTAAAAGGCGACGTGTCTAGCTCTTCGGTTGAAACGAATATTTTGATGAGATCTTTGATCTCATTGTAGCCCTGATCGAAATAGTCATCTAACAAACTCAGTTGGATCGATTCGTAGGCAATATGATAATTTGCGTGGTGATCATGGATCTCATCCATCAGCTTGGCTATTTGGCCTTTAGCTGCTAACAGTTCCTTTTCCAGGAATCTATTGGTAATGCTGAACAACGTGGACGTGTAATGGGTCCTGTCAAAAGTATACCCACTGCCACAGTACAGTGCACTCACCCAAAAGCTTCTTGTGTGGCTGTGATTACCGATTGACAGTCGAAACGCCGGTGGATGCCAAGGACCGCCAGGAATAGTAGGATCAAAGATATAACGAAAAACATTCTCTCCCTGCCAATTTTCGATCAATGTAGCCGGAGCGCCATCAGGGTTCTGTTGGCTTTGAGGGTTCTCTACCATTCTCAGGTCGATGCCGATCTCAGCTTCGCGTATTGTTGACCCCGGATTAGATATCGATATGATGTGATGCCATTCCGCGATTTGTTCTACTATTTTCAGAAAGAGTCTGGCCTGGGCTTTTTCTTGTCCTGGGATTCTCGAAAAAACAGGAGTTTTACCTTCGGGATGAGTGAGCGCGAGCACATTATCGACGGTACGGATAACATAATCAATCCCCTTGTTGGAATCAAAGTCAATCGCTGGTGACCTGGTTTCTTTGAGAAGTGTTGAAAACACATTTTTACATTCTTCGTTGCTATCTGGGGCAAAGGCTAGATTCAATTTCTTTTTTGACCCGGGTCTAATGCTAGCATCATATATTTTTTCTCGATCAAAAAAGCTTAACGGCCCGAAGTCCAGTAGCGAAAAGTTTATGTAGACCTTTTTGATCACAACTTCCGTACCATTATCCAAAACTGCGATGTCAGCCTCTTGGACGCCATAAATGTGGCCCACATTGATCACCCATCTGCCTTGTACTTTCTCATAGCTAATTTGAAAGGTCGGTTTTTCATCGTCAAATAAACCATTCAAAAAAATACGACTGCATTCTTGTGGGGGGAGTGCAATTGTCTCAATCTGCGGTGACTGATCTTTTGCTAGCGCCTGGGTCTTAATTTTTATCTTTCTGACCAAATTCGAATAACTTAAGTTGTAGCTATTCTCTTTCAGCACCTCCAGCAATCCGTAAGTAAAAACGCCTCTTATTTTGCCGTCACTGCCAAGCACTTTTTCTTTGGCCAGCTCGCTACTGGTACAAGCACCTATCTTAAAGTGTTTGCCAATGGGGGAGCTCAAACGGATGAGTTCACCGACTTCATTCTTAATTTCCACATAATCAGAACGCCCCCAATAGGCACTAACTTCCCTTGAGTTAATATTAGGTGAAACACTCCTTACTTTGAAAGTACTATCTTTGGTATTTGAACCAGAATGACAGCAATCTGTAATGACCACAAAATGCACCTCTTTACCACTTTGTGCCCTCGCAATTAGACATGACAATTCCTTATCAATAAGCAAGTTATCATTGCCCTTTTCCACATGACAAACAAGGGACTCAAGCATTTTGTCTGCCTCATGCGAGAACTCTTTCGGGGCATCAATCTGCGCCCCATGGCCACTGAAATAGAAAAGACAGACGTCATCTTGGTTGGCACTATCAAAAAGCTTGAATCCGTCAATTACCGCTCGACGCGTCGCCTTTTTGTTTCTTAAAACACGCTTATGCAGCGTTAGATTACTGCTTCTTTTGCAGTAACTTTCAAGACTTAGTTCCATACCTTCCAGGTCATTCAGGCAGCCGCTAAGATCGTTAATTCCAGGTTGGTCATACCTATCGATGGCGACGAGTAGTGCAAATAAATCGTGCATATGGGAAATTAGCCTTCTTCTAAAAAAGCTTGATCTTGTCTCATTGGCTAAATGCAGCCGAGTTTAGCAGAGAATTCAACGGGACTACGGTAGATATATCAAGCAGTAATCCCCTGACATAACTGTCATTCTTCAGGAAGACTTTCCATCTCAATCTCCGCAACTTCAATGTCATCCTTTTTCGTTTGTGGTTCGTCTCCCGGTTCACGCCCAGCAAATCCGCTCGAAAATAGCCGTTTTTTGATCCCTACGACACGGTAGAGAGGAGTAATTCCCTTTTGACCGATAATCTGTGCGGCCAGGGACTGCCCCGATTCCAGTCTCAGATTGAGCCCCGCATCGGCAATGTCCATGGTGGCAACATTTAAATCACCCTGCGCCTTTAATTCAATCTTCGCCCCTGCCTGGCCCGAAAGCAAAATGGTTGCTGATTTGGCTTCGATGATCTCACTAATGATCACTAGGTTGGGGTCCCAATCATTAGCATCATATCTACGTAATACTTCGGCTTTTACATCGGCAAGGTTCTGAATAATACTTGTTCTTGATCCTCTGATTCTGAAAACAAAGCAATTCTTATTATTGAACTCAACAATGAATCCCGCATCGGCAACGCCCAAACTCACCGCTTTCGGCTCTACTTTTCCTTCTACCTTGGTTATAACCGTGATGCCGCTTTCGCTTGAAAGATCAATATTGCTATTACTTTCGCTGGTTTCTGATTCAAAAGCAATGCCTAAGCTCTCTAGAGTCGCCTCCTTGCGAAAAACCTCTTTTTCCAAGACACCGACATTGCCCAATTGGAGAGGCAAATTAGGCAGCCAAGTAGGTCGATACCCCTGTGATTTCCTATTCAGTTCCTTTAAGTAGGAAGCGATGGGATCCATTTTTTCTCCTTTTTGGATGGGTGACCGCGATTCGTATCGACAGCTAACTTAAATTAGGTTGATCTCCCAGCTTAGTTGTCGATATCTAACGCTTTTTGCCCTCTTGCGGTTTAGATTGACAATATTACATCCCCGGCAAAAAGTGTTATCACAGCCCGAGTTAATCAAATCTTACCGTTGCTGTCCACAATTATAGGATTCTTCTGGTACGAGTCAAGCCACAAAGTCTGCTTTCCACTTGGCAAGACTAGGCTTCCAGCTTTCACATAACTCCCGAAAACAGAGATAGATGTACCGATGGTCAGGATGCCCAAAATACGGTACTCAAGATCAGTGGTTGAAATTTTCATTGATTAGTTATCCCACAAAACGTTCATTAAAAAGATTTGGCTTTTCCTACCTAACACTCAAGATGGCAGTTTCAAAGGGGGTACTATTAGCTCGTCTGTCAAACAAAAACTAGTTGAATTGTGTAACAACTTTTGTGAAGGACGTAACGCAAATAACACCTCTCCTTTGCCACCTGTGTGATATCAAAGATGCGGTAACCTGGCCACAAAGAAAGATATTGTCCTGACGCGCGGGAATTGGAGTTTTAGCTCTCATCTAGAGCCGTATGAGGCCATTGGGTGACCCAATCTGGGAGTCGACATTACCATTTGACGCTGAAAATTCTTCCTTACCCTAAAACAAGCCGCGCTGTCAATTCAACGTTTTTTACTTCGTGAATATAGTATCTTTGTGTTAGTTTGCACTCACCGGGTTGTAATTCACCCCGTTTCGTGCAATAATTAAAGAAATCTTAATATCTCGGAGGAGTTTATGAACGAACCGACCAATGCCCCCATGTTACCGCCGCCCTCTGGTTTCTCAGAATGGGTTACCGTTTGGAGAGATGCACTTACCCGGCCCAGCGACGAGACCTTTGCACGAATCGCTCAATCGCCGAATGCGAAGTTGACAACAGCTCTCTTGTGGGTCTTTCTGGGATCGTTAGTTAATTTTTTCCTGGTTTCGCTGGTGCAGGGCAGGCTGATGAACCAGATGATGCAGAACTCCGACCTGGGTATTGAGGGATTTCCGCAGGCGGGGGGTGGGCTGATGACTGCGATCTGCGGTGCGCCGATTGGGGCAGTGATCTCTACAGTGCTTTTTGCGCTTGCGGTCGGCATTGTGCAGGTGATCGCCAAGATGTTTGGTGGGCGTGGAACATACGATCAGTTAGCGTATGCTATCGCGGCTATTGTCACTCCTTTTAATCTGGTGAGTGCCGGGCTTACTTTGTTGGCTGCTATTCCCTTCGTAGGAGCCTGTTTCGGCATACTGGGTTTGTTTGCAGGTCTCTATGTTCTCGTTCTGGAAATTATGGCGGTGAAGGGCGTCAACCAGTTTGGCTGGGGACCGGCTGCCGCTTCGCTCCTTCTTCCTGTCTTTGCGATCGCTTGCTGTGTGGCTGTGGCCGTGGGCAGCATTATCACTATGTTGGCTCCTGAGTTCATGGATACATTCAATACGATCATGACCCCGGTGCCATAAGTTTCCTGGCATGATAAAAAACCTCCTGCTGTATGCAGCAGGAGGTTTTTGCTTATTTGCCAGATGGGGGCACTCTATCTGGGCCGAGGTAGATCTGCATGTCCGCCATCCAGTAAGCGTGGTCATAAGCAGCATCTCCGCCGCATTCGCCTGGGACAAGATCGATAAATCCATTCTGGTCCGCATCCACGCCATGAACAAGGTGATTTCCCAGAGTGGTTAATTGTGCGATGATCGGCTCCATCTGCGATCCCATGGGCGTTCTATTCAATTGTAGGGCAAGCGTAAGAATCTCATTTGTCCAGCCTTCCATGTTCGCAAGACAAATCTGAACACTTTCATTATTGGTGCGCATGCTTGGTGTAGAATCGGCTGCTTCTGCTGCATTACTGGCATACAGGGCGGCTTCTCGGAGATATCCAAGACGCTCCTCACCCTGCGGCAGACTGCCATACCCATCCCCAGAGACATCCTTCTCCCCATCCCGATCATAATCCAGAAATTGGTCGCTCAAACTGCCAACGATCTGGTTAATGATCTCTTCAGTTCGTTTGCGTAAAGCCGCCTCATCATCGTTCTCGAACGCCTGCACAATGCCCAATGAGTCTGGGTCATCTGCGTCGCCATTGATAGAGTTGTTGACATATTCACTACTGTACCACCACAGGCTTTGTATAAGCGGTTCCTGATTAGGCACTGTCTCATGCGAGACGAGCAAATGACGGATACTCTCCAATGCCTGTGGAGGAAAGACGGAAGAATAGACGACCTCTCCGGCTGGGACGGAGATATCAACTCCATCTTCCTCTTGCGTGATCTGGACCTGGTGAAAATCTTTGAGGAGATTCGCTTGACTTGGCTCATTGAATTCCAGACGCCCAACCCCGGAAGCGCCGTACTCGAGGGTACCTATATCCCGGATGGTTGTGCCATCATTTCCAATCAGCCAAACCTCGTAATGCTTCCCATCTTCTGGTTGGGGAACAGAATTATTCAGTGTGATGGAAACATTATCCATATAAAAGTTAAAGTCATCGAAGCGCATTCTTCCCACCGGAATGTTGGGATCAAGAGGAGGAGGCGTTGCCACCGCCGACACCTGGGTGGGATCAATGAACTGGTAGATAATAAATCCTAAAATCAATAAGATGACAACCTCAATGCCAATTCGGATCCAGTTGGAGCGGCGTGTCTCTGGCTGCACCTTATTAATCGGACGCCCGGCTTCAGATGCCTGCCGGGCCAGCTCCGCAATGTGAAGCGTACCTGGGGAAAGCGTCTGACCGCTAAAGACCGCGATGAACTCTTTTGCGAGGTCTCCGGCGCTCTCATAACGAAGTGTGGGATCTTTTGCCAGCGCGCGATCGATGATGGCCTGCAAGTCGGGCGAAATGCCCGGAATCGGCGGAGGCGGCTCATTGATGTGTTTCATCAACATGCCGAAGGTGGTATCTGCCTGGAAGGGAACCGTGCCGGCGAGCATCTCATAAAGCATGATACCCAGCGAATAGATATCCGTGCTCTTGGTGACTTTTTCGCCGCGGGCCTGCTCGGGACTCATATACGTGGGTGTGCCGCTGACCGAACCGGCCGTGGTGAGCATCGTTGAGTCGAGGAGGCGGACCAGTCCAAAGTCGGTCAAGATCGGCTCTACATCCAGGGGAAGAGGCTTAACCAACTCAACGGGTTCAGTTTGGGAGCGCAACAGCACGTTCGCGGGCTTTATGTCACGATGGACGAGTCCTTTAAGGTGAGCATAATCCAGAGCGCTGGCTACCGACTTCAAGATCTGTGCCACAATGGAAGTAGGTAGACGCTGTTGATTATCATGCAGCTTTTTCAGGTACGTCGCCAGCGACGGACCTGGTATATATTCCATGACGAGATAGGGGGATTCATCAACAATGGCATAGTCGAACATTTGCACAATGTTTGGATGACGCAACGATTCAATGACTTCTGCTTCACGGTGGAAACGGGCAAGTTGGTCTGAATCTCGCTCGAGCAAGCTCCTCATCACCTTCACTGCAACTCGCCCGAAAGACTCATGTGTTCCTGTGTAGACTTCAGCCATGCCCCCCCGGGCTATCAGGTCATGGATAAGGACCTTGCCGAGCTTTTTTCCTGCCCAGTCTGCCATATGCAAAATTATAACCGAGATTGAGGCGGGTATAATTTCCCTTCAATGAGGTTAACATGCCAAAATCATTAGAAATTGAGGTCGGTCGTCTGCTGCTGGAACGAAAACTGAAGCTTGTACTGGCGGAGTCCTGTACGGGCGGGCTGCTGGGCAGTCGCATCACAGATGTGCCAGGCTCCTCAGAGTACTTTCTGGCAGGGGCCGTAACGTATGCATATGAGGCGAAGGTCGAGATGCTCGGCGTCTCCTGGGATACCCTGAACACGAAGGGTGCTGTCAGCCGGGAAACTGTTCTCGAAATGGCAAGAGGCATGCGTAAGTTGATGAAGGGCGACATTGCGGTTTCTGTGAGCGGAATTGCCGGCCCGGGCGGCGCAACGCCTGAGAAACCAGTCGGCACAACCTGGATCGGGCTCGTGGCCGCAGATGGCGAGTGGGCAGAGCTTTTCCAGTTTTCGGGCAATCGCGAGGAAAATAAGGCCTTTGCAGCGGACGCGGCCTTGCAGTTATTACTTGATTATTTGCAGAAAACACAAACCCCAGAAATAGAAAGTGCCTCCTGATCTCAGGAGGCACTTTCTATCTGGGAGGAAATAGATAAGTCTAAGTTTGTCCAAAGGTGTCAATCAATAGTCTAAAGTTGCCGCCCACAGGATATAAGATCGGGCAGGTACAGCCTCGCTTCTTGTATTCCTCGACTTTCGCTTTTGCCTCATCGGGTGTGCCTGAAGCCGTAATCCGATACACAAGCTCATCGGGCACAAGATGTTTTGCTTTGTTGATCTGCTCCTTGGTGGCCGGCCAACCGAGGATCGATTGGATCTCCTGGATCACATCCTGCGAAACACCGGATGCTTTGGCAATGTGCGGCTGCTGGGCGAGATACTGGCAAAGCAGTTCCTTGGTGTACTCGATGGCCTGATCGTGGTCCTCATCCACCGAGCAGACAATCAGCTGCGGGCGATCGAATTCTTCCATCTTGCGGCCAGCTTTCTTCAGTCCTTTCTCCAGTAACTCCAGAGCGTTGTCGTTATATTCAGGCGGCACGCAGTAGTTGAGCACCACGCCATCTGCGATTTCCCCGGTCAACTCCATCATCAAGTCACCCGTGGCGCCAATCATGATCGGGATATTGCGCGGCTCGCGCCGCCCATGGACAACGTCTAGCTCGATCCCCTCCACTTGATGAAATTCTCCGTGAAACGTGACCCGTTCCATGTTCAACAGGCGGCGCATGACCTCGACCGTCTCACGCATCGCTGTCAATTGTTTGCGGCGTTTGATACCCACGTTGCTCGCCAGTGGATCCCACCAGGCACCGATTCCGCAGATGATGCGGTTTGGGGCCAGATCATCCAATGTCAGGAAGGTGGCAGCCAGGAGACCGATGTTACGAGTCCAGTTATTGATCACGCCCGAACCGACCTTGATGCGTTCCGTGACGGCTGCATAGGCAGCCATGGGGACGATCGCATCGCGAACCAGGCGTGACTCCGCCTGCCAGACCGCTTCGAAGCCATGCGCTTCCGCATAACGCGCGTAGTCCAATCCGTCTCTGAGATCATGAGAGTCTTGTAGATATAGTGCTACTCTTTCCACGGCGGCAAACCTCCATTGGTTGGATGATGGTGAAACCTAATTCAGTTTTTTGGTTCGGGAGATTCTGTTATGGTTCAGTCAATCTGTATATGTTGATAGTAAAGGTCATTATACCTGAAAGTAAATTTAGGACTTTTCTGTGGACTACGCAAATTTTGCGGCTAAGAACGCATCTATACGGTTACACAATCAGGAGTATCATCCCCGGCGATTGTGAAGATAATCACTATAAATAAGGGTGCCATCGTCCTATACTGAATATAAGTTGATCTAGTTTTTCGTATTCCTGAAGTGGAGATATCCCATGACAAAGCCCCATATGAAAGCACAAACAAAATCCCTGCGTGGCATTGAGAATTGCCGTGTGGTTGATATTGGTGTTGAGAAATTTGGTGAATGTCTGAAGCAAGGCCCCGCTACATGCTCTTACGCTCTGCCTTTTGGATATTGCTTCTTGTGTGGACATCCGCGGGTGGATGAGATCATTGAGAATACAAAGAGAGTTCAATCTCTTCAGGCATCCTAATAGTTATTGGATAGGATCATGACCAGCCAAACCGCGAAACCAAAAACAAAATCCTTACAGGGCATTGAGGATTGCCGTGTGGTTGAGATCGGAGTGGGCAACCTTGCGGAATGTGCACAGTGGGGACCCGTTACCTGCTCCTATGCAATGCCTTTTGGCTATTGTCTTGTGTGTATGCATCCACGCGTCGATGAGATCATCGAGAATACAAAGAAAGTTCTTGTTGCCGCGAAGATTCAAGTGGTCAGCTAGAGATCTGGCGATCTTGCAGCACCGAAATTAAGTAGCTTTCATCTCCTAGAAATGGTTAAACAAACTGTCCCCGATACTCGGGGACAGTTTTTATTTCTCAAAAATCTGACTAGAGCGCAGCCAGTCTCTGCCACATTTGTGGGGCAAGCTCACGGGAGCGCGCCGCGACTCTCTCTTCGTCCATCGATAGAATCTTCTTGCCCTGCATCAGGATCTTGCCTTTGCACACGGTGGTATCAACTACAGCATCCACGAGGCCGAAGATCAAATGCCCGAGGAAATTGGCTTCGTTGAGGACGGTGGGGGGCTGGTAGTCCATGATGGCCAGATCCGCCGTTCGACCTTCCGCGATTTCTCCGAGACGGATTCCAAACTGGCGCTCGGCAATGTCAGCATTGTTTTCCAACAGGAGCTTGGGCGCTTCGAGGAACGCCACGCGTGGATCGCGGTTGGCCAGCCGGTGCAGCAGATAGGCCGCCCGCATCTGGGAAAGCATATCCGAAGACATGCCGTCGGTGCCCAGACCAACCAGGATGTTCCTTTCCAGGAGCTTAAAGAGCGGCGTGACCCCAACCGCGTTGTTCATATTCGATTCGGGATTGTGGATAACGCTTGTGTTCGTGGACGCGATCAGATCCATTTCCGATTCGTCAATGTGAACGCAGTGGATGAACAGCGATTTCGGACCGGCCACACCCAGCTTCTCAAGCCGATGAACGGTGGGCATGCCGTATTTCTGGATTGAGTCTTCTCGGTCGGCGAGATCCTCAGCAACGTGAACGTGACAGCCCACGCCTGCGTTGTTCGCGATCTCAACGCATCTTGCCAGTGTCTCATCGGAAAGCGTGAAGGAGGCATGCAGTCCCATCATCGCGGCGATTTGCCCGTCGCCTTTGCCAATCTTCTTGATAAAGCGTTCATTCTCCTCGACGCCGCCGCCCATCACGTTGCGGTCTGAGACTTCATAACACAGCGAGGCGCGGATGCCTGCATGGCGGACTGCGTTTTCGATCAGGTCGAGCGACCCGTCGCGCATGCCGGGCGAAGCATGGTGGTCAATGACAGTCGTCGTGCCGTTGCGGATACATTCAACCAGAGGAATCTGGGCCGAGAGGGTGATGTCTTCATCGAGCAAAGCCCGGTCCACTTTCCACCACAGGCGCTCGAGGATCTCGACGAAGTTCGATGCAGGCTCACCCGGGATGGCCATGCCGCGTGCCATCGTCGAATAAAAGTGATGGTGCGTGCATATGAACCCGGGCAGCACAATCTTTCCGGTGCAATCTACAGTCTCAGCATCTGGATAGCGCTTCTGCAAATCTGCGGCATTCCCAACGGCCACGATGTTCTCACCTTCTATCACGACCGACCCGTTCCAGATCACCTGATTATTTTTGCCCAGGGTTACGACGATCCCGTTTTCAAATCTCGTTGTCATTTTCAATCCTTTCGCTTTGGCAGTCGCAGTTGTTAATTTTCGACGAGCAACGCAAGCTCTTCAGCGGTACGCTCACGCATTGCGATCGCTCCAGTAAAGCATTTCTTGGCGCAGATTGAGCACCCGATGCACAGGGCCGGGTCGGAGTGGGGGTGACCTTCATTGTCCAATTGTATGGCAAGATATGGACAGCGTGCGCAGTTCCCGCAGGATGTGCACAGCTCATAATTGAAACTCGAGATTTTCTTGACCGGTGAAAGCGCCATGAAGTCCGTAATAGGATGCGGCTGTGCAACACCGATCAGTTCTTTCATGCTCGAGATACCACGCTCCTGCATCAGGAAGGCCGTGCCAGATTCGAGGTCGCGGATGATGCCATAGCCGTACTTGGTGGCGATGGTGCAGAACTGGACGGTCTTTACGCCAAGAGCGAGGAAGTCCATGGCGGCTTTGTAGGTCATGGGTCCGCCGTTGCCCGAGATCTCGATCCCTTGTGGGACCGCGTTGGCAAGCGTCAGATATGAGATGGGAGTGACACCGTCGCCGCTCATGCCAGTTACAACCCCTTCTTCCCAAATCCGTCCCACGGCCGGGCGGAATCCCAGGCTGGGGAAGGAGTTGGCAAGTGTAATGCCAGCCTTCTTCTCGGGATATTTATCCAACACAGCCCGGATGGCCCGCAGGATCGGCACAATAGATGTAACGGCCGCTGTCAATTTGAAGAGCTTGGGGATATCGGGCGAACTGACTTCCATGATCCAGTCTATGATCTTGGCCGTGAGAGTTGCGTTCTGTGAAACAATGTCACCCTCGGTACCGTCTCCGCCTTGGGGGCAGGACAGGGAATATTCGATACCCATCACGCCGGCTGCTTCGAGTTTTCTGGTGTTGGACTGCCAGCCTTTACGGTCATTCTCATCGTTACCAGAAACGGGTCCGCCCGTTGAAGCGATGGTCAACCGGTCGGGCCACTTCTTGATCAATTGCTCCACCTCGCGGCAAACACGATCGAGCGGGTGACCAGAAACATTGTCCGCGTTCCCATAGGTGAGAGCATTGAATGTGAACATATACTCAGACGGGATGTGGATCGGCACGTTGTCGAAGGCGGTCTTCATGATGCCGCCAGCCCATCCGTGTTCATACGCTTTACTCATCTGCTCCATTCCATCCGTCAGAGGCGATGCAGAGAGCAGATAGGGAGATTTGATTTTCCGCCCAAAAAATTCTGTTTCAAGGGAAACGGGTACAGGATTGTAACCGGGCATCCCAAAATAGGATTTGGTGGTCTTCTTGATGTCAGGCTTATCTTGTTTTTTCAAGTATGCGTCGATCTCAAGCGCTACGTTCTTTCCCGAAGCAACGGCTTCGACCACAGTGGTGGGACCGTTGGAGATATCGCCTGCATAGAAGAGACCATCCGCTTGTTCACGCGCGAGATAAGAACGCATCCCAATTGCCATCACAACTGCTTCGAAATCCGTTCGAATTCCTTCCGTGCCTTCGACATCAGAGACATTCGCCGGCTTGAAGGGCCGACCATCCGGCAGCTGAACTTTTTTCGTTTCCATGCCGGTGATCTTCTTGCCGTCAGCATTGATCTTGCTGACACGGATGCGGCCGTTGATCTCGATGTCGTATTCCACCAACTCCTGGCGTTCGGCAGCCGTCAGCGGCATTTCGGCGAGCTTCTCGAGCATGAACAACTCGACGTGGGTTGCACCGCGTTCTTTGGCTGTGATCGCGCAGTCCACCGCTGTTGCGCCGCCACCGATGATCGCCACGCGACCGTTGAACGTATAGGCTGCCTTGTTCGAGAGCAGGTCTACCATCTTGATCGTAAGGTTTTCGTTTTCAATGCCAAGCTCGATAGGTTTCCATAAACCAGTGGTGACGCAGACGGCATCGTATCCCTGAGCAAGCAGCCACTTTGGATCTTCGACCTTGGCGCCTGTCTTCGCGGTGATATCACCAAGCGATAGCAGGAACTCAATATCTGATTGAATGACAGTCTTGTCGAGGCGCTGCTCGGGGATCAAATTCATCGCGCCGCCGAGCGACTCGCGGCTCTCGAAGATATCCACAGCGTAGCCGAGCTGTGCTAAAGCGGACGCCGCACCGAGCCCCGCGGGACCGCCGCCAATCACTGCTATTTTTTTTCCATTTGGAGCAGGTACTGAAAATTTCGGAATTCCCCCGAGCCTTTTTGCCATTTCGACGAGCGTTGCCTGGACTTTCGGAATGTTGATCGATCCATCAAACTTCTTTCGCGAGCAAGCCGCCATACAGAATCGATCCGGGCAAACCAGCCCGCACACCCCTCCCAGTGGGTTGCTGCGCATGATCTCCGCAGCCGAGCGTATGATGTCAGATGGATTTCCCACACGGGCCGCCATCATGAAGTCAAAAGGTGAACAGTTGACCGGGCAGGCGTTTGTGCAGGGTTTCTCCTCGCAGTACTCACATCTGAGCAGTTCCGCCTGGAGCTGGTGTCTGGTCATGATCCTTGAATCTACCGTGCCGTTCTTTTGCATGGAACACCTCAATTGGAAAAGGAGTTGGATTTTTTGTGTCAAAAATCACATATTCATTATAGCATTTGTCAGACAGATACCGAGTGAAAAAACTCCATATCCAAATAGTGTTATGTCATATTAAAGGGTATAGTCAAATTTTTATGATAAAGATAAACCTTCTGATGGTTTGTATGGCAAAACCTTCGCAAGGCGATTAGCAAAACAAGTCTTCAGCATGTAGCTGCCATGCTGAAGACTTGTTTCTTCACTTGTAAGAGCCGCGCTATGCAATCTTTGTCAACTCAAACTTTCGGACGAGCTCGAGATCTTCGGGCAGATCCAGATCCAAACCGAGAGTGGGGAGGTTGACGATTTCGAGTCGCGCGCCAGCTTCTTTTGCGCGCTGGCAATGACGCTGGAACGAGTCCTCTCCGAAATCGTATTCGATCAGACCTGTGGGAGAGATCAATAAGGCGTTCGTGCCTTTTTCATGTCGGTCCGGCGCGATGACCACAACCGGAGGATCGTTCGCCCGTTCGATGAGCGTAAGCACATCATCACGCGTGACAAGAGGAAGATCGGCCGGCAGCACCAGAACACCTCCTGTGGCGTAGAGCTGTGCAACCACAGTGGCACGCTTCAAGGCAGTATTTAGACCTGGCTGACCATCCTCGCGGACGGTGCGCGCGCCATAATTGCGCGCGATCGTCAGAGCATGTGGATCGCGGCTGATGACCAGCACCTCTTCCACTTCTTTCAGGTCAGAGAAGGTTTGTAATGTGTTCTGTAATAGCTTTCGGTTAAGTTCTGTGCGCTCATCTTCGGATAACGTTCCAGCCAGACGCGACTTGCCGCGTCGCAAAGGCTTTACGGGGACAATTGCCCAAAGTGTCATATCTTCTTTCCGCCTATAAAATTTAGTACTTCAGAAGCCAGTTGCTTTCTATCATCATGACTCTTCATAAGCGTATTGGTTACAAGTGTATCCATATTTAGTTTTCGAATTTCTCCTTCCAATTGCCTATCAAGTGTATCCAGCACAAACCCCGTGAGGAGATCACAGTAATGTTGTGCCACGATGAGCGCGGACGGCTCCATGCCCATTTCACGATACATCTTTGCCGCCGGTCCTTTGACTGTTTGCCCACCAATGATTGGGGAGATGGCAAAGAATCTCACCGCCGGAGCCCCGTCTGCAAAAAGAGGGGAAAATACACGCAGAATTGGGTCGATGCTGACCCAGGGATTCGACGGGCAAAGAATGACTGCATCTGCGGACCGGATCGCTTCACGCGCCCCATGAGCTGGCTCTGCTGCTTCAGCCCCCTGGAACCGAAAGCCTCTCACGCGCGGCTCGCAGCGACGATGGACAAAGTATTCCTGGAATGCCAAGTCGCCTTCTTCCGTTTCGACAATCGTTCGCACAGGCGCATCTGACATGGGCAGAATTGTTTGTGGGATCCCCCATGCGTTGCAGAAACCTTTAGTGATTTGCGATAGAGTATGCCCCTCTTTGAGCCGGCGCGTGCGTTCCAGATGCGTGCCCAGATCTCGATCGCCAAGGCGAAACCAATCAGGTCCACCCAGTTTTGATGCATTCTCGATGACATTCCACGTTTCATTGACTTGGCCCCAGCCCGTTTCGGGATTTGCCAGCCCTGCGAGCGTGTAACAAATCGTATCCAGATCCGGACAAATATACAATCCATAGTGCTCAAAATCATCGCCTGTGTTGACGATGACCGTGAGGTCCCGAGGGGGGAGGATTTGGGCGAGTCCATGGGCGAATTTCGCGCCACCGACGCCACCAGCAAGCGCAACGATTTTCAATTCATCCTGCTCCAGCCGCCGTCTGCGACGGCAAATTTGGTAATTGTGCGCCGCACGTAAGCGCGGGCACCGAGCATTTATAGAAACAAAGAAATACTTTCAATACTCTTTCTTTCTCGAGCCTCTGGTTTTTCATCTGTATACCCAAGAAAGAACATACCTTGCGGCTCCCATGATTCGGATACGTTCAACGTTTTACGAATGGGTTCCTGAGCAAAGAGAGGCGAACAAACCCAGACTCCACTCAGCCCTTCAGCGTGCGCGGCGAGTAGCAGTTGCAACCCTGCTGCCGCGACAGATTGGACTGCCATGATCCGCTCGGCTTGCTGGCGTTTTGCATCGGGATAGGTGTCCATCTCGCTCATGTCGAGGCAGATGATGATGGCCACCGGCGCGGAATTGATCCTGTCCTTAGAGCGCTTGATCTGGACCTGGATCTTCTCCGGAGCCACACCATCTCGAAGGAGGTCACGCTCGAAGTCCTCAGCCATCGCGTTGGCGAGAGCACTCTTGACGGATGAATTCGTCACTACGCAAAACCTCCACGGCTGACGGTTGTGCGCGGAGGGCGCATACGTTGCAGTGGAGAGAATGCTTTGAATAACGGAACCAGGCACCGGGTCCGTCGTGAAGCGGCGGATCGAGCGGCGAGTCCGCAAAAAGTTGTGAAGATCAGTCGTAGTGTAGGTCAAAGTAGATGGGTTTGATCCTGTAGATGATTCGTCGTTGTCCCTCTCGGTAGGTCCAGGGCTTGTCATAATATTTGAGCGATAGCCTGTTGATGTGCTCATCGGCACCTTCTCTTGTAGATCCAATCACTTCACCACGCATCCCCAGGTAACGATCCTGGTTGTGAGGATCCTGGATGACCATAGCGACCCGCGGACGCGCTTTCATATTCCTGTCTTTTCTGCGCCCTTCATTCGTGTTGACGAGAATAAATTCATGCTCGGCACTGAACCAGACGGGCGTTAATTGCGGCGAGCCATCGGGCATGAGAGTTGCAAGATAGAGCAGCGCTTTTGTTTCGTCTTTGAGGAGGTCAAGAAAATCAGCCGGAAAGCTCATGTGTCACCATCGGGTTTGAAATGAAAAGTGTTGCCATGTCACCATGGAATTCCCGAATGATTTCGATATCTTCTTTTGCACACCCAACCAAAAGTTTAATCTCTGCATCTTGTTTAAGTGTATCAAACGTGCATAAGATTCCTGTTAGCATTTTGCTGTTCATCGATCCGATCCACACATCAATGCCATCGCCATCGCCAGCGGATGTGTTTTCGAGATAACCATAGTCGAGAGGATAGATCAAGTCGGGGTAACGCGGATGCGCGTTTCCCCTTTGTCTGTCAATGGTCACCGGGTTGTTCGTGACCAGGTCACTCATAGTTTTCCAGAAGGAGGTATCAGGTTTCATGTGCCAGGTGATTAACGGAAGAGATCTTGTTCCTTAGGGCGAATTAATTCTTGCAAGGAACCTTCGCGCAGCCGATAAGGAAAGCCGCGCACATGGACCACAGGGGTGCCCTCTGCAGCCTGTCCCATGATGAGGGATGCCGCGGCGGCAAGTTCATCCGCCACACCAACTTGGGTGATCCGTAATGTGAAACCGAAAAGATCCGGCTTGCCGCGCAAATCCTCGAGAGCAGGTAGCCCCGCAAGTCCAATAGCTGTTCCCACTGTTCCGTTACGCCAGGCGCGTCCGTGAGAATCGATGATCAGAACACCAATCTGCTTTCCTGTTATGGAGTGGATCTCTTGCCGGATTATTTCTGCCGAGTGATCTGGCTGCGCGGGAAGCAACAGCACCCACTCTTGGGCGGCATTTCCGGCCCCGGCAACATTCGAATGATCAATGCCCGCGTTCGCGCACACAAATCCCAGCCTGTGCTCGACGATGATCGTGCCCTGCCGGGTTCGCAGAACGTCCTTGCTTTCCTGAAGGATCAGTTCCACCAGACGGGCATCTTTTTCTGTTTGTGCAGCAAGCTCGAGGGCGCGCTGCGATGGCGTGACAGCCGCGAGGTTAATCGCGCGCCCCTCGGCTTTGGACACGATCTTTTGTGCAAAGACAAGGATGTCATTATTTTCGAGCGTGAGCTGATTTTCTTGAAGCGCATCGACAACAATATCCGCCAAGTTGTCACCGTGGCGGATGAGAGGGATATGTTGAAGTGGCGTAAGCGCTAGTGTAGGCACAGACTAAGTGGATTCTTTGAGTTGGTTCGGTGCTCCCGTGATCTTGATCCCTGCATGTTTGGAGCCGTATAGCCGGTTGATATTGATCAGAACACTCGTAAGCCCTTCGACTACAACCGAATTTTCTATAGGACCGGCGTCCCAGCCGGTGAGATCGGCAGCTTCGACCAGTTTCAATACTTCGCCACGGGCTTTTTTGCTTGTCCCCGTGACCAGCACATCACATTCCACATCCTCTTCGCCCAGCAGATGCTCGTGCGAGACATTCTGGAATGCTGCCACTACCTCTACATCGTCACCGACGATCTCTCTGGCTTCCTGCGCGGCGGAACCGGCCGGGGGCATCTGCACCTTGCTTACTTTTGGTGGGACAAGTGGAGCCGTCACATCCACCAGGATCTTGCCCTTAAGGGTGCTTTTTACACTTTCCAGCGTGTCACGGTGCGCCGAATACGGTACAGTAAGAACGACGATATCTGCCTGCTCGGCGGCTTCCAGGTTGGAAGCTCCTACTACAGATGAGGATCCCTCCAATAATTCCATGATCTCAGAGGCAGTCTTTACCGCTCGCTCTGAAGAGCGTGAGCCGATCAAGACACGATAGCCGGCTTTAGCCCAGCGGAACGCGAGCCCCTTGCCTTCCTTTCCTGTCCCACCCAGCACCGCGATTGTCAACATCAATGTTTCCTTCAACATGACACTCTCCTCATCAAACGAAAAGCTCTTTATTTATCTTCACTTATCTCAAAAGCGCGCTTACATGGAGAACACACATCAGTGATGTTCACAGCGGGCGTCTATCACCCTAATCCAAATTGATTGGGATGGGGAAGCTTGAATCCGTTGGCACCAATCTCTTCCACGGCGTAGAAAGCTGCTTCGCGAACCTCTGGATCTTCACCGTACATGGCGTTGTATAGGGCGGCGATGATCCCTTCATTTGCCACGCGTTTGAGATAGGGCAGGGCAGCAAGGCGTTCTTCCGTGTCGCCTTGTTTGAAAGCACTGAGCAACACATCGGTTGCCGGTCCGCCGCGTGGAACGCCCATTCTTTGCTTGCCTGCGAACTCGATTAGCCAGGGGGATTCGGATGGCGCCGTGAGCCGGCGTGGCACGCGTGGATCGATGTGCTGCATTTGCTCCAGATATTGGTTGGCAAGGTTGCGGACGGCCCACTGATCATCTTCCACCTGCATGTGCCTGAGCAAATCAACGGCCCACGGCTGACCGACGCGTGATAATCCATGAACCACCGCGCGGCGCAGCATGATATCTTCGAGTGTGGCACCTTCCCTCAGCATGGCATGTCCCTCCACAGGATCATTCGCCAGGGCCTCCGCGGCGGCTCGCCGCAGCTCCTCATCGCCCTGCAACAGAGCGCGTGCCACGCCCTCGAGAGATTTTTCTGTCCCGATCGCGACCAAAGCGAGACAAACTGCACGACGCGCTGCACCCACGGGTGCCTGCAACAATTCCTCGAGGGTAGGGATTACTTTTACATCCTTTACTGCACCTGCGCCTAACGCGGCAAGCGGGATCAGCTCGAATGATCTCGAGCTCAACAGCTGTCGGAACAAAGTGGCTGCGCCTGGGTCGCCACTGGTGGCAAAGGCTGCCATGGCCTGGCCGCGCAAACCGAGGGGCTGTCCTTCTCCCTGTAGGATCGTCAGCAAGCAGGCAAAAGCCTTGCCGCGCCATGTGGCATCTCGAGGGGCATCGCGCAACCAACGCGCGACCGTAAGGGCTCCCATATGAAGTGGGAGATCCGATTCTTTAAGCAAAATATCTGCGACCGCCGAGGCATCGCCACGTGCAGCCAGGTAATGCAGAGAAAGCGTCTTGCCATCCCAATCGGGCAATGCCAGCAGGGTGGTATCTGCATCGTTATCGCCAATGGCCTGGCCGGCCAGATAGCCGTTCAAGACAGGGTGCAGGAAGCGCATCTTGTTGTTGGGATGCGAGACCAACAAACCACTATCAACCATCCGGCTGAGCAAGCCATAAGTGGGAACCGCTTCGCCCGCCTTCGATTTCTTGATCCTGATCTTTTGTGAATCCGTGAGGGGTACCTCTTCGCCTTCTTCCGTTCCTGTGGCAGACTCGGCGCTCTCGATGGAACGATCGTCCACAATGTCATATTGCTTTACCCACGAGCGCGCCTGGCGCGGGTCGAAGATCGGCTGAGAGGTCAGCACAACCTGCATGGCCAGCAATTCCAGTGCCGCCACTGGCGTCCCACTGGGCGCCAGGCGCCGGACGTGCGTGGCAATCGCGTCCAGCACGCGCGGACCCAGGCTGTCGCCCGCGTACGCGCCCCAGACTTTAAGGGTCAACTCACAGGGAGTTAGATTGCTGGTATCGCTCATCAACCAGGTATTAAGCAAGACGGGGTCCACTTGCCCGGGGCCATTCTTTGCCCAGGCCTCCAAAGCGACAGTACGCGACCACAACTCTCCCCATTGCTGGATAAAACGAGCACTCTTCGGCGCGTCCCAGGCGATCAGCGCGAGGGGATTGAAGCCAAGGCTGATCAGGCCGTTGAGCTGACCGGCACAGCCTGTTGTCACGATCCTTGTTTTCGGATACGCCTGTAATAAAGCTCTGAACCACTCTACAACATAGCCCTGTCCCTGCGGGTCCAGCTCATCGAAGCCATCCACCAAGACGAGCGCCTGGCCGTTCTTGAACGTCTGCTCGATAAACCGGGGCAAGCGCCTGAGATCCAAAATCGCGGCATCTTCACTGGCTGCATTGATGATTGGGCTGATGGGATCTCTAGATGAGTCAAACGGGAATTGCAGATCGGCCACGTGATAAAGATATGGCACTGCTTCGACTTCGGAGTCCGGGTCGAGCCTCACGTGGAGGTTGGCGGCCAGCGAGGCGAGATGGGCGAGCGCGACGGTTTTGCCAATTCCTGCTGGCCCCGTAATGACAATGTTTGACCGGCCAGCGATGGCATCTGCAACGCCGATGGTCGGCGCGCGGTAGATCGCGGCGAGCTCCGGCCAGGCAGGCATGTAGGGAAGTGTTTGTGAAATGATATCTTCTTGAATAGGGACCACACCGGGTTCCACGCGCGCCGGCGGGGCGATGAGACGAGGTTCCTGTAATATTTCATTCAGCGAAAATAAGGAGGAGGCCAGATGCATCCCCTGTGCGCGACGCAGCGTGGCGCGCCGATAATTATCCTCGAGCCCGCTGGAGCGACGGGTCTGCGCGGCCTGGCGCTGTTCCTTGGCGTTCTCACGCACCTGGCGTACCAACGGCCGGACACGGCTCCACAGCCACACGAAGAAAATGCCAACGGCAAAACCGAATAAAAAGGAAAAGGGATCAGGCGGAAGAGTGATTTGCATCTATGATGTCAATTTGCGTACAAGATCCGCCCACAGGTAGGGCAGTGGAATAACTGGCTCGTCGAGCGGGCGCTCTGTTGTTGTGAAGCGGTCAGTGTGGTGCCACATGCCTCACAGGAATTATCGGCAATCGTTGTGATGGCCAGTCCACGTTTTTGACTGCGCAGTTGTTCATAGATGCTCAAGGACGGATTGGCTATATCTGTGACAACCGCCATGCGTTCTGCGTTCAGCCGTTCCAGCTCTCTGCGGAGCATGTCACTTTCTTTTGCGAGATCGCTGTTCTGCTCCCTTAAGTTGGATTGGACTTTTTCCAGCTCCGCTTCTGTTGCCTGTAGATCCTTCTCTGCGCTTTCCATAATGAGCATCGCTTCAAGCTCACGCTCTTCCAGGGTTTCGAGATGGCGCTTCAGGGAAGCGGCATCCTTTTGCAGGTCCTGGAGCTCTTTCGGGTTTTGAACGCGCCCACCATACAGGCTGGCTTCCGTTTGCTCGATCTTGATACGCTGTTTTTCTACATCTGCTTCGCTCAGCTTGAGTGCGCGTTCAGCATCTTTATGTCTGGATTCGGCTGCGGCGAAATGCTCAGTGGCGGCGCGCAGAGTCGCATCGTTCTCGAGCGTCTGTCGAATGGTCTTCAAACGTGCCTGGATCTGATCGATCTGGCTATCTACCTGTTGTAGACGATACAAACCCAGTGCGGCGCTCATGGTTTGATTATACTCTTAGGGGGATTAAATCTATGATTTCTTTACTGGCTTGGAATGTTATAGTAATTATAAACTGCCTGCGACATCTGCGCGAACAGCTCAGAGACCGGCTCCCAGACGGTTTGTACCGGATGATAGGCATAGATCACCAGCACGTAATTTCCGCCAGGCGTATAGACGATGCCGGCGTCGCTGATGTTTTGGATGACGCCCGAGGCGGGTTCGCTAATCCACCCGTGTTTGTGTGCGACCTGTGTTCCTTCAGGCACGCCTGCTTCGATCAGAACGCCGATTTGATCAGAGGCTAAAAAGGTGATCATCTGCTGGCAGATCTGGCTGTTGA
>DATHTL010000119.1:0-38468 GCA_035463255.1 Anaerolineales bacterium | reverse complement strand
GCCTCGCAGCGCCCGCTGTTCATCTACATAGTCGTGTCCGAGCCCGATGCGCAGTCGCTGCTGCATCAACTGCATGAGGATGGCGCCGAGAAGTGCATCCAGGGTTGGCGCCTGCTCCACCGACGCACGCGCCCAGCCATGTTTGATAGGCACCTCGTTCCAGGCATACAGCAGCATGTACCACAGATTACGGATGGGAATGCCGTATTCGGTGTATGTTCGCTTGGGAGTCTGAGGGTCTACCATATATAGAATCTCCCGTCATTGCGAGTCTTCGAGAAGCAATCTCCTGACAGCTCACGCCGCAGTCCTCGGCGGCGTTTACCAAGAATATTTATCATATACAAAAGATCCCGTCGTTGTGAGGAGCCGATGGTTGAGCAGGCGGTGTTCTTCCGCTGTACACTGGCGCTGGCGCCCAGTGTAGGTGGCGAAACCTGAGGTAATGAAGTGATCTCGCTTAACGCACATGAGATTGCTTAGGCGCGCTTCGTCTGCATTCGCCCGCCGGCTCGTTCCGCTCAGCGCGAGTTAAGCCAACAACCTCTTCTCCGCCTCTTCGGCGCGCTTGGGGTTGTCGAACCAGTATTCCTTCAGCAGCGGGATGATCTCGGTGCGCACGACGCGCTTATACCAGTTCTGATCGAGCCCGGTAAAGTTATCGCCCTTGGGCAGGAAGAAACTGTGACCCAGCTCGTAGTTTTCTCCGAGCAGTGGGTCTTCGCGGATCTCGCGGTTCAGCCGCGTCATCCGCTCGACGATCAACTCCACCACTTCGGGGTCCATGCCGCGGTCGATCAGCCACTGGCTGAAGAGTGGGCTGTCGTACTGCGGCTTGAGTGTGATAAAGACGAAGCGGCGGCGCATGGCGTAATCCACCATCGCCAGGGAGCGGTCGGCCACATTCATCAGGCCGATCAAATACAGATTGGGCGGCACAAAGAAATGCGGCTCATCCTCCGTCCGATACGCCAACGGGAGCGCAAACTCGGGTCCGCGCTTATCGGGCTCGATCAGCATGAGCAGCTCGCCAAAGATCTGGCTGATGTTGCCGCGGTTGATCTCGTCGATGACAAACACATACTCCCGGTCCGGGTCACGGGTGGCTTTCTGGCAGAATTCATAGAAGATGCCGTTCTGCAGGACGAAGCTGGCGGCCTTTCCGGGGATAGGGCGATAGCCGCGCACGAAATCATCGTAAGAATACGACTGGTGGAACTGTACCATCTCGAGGCGATCGTTATCCACCTCATTCATCAGGGCATAGCCGAGCTTACGCGAGATGAACGTTTTCCCGACCCCGGGCGGACCCTGCAGGATCATCGCCTTCTTGGATTGCAGCCGCTCGAGGATGTGCTCGAGCTCTTCTTCGGTCAGGAATACCCCCGAGGCGATCAGGTCGTCGATGCTATACGGCGCCTTGGCGACCTCGATAAACTCCGAGAGGATCTGGTCTGTCTCGCTGGCGTTCAGCAGGTGATTGAGGAACCAGTCGTAATCCTGCTCCTTGTCGTACCAGACGAAGTCCCTCAGCCTTTCGGCATATTCCTTAAGCCGATAGTTATCGTCTGTACGCAGGCGCCAGATGGTGCTGCGGTTAGTATAGAAATACCAGGACTTCTCCTTGAAGTCGGGGTCCCATTCCACCTCCACAACCCGTCCGTCGTTGCGGTTGGCGACGATCGTGCCGACCGCCTTGATGGTCATCCGCGAGACGGTTTTGTTGCGGGCATCGAAGGGCAGCCCCGTGCGCTGCGTCGACGCGGACTTGATGGCGATGCGGTCGTTGACGCGCATGGACATCACGTCATTGATATAGCGATTCTTGTAGCCGTTCTCCCAGATGCCTTCTTCCAGAAAGCGCTCGGTCTGGTCGGCGGGGTCGCGGTCGTCCCAGTAGGCGCCCACCAGCCAGTAGCTGATGCCGCCCCAGGCGCGGTACTGCGCCTCCTTCGACTCGGCGATCATGCGGGTGCGCTCATTCTCCGCGCCCCAGGCTGCCAGCGCAATCTCAGGGAAAGGTTTCTCTTCCTCACGCATCAGCCGCACCATCTCGGCGTAAAACTTTGCCGTAAGCCCCCCGGTCGGCAGGCGGATGCCCAGGTACTCACGGTTACTCTGGTCCAGGCTCAGAAATATATCCGGGCGAATCCAGAACAACCCCATCGTCAGGTTGACGTTAGTCTGCTTGACCTTCAACGCCTCGTCGAAGGCTTCCAGAAATTCCTTGTTGTCGAGTGGGTTGTCTTCGAGCGCCAGCTGGAAGGCACGCCACAGGCGTCCGATATCCCGGGCGTCTCGGGAGGTCTGGTTCGGGAAGAACCACGACCGCATATTGTTCAGCACGGGCACGCCGTTGAAGTCTTCCGGCAGGTCGCTCTGTAGTCCAAAGTGCTGCTTGATCTGTGCCAGGATGGAAAGGCGCTGGTCGTAGGTAATGCGCCGGTTGAACACACCGAAGAAGGTAAACGGATCGATCTCTCTCAGCAGGAAGCGCCCTCCCTCAAAATCCTTATCCTGCAGCGGGGTGATCACATAGCCATCGGCGCGCAAACCCTCGAGAAAGGCGATCAGCTCCGTCTGCCTGTTCTCCCAGCCACTTAATTCTCTTGCCAGCTCCTGATAAATTGGTATCCACGTGAATTGATTAAGGGCAGTCACCTTTAAAGGTTTGTTCTTCATGCAGTACTCCAATTGCGATCGATTGTCGTTCTATGCACCGCAATGCCGCAATTATTATAACCCGACCCCCTCCCCGCCCATGAATGGGCCTTCCCCAAATTCGCTAATAATACTTTGTATAATCACTTCGATTTATATTGCGGATTTAGGGAGGTCGCCGTGGCGGGTGGGGGTTGACTTTCCCTTTCCCATTCCGTACAATAGCGCCTCCCACCGAAACCTTCAACAGCGAATAAAAAGTTTTCTGGTAGTTCTCGCAGTCGTACTTTCGGGTTCGTCCTTGCGAGCCCCGCTGGTTGAGATACCTGGCGTCGAAACCGAACGGGCGAAGCAATCTCACACCAGCTTTAGGGAAACAATGGCTTATAGAAGGGAAGATTGCTTCGCAGACGCCTTCGGCGGCTCGCAATGGCGAAAAGTTAATCTTGGATGTGTCGGCAACCTCTTTTTGAAAGGAGTTTAGAAATATGGATATGCAGGAAGATATGATCATCATGCAAGACGGCAAGGTCATGCGGATGCAGGATAACAACGTGGTTCCCCTGGAGGAAGAGCTAACCCTGGCCGATGGCACCCGGGTCCTGGTGGACGGCACGCTGATTCTGACCAGCGGCACGACTCGTATGATGCGGGAAGGCGAGACCATGCGCACGGTGGGTAGAGCAGCAGACACCACAGCGATACCTCCCATGGGATCTACAGAAGAAATGACGGGGACGGAAACGCACGACCTGACCTAGCATCGATCGTTGCGCCTTCGAAGGAAAGGACAGTCTTCGCACGAGACTGGGGGAAATACCCAACTTGACGTGTCTCCTTCCCTTCCATACAATCATTACACTCCCATCGTAGCTCTCAGTACTTTCATTCCGGTATCCCACAGCCAGCCCTTACAGAAAGGAGGTGAGGAGCATGGAAATGCAGGATAACATGATCATGATGCAGAATGGCCGAGTCATAATAATGAAGAACGGCCATGTGGTGCCTATGCAGCAGGGGATGACGACGATCGAAGGCAACCGGGTCATGCCCGATGGCACGGTCAGGATGGCGGACGGCACAACTCGCATGCTGGAAGAAGGCGAAACCATGACCATCGCCGGTGAGGTGCCTGAGATGGACGAACGGTCGGACCAGCAGTAAGGCACATCGCCAACCGGAAGTTCTTTCACACCATTATTCCACGCATTGTCGATTTCAACATCTTCATTCAAGTACCCAATACCAGACCGAAGCGGAACCAAGCGTAGGAAACCTGAATCAGAAAGGAGGTGAGGAGTTTGGCAATGAAAGGAGATCATGTATTGATGAGAAACGGCAAGGTCATCGTGATGCGTAACGGCGAAGAGATGCCGATGGAAGCAGAGATGACCATGGCCGACGGCACGAAGGTCATGCCGAACGGACAGGTACTCATGGCGGACGGTACCGCCCGCATGATGCGCGAAGGCGAAACCATAACCGTAGACCGCGAGACCGCAGACTCAGAAGAAATGACCGATCGTCAGTTCAAGGAAGCCATGGAAGATGAAGAGCTGCGAGATCAGCTTCACTAAACAATGTGCATGAAACTATAATCCGCCTGAGAGTGCACGCCAGGCGGATTTTTTTGGCCCCCACCCGCCCATCCATGGGCGTCCCCCAAATACGACGATTCCAATTTCGGATGCACACGTCACAGTTATATCGTCGGATTTGGGGACGGTGGGGGTCCGGAACTTTCCCACACCTTTTTCGTCCTACTCGTGTCAATTTACAACCTGGAGAGAAAATGAAACGAGCCTTACTGGTTTTGTCCCTGTTGATCATGTTGTTGTCCGCTTGCGGGATGCTGCCTGCTGATAGTACGCCTGCGCTTATCGAAACCACTGTCCCCGCGCTGCCCTCAGAGACGGCGACCGCCGCTCCCCTTGAGGAGTCGCCCGTGCCGACAGAAGCTGCCCCGACCGAAGCGGCGCCCAATCCCAAGCTCCCGGCCGCTCCCTTCGAAGCCCAGACCTATGTCAATGAGATCGCTGGTTTTGCGCTCGACTATCCGACGGGCTGGACGGTCAGGGAAATGGTTGTGGGACCGCGCGGCACGCAGGTGCAATTCCTGTCCGCGCCGGAGCTTGCCGATATGGCGACTCTGCCCGAAGGCGCGACACGCGTCTCTGCTACGATCTACCAGTGGGATCCGAAGAATGACCTCGCTGCCTATGTAGCGAACCGGAAAACAGCCTGGGAGGCATCTGGTTTTCAAATCGTGGGAGAAGAGCTCCTTGTGCTCGAACTAGGATTGCCAGCTGTACAGTTCACCGTACAGACCCCTGAGTCGCAGGCAATCTTCCTCTTTGCAGCACTTGGAGACCAATACCTCGAACTGAGCGGCGAAGGGGACCTAGGGCTGGTAAGCGAGATCGTCCAGCGAGTGCGCCCGATCTCCCCCTAAAATAACAACGGAGTCAACGACTCCAGTCGTTGGGGCTACAAAGTCTGGAGACTTTGACTCCGTTTCCTCTTTCGTGATTAGTTATCCATGCCCTGCATAAAGATTTCCCCAAAACTTTCTTCCACCTTCTTCAAAACTTGCCCGGTATCCCGCGGAGCAACGAGATAGTGCTCGGTAAACCCGTACTGGAAGTCCAACTCATCATTTAATGATCTGTTCTGTAGAGCGTACCGCCTTGGATGATAGTTGAATACCGTGTGATTCCAGCGCACCAGGTCTCGTAGTCGCTCGCGCACTTCAGGCTGGACTGTATCGGGAAGGGAGGCAAACCAGCCAGAGCCGACAACGTGCAGCCAGGGCAGGGAGGTGTGGTTCTGTTCGCTCAGGTCTAAGAGGTCAATGGAGCCATTCTCGTAAAGGGGGGCAAAGCCTCGCTCAATGAAGATGTTCTCGGCTCCACGAAAATCTTCCATTTCCTCCTCGCTGACATAGAACTTGACCGCGACACAATAACTATGCGTGGGCGCCTGGGGAGAAATTTCGAACTGGTGTAAGTGCAGCACGTCCGGTTCCGAGTCCGGGCGGGGAAAATACATTTCCATCTCGTCAATGTTATGCACATAGCCATCGCTGGGGTAGGAGGTTTTCACGCGCCCAAAAATGACCGGCGGGCGTTCACCGCCTCTGCGCTTGAGTGGTAGCTGGCAGAAATAATTCTTCGCGATCCAGCCTTCGGCAGGAGAGGGCACTAATTGTCCCCTGAAATGGTTATAGACGTCCTCTACTTCGCCGATGGTGATGCTGGCCAGGTCGCGATAGCCGCGTGAATCGAGACGCTGTGGGGGGCGGTCTTCGTGTCCACCCTGTTGTTGATCCTGCTGTGGTGTCGTGGGCTGCTTGTTCCCCAGCCAGTGCGCCTTGCGCGGCTCTCCGTTGCCTGTTTGGATGAAACCTGGCAGGAGAGCAAGTCGCCTAAAGGCAGTCTCGAGGGCCATTTCGAGGATAAGGATACTTCCATTTCAATTTCATTGCAAGCTTTTTTATGAGTCGAAATTAAGCGATGAATGCCCTTTCAAGGGGCATGCATGTCGCTTTTGTGGGGCAGACGAGGCAAACAATCCTCTACGGATTAATCCTACCTAAGAGTTGTCCCCGTATATCCTGCCTCGTCAAGACCGCCTCGAGCGCAGCCCCGCCGATCGCCAGTGCCTTGTCAGACACCAGGAAGCAGGCGCTGATATCGTCGCGCGGGTCCACGTCTCCGATTTTCAGTCCCTTTGTCACCCAGAGACCATCGCGGATCAGCCCGCGCAACACCCCGCTCAGTGCGCTGATTACCGGCTCCTGGTCATTGATCATGGCGATTACCTGACCCTCATCCACATGCTCGCCGATCTTCACTTTTGCCGATAACACGCCGTCACGCGGAGCGCGCAGCACCCGTCGCAGATCGCCCTCGGGCTGCCCCGAATCTGCCTGCGTGGTTCCGCTCCAATATACGCGTCCCAGTGTGTGGCTGCGGCGGGTCTCGATGACCGCATCGCAGTTGACGCCGGCATCGAAACCGGGTCCGAGCCCGATGTGGAGCGGGACCGAAGTGGGAAGGGGAGAAGGAGTCAACTTGAGGAGGCGCGCGTCAACAACGACAAGAAAGTGGAAAGCTTGTCCTCCCGAAAGCACCCCGGGACGGTGTGAGCCGGGTCGAAGGGAAGAAAGAAGGATATCTGCATTCGGGTCAATGAGTACCGGGATTTCATCGGTTTCCACGGCGAGCCGCATCTGCTCAGGGTTGACCAGTCGCGCGGTCACCCCTTCAATGACATGCTGTCCCTCGTAAACCGCTTCCGCAAACGAGACTGCCCGCCGGACCGCCAGCGGGTTCTCCAGCTCAGTGATCACGACCTTGATGCCGGCGCGGTGCAAGCGCAGGGCCACGCCTGAGGCCAGGTCGCCACCTCCACGTAACAGGACAAGTCCCTGGTTATCTGTGTACATTCGATGGCGGTGTTGAGGAAATCTCGTCAGGCGAGTCTTTTGTTCGCACGGTCTGCTCGCTCAACATGTGGCTGAATGAATAGAGCAACAGGAAGATAAACAGGAAAAAGAACGTGTACAGGAACGTGAATGCCGCCAGGCGCATGCTCGGATCGATGATAATTCCCATCACTTCCTGCGCGGTTTCTGCCGGGTTTTGCAAAATGTCCCACGAGTTCAAGCGGACAAACCGGCCGACATAGATGCCGAAACTGCTCATGGCCGAGATGACAAAGACGAAGATCCAACCGGCCGCTCGACCAAATGTGCGGATGATAATATCCTGCAT
Source organism: Anaerolineales bacterium (assembly GCA_035463255.1). Taxonomy (GTDB): domain Bacteria; phylum Chloroflexota; class Anaerolineae; order Anaerolineales; family Villigracilaceae; genus Defluviilinea. Next base: position 31,032 of record DATHTL010000119.1, on the reverse strand, counting down.
CAGATAGAGCGAGATAATCCCTAGCAGCATTCCGGTCCACGAGCTCCAGCCGATAATGATCGTGTCATACCAGAGCGGCGCGTCTGTAGCGCGACGGGCCAGGTCCTGTAGATCCGTGAGCATATAAGGCGCGTTGGGAAAGAAGATCAGCCAGAGAAAGGCCACAAATGGGATAATGATATAGAGCGATCTCCGCCGCCATGAAATCGCATGTGCAAAATACGCTAGCATGAAGGGGATCCATGCCAGGAACAGATTCCAGATGAGCCCAATGTGCCTGTTGGATTCGCTGTATGCGACACGGGCCAGCACGAGCCCAATGCACATCGCGCAGGCAATATTGAGCAGGAAAAAGACAGCGACGCTGTACCGATTCTCGGAGAAGTAAGTGCGGAAGGTTGTGAACATATCGATTGAACATGTCACACCGAGAGAATGCCGCCCTGCGGCTACTCAGCATGACACCCTATAGATTACTCGCTTTCGATCAAAAAGTAGATCAGATCAAGATCGCCCGGCGAATGGCCAAAGTCGGTCAACATTGCCGCGGCTTCTGTGCGGTGTTGCGTACCATGGTTGACCACATGAGCCATGGCCTGCCACAACGATCTCGTGAGTGGCTGGCCGGAAGTGTTAGTATAACTGAATGTGGCGTTGATCTTTTCATCGGTGAGCTGATCCACAAATTCCATCAGATGCTCTTCCTCGTCTGCCCAGCGGGTGCGGAGCGAGCCAAAGGTTGGGAAATCTTCAGGCTTGAACCGCTGCGTGGGGGAGATACCCTCCCACCGCCTTCGCCAGATCCATTCCGCAAACATAGCGTGGACCAGTGTGCTACGCAGACCGCCGTGCGGGAAGGATGCAGGCGCCAGAAATTGCTCCTGCGTCACCCGGGCAGTCGCGTCCAAGATCTTTGCATTCGCCCACTGGTTGTATTTGAAGAGTGTGAGGATTTCTTGTTTGTTCATTTAATACTCCTTTCCGCGCTCAGCGGAATGACGAGTGTTTTTCGAGGAGCGCAGTCGAAACGTGCCTTGATAGAATTATTGATTTTTTGGCGCTTCCCTTGCTCAGCCTTGCGAAGGTTTGTGCCAACTCTTCAAAGCCAGGCGGGGACAACCTTCGCAAGGCTTATTTCACGGGTCTCTCCAATAACAAATGCCCGAAGGTATAGAGTGTGATATATAAAAACAAAAAGAACGCCCCGAAAAGGCCGGTAAAGCCAATCGATTGCAGACTGGGATCTTGTACGCTCTCGAATGTGTAGAGCGCAATACCGGTGGGATCACGCAAAATGTCCCACGAGTTCCAGCGCAGGAATCGCCCCATGTACACGCCGGCGCTGCTCAGTCCGGCCACCACCGCCACGAACGCCCAGCCTACCCAGCGCCCAAACTCCCGCCGGATGATCTCCTGCATCAGGAACAGCGAGACGATGCCGAGCAGCAATCCTGTGAAGGCGAACCAGATCAGCAGCATCACGTCATACCAGATCGGCAACTCCCGGGTTCGGTTGGCCAGATGCTGGAAGTCGGTCAGGATATACGGCGCGTTGGGGAAGAAGATCAGCCAGATAAAGGCAGCAACCGGGATGACGATATAGATCCACCGGCGGTTGAGAGTCAGTGTGTACGTGAAGTAGGAGATGATAAAGGGAATCCATGCCAGGAACAGGTTCCAGATCAGGAATGCATAGCGCCCCGACCCGCTGTACTCGGCGCGCACACGCCAGATGGCCACCGAAAACACTGTTGCACCGGCCAGCAAAAAGAACATCATCAGGCGATACTTGTTGTGCGAAAAATAAGCCAGAAATCTTTGGTACATGATTGCTTTCCTTACAGATAGCTCGGCGCTGAACGCAGTGGGCGTACGCTGCCCTGCGGAGCCATGGGCGAGGTGGAAGCGCGCCTTCCATGAGACACTTTTTGATCGCTCAAAGCATCAAAAATCTCAACAAAATCGGGTTCACAACCTCAGGCTTCTCGTAATGAGGGATATGCCCGCTATTCTCAATGGCGTGAAACTCCATCTGGGGCATCGCCTTGCGCAGTGCCTCACTATGACGGAATGGTAGCGTCCTATCGTTGCGACCCCAGAATAATAAAACGGGCTTGTCCATTTTGCCGATCTGTTCATACGCGGGCAGGAACGATCCGAGCATATTGCTCCGAACCGTGGAGAGAATGGCACGCTTGAAACCCTTGTATTCCATTTGCGCAAGATATCGAGGTCCAAACTCACCAATATGCTCTCGATCCAAACGACTGGTGGCGAGCCTACGGACTATGCGTACGTTTGCAATGAGTCCGATGAGCGCCTCACCCAGGATAGGCAGTGACGCTACTTTCGCGATTCGTCCGAGCGCAAAGGGTTTTGCTCCCACCGGGTCGATCAGGACGAGCTTGCTCACCCGCTCGGGGATGCGCGCCGTAAAACTGGCCGTGATAGGTCCGCCGGTGGACAGGCCGACCAGGCTGACAGGACGCGCCACTAAGTGCAGTGCCTCCAGTAAATCACCGAGTTGTCGAACGAAGAGGTCGATGTTGTAGCGTGTCTCTGGCCGGTCGGAAAATCCGCGTCCGAACAGATCATAGCGCAGTACCCGAAATCCCTCCTGTGTCAGAAATGCAAACGTGGGATCGTAAACAAAGTAAGGGACAGAGAAGCCATGCACTAACACGACGGTCTTGTCCGCTTCAGGGTTACTTAGCTCGTAGTGGGTAAAGCCATCGGAGAGTTGGATAAAGGAGCCACTCGCCTCTTTGCGAGCGAGGTCATTTAAATCCTTTATCTCATCGCGATAAGAGAAAGGCATTCTGATTTGTAGGGAAGGGCTGCTGCCCTTCCCTACTTGAAATTAAACCTTTCCTAAGGCCCGCAGCACGCGTTCCGGCGTGAACGGGAACTCATTCACCCAGACGCCGGTGGCATCGTGGATCGCCGCGCCGATGGCAGGAGCTACCGTCAGGAAGGGCAATTCACCGAGTCCGCGCGCGCCCCATGGACCGTTCGGGTCGGGCACTTCCACGAGCACGGTTTCCACTTTATCCGGGATATCCCAGATAGTGGGGATGAGGTAGGTGCTCAACTGATCGCTGAGGACGCGCCCGTCTTTCATCTTCCAGTCTTCCATCACCGCGTAGCCCTGCGCCTGCACGACCGCGCCTTCCACCTGGCCCTCGACGAGTGCCGGGTTGATTGCCTGCCCCACATCGTCAGCGGAGACGAACCGTACCACGCGCACATGACCGGTCTCGGTATCCACTTCTACTTCTGCAGCCTGAGCTACGAAGGCGTAGGCAAAGTTGGGTGTGGAATACCCTGTTTCGGGATGGAACTGGTTGGTGCGCGGCGCGAGATACTTAAACTCACCGATCGCCGGGCGTTCTTCGGAATTCCACTTCTTCAACGCGACTTCCGCCGCACCGCGGATGGCGTTACCGGACATAAACGTCATGCGCGAAGCAGAGACGGAGCCCGAATTTTCCATTGTCGCGGAATCGGAAGCAATGATCTTGACCTTTTCGAACGGCACGCCGACAGCTTCGGCAGCCATCTGCGCCATTACGGTGTGCGTCCCCTGGCCCACTTCCGCACCCGCGTGGTGCAGCACTACACGCTCGATCTCACCGTTCCCGTGGATTTCCACTTTCGCCCAGCAGTTCTCCTGGTAACCGAAAGAGAAGCCTACATTTTTAAACCCAGCCGCAAACCCGACACCGCGCCTGACATGCGGGGGAAGCTCCTCTTTCTTTTTCTGATCTTTCTGCTGAATGTTCTCCCTCGCCGCCTCAATGCATTGCACCACTGTCACCGGGCTCGGCGAAGGTGTACCGACTCCCATGGGGTCGCCATCCCTTAGTGCATTTTTCAGACGGAACTCTACCGGGTCCATGCCCAGTTTTTCGGCGAGCTTGTTCATCTGCATCTCTGCCATGAACAGGGCCTGCGGCGCGCCGAAGCCCCGGAACGCGGCACCGGGCAGGTTATTGGTGTACACGCCATAGACATCCGTTTTGATGTTTGGAATGTTATAGGGTCCAGACGAGGTAATGGTGGAATTGCCCAGCACCTTGTTCGAGGTGTACATATAGGCGCCGCCATCGCCGATCAGCTCATTTTCGATGGCAACCACTTTCCCATCTTTCGTCGCGCCCCATTTGGCGCGGATGACCGAAGCGTGGCGCTTGCCATGCCCGATCATTGATTCGTGGCGGGACCAGACGATCTTGACGGGTTTCTTTAATTTCCAGGTCGCGAGCGCGAGCAGAATCTGCACCGACATATCCTCACGCCCACCGAACGCGCCGCCAATTGCCGGGTACACAATGCGGATCTCTTCATTGGCCATGCCGAGCGCGTGCGCCACCTGGTGACGGTCCTCGTGAGTCCATTGGCCGCCGCAGGCAACCGTGATGCGCCCTTGCTCATCGAGATATGCCAGGCCCGCCTCAGGCTGCAGATAGGCATGTTCCTGCACGGGCGTGCGATATTCACTTTCCACGATCACATCGGCCTGGGCAAAGCCTTCCTCTACATTTCCCTTGCGGATCTTGTAATGGACGCAGATGTTGGAATCACCAATATGCTCGTGGACGCGTGGGGCATCGGGCTTCATCGCTTCCACGGGATCGGTCACGACGGGCAGATCCTGATACTCGACACGGATCAGCTTGACGGCTGCGGCGGCTTCCACTTCCGTATTTGCTACTACTGCCGCGATCTGGTCGCCGACAAAGCGGACGACATCCGTCCCCGGCTTGGAAGAACCCGGTCCGCACAGCACGGGCTGGTCCTGCCATTGCAGGCCATACTCGTTGACCGGAATATCCTTGGCGGTATAGACCGCCTCCACGCCCGGCGCAGCTTCTGCCTGGCTGGTATCAATTGACAGTACACGCGCGTGAGGGCGGTCCGCAAAGAGCATCTTCATATGCAGCATGCCTGGCATGCTGAGATCGCCGGAATAGGGAGTCTCCCCGGTTACTTTGCCGCGTGCATCCACGCGGGGCAGAGATTTGCCAATGGTATTGTGAGAAATCATGTCTTCGCTTTCGTTTAATGGAACAGTAGAAGGTCTGAGATCTTATCTCTTGTAACGCTTCACTTTGACACGAATGGGCGGTGCGTCCTGCGGGCCATATTTCGGAGGACCAAACAGCGTGTACATGTAGCCGTAGATCAGGGTCATGATTCCGCCGATGATCACGATCAGTACAATGGTGAAGACCAGGTTCACTTCCAGGTTGTTCTGTGCCTGCAGAAATTGCAGGATCGGCTGCAGCCCCTGCACCCTCCACAAAAGCGGCGGAATGCTGGGCGGACCGAACCAGTTGGCGGGGAGCGGCCATCCTCGGCTGACGCCGTAATTGACCACCAGGATCGAGAGCCCGTACGCAAGGATTGGCACCACCACCATCATGATGCAGCCGATGCCGCGCATGACCGGGTGCACGCCTACATTGCGTGGCTTCGGCTTTTGTCTGGCGTAGGAAGTGTATTTGCCCATTCGCTCACCTTTATAAAAAGTTATACCTGTGCTCTTCCAGCACGTATCGCGGCGCTCTCGATGGCCTGCACGATCTTGTAATAGCCGGTACAGCGACACAGGTTCCCGGTGATCGCCTGCTCGATCTCATTGCGCGTCGGGTTGGATTTTTCTTCCAGCAGTTTTGCAGAAGACATCAAGAAGCCCGGTGTGCAGTAACCACACTGTACCGCGCCGTGTTCCACGAACGCCTCCTGCACTGGGTGGAGCTGTCCATTCTGTGCGAGGCCTTCTACTGTCACAATCTCCGCGCCGTGCGCCCGCGGGGCAGGGACCAGACAGGCCATCACAGCGTTGCCATCCAAAAAGACAGTACACGCGCCGCACTCGCCCTCAGCACAGCCTTCCTTGGTGCCGATCAGGTCTGCATCCTCGCGCAATAAACGCAGCAGGGTCTTATCGTGACCGCTGTTAAATGTGTATTTCTTTCCATTGATCGTTGTCTCGATCGGCGCGGAAGGCGAATAGTGCGCGGATTGGATTCCACGCTGGGCACTCTGCTCGCCCCACAGCAAGATCGGCTCGAGCGGCATCCCGGCTGGTTCCCGCCCGGAGGGCGCATCGCGCACGGCCTTCAGCCCGCGCAATGTGCAGACCCGCACCATCTCGCGGCGATAGGCTGCCGAGCCGCGGATATCGTCGATGGGCTTGCAGGACTCCATTGTCAGGCGCGCGGCTTCTTCAAACACTTCGTCGCTCAATGGTTTGCCCACCAGATAGGCTTCTGCTTCGGGGGCGCGGATGATCGTAGGGGCGACGGCGCCGAGCGCGATAGCGGCCGATTTGACAGAACCCGCTTCGACGTCTAGAACGATTGCGACATCAATGATCGAGATTGCCTGGGCGCGGCGCAATGCCAGCTTGATGAACGTCCCGCGCGCCGTGGTTTCTATGGCAGGGAAGGAAATATCCACCAGCATCTCGTCGGGCTGCATCACCGTCTTGCGTACGCCCGTATAAAAATCCTTGAGTGCAACCGTGCGGGTGCCTCTTACAGACTGCAGGGTCACCGAGGCGTTGAGCGCAATGAGCGGCGTGATCGTATCGTTGGCAGGGGAGGCAGTGATGAGGTTGCCGGCGATTGTGCCGCGGTTGCGGATCTGCGGCGCGCCCACCTCCCAGGCCGCACGTGCCAGCGGGTAGGCGCGGGCACGGATCAACCTCGACTCCACGCAGTGATTGTGTGTCACCAGTGGACCGAGGTGGATGACGTTATCTTCATCGATGGTGATGTGATCCTGATTGGGAATGCGGGTCACGTCGATTAGTGTATCGATCCCCTTACGGACGCCGCGCTCGATTTCGAGGATTAAGTCAGTAGCACCCGCGACAATGCGGGCGCTCTCTCCTCTCTCTGACAATGCTTGCAAAACTTCTTCAATGCTGGTAGCGTTTATGTATTGATGCCACATGGTTTATACGCGAGGCCCTAAGGGTTTGCTACCCCATTATGATTCCGGGGTTATCACAAAAACCCTTAGGGTCTTATTCCTTTATTTTCCATCTCCGATCACAACTTCAGAACGCCGGTTGTAATTCTCAACCGCCATCCTCGCAATGGACGTGAGGTTGCGGATGGCCGCAGGCAGTGCCGTTTCGTCGCCGAGGCTTGCCTCTACGTTATCGAGCGCACGGCCCACCTGTTCGGCCAGGTCAAAAAACGCAGCGTCGTACTGGTAGATCGCCTCGAGCTCCTTTTCGTTGATCTTGACCGCATCGAACAGCCCTGAGTAGCCGCGCGGGGCGGTGCTGATCTTGTCGATAAAGGTGCGCAGCTGGAGCGTCGCCCGTTCCATATCGTCCACGTACTGGATCATGCCCTGGCTGACCATATCCACTTGGATCTGCGAAGCGCGCTTCCACTGCTCGTCAAAGCGCCGCGCAACGGTGTCGCGCAGCAGTTTGTCTGCCTCGCGACGGTTCTGTCGCTCGATATAGCCGCCAAACCCCGGAATGATCGATGCCAGCCGTTTGAAAGGATCCTGCTGGCTTTTTACCTTCTCAAAGAATTCTTCCATTTGTGCCTCCTGTCGAAGTGTAGCGTAGATGGCGCTGTAGCGCTACGATGATATACGTGTCCTTGAGGATTACGTCGCACGGCTCCATTATAGCCTGAGATGAGGGTTATAATCAAGAAAGGTAATTTTGAGACCCTAAGGGTTTCGTCGATGAGCACAGCTTTTAGGCCAACTACTTCTGCTCTCCGTATCCTGATCCTGGGTTAACAAGAAAAACCCTTAGGGTCTATTTGCAAAACGTAAAATCAACTTCTCTCGTTCAGCGAGGAAGAAATCAAAATGCCCGACCTGATGTCGGGCAAGGAGAAACCAAATGGTAACCACCATGTCAAATGATATTCAGTCCTTATTGGGCGACAAAGCGGAATCCCTGCTGGGGTTCGATTCGCCCAAAATCCCCAGGGAACGGCTGCAGCTGCCCGGCCCCGATTTCGTGGATCGCGTCTTCATGCAATCTGACCGCAACAACCGCGTGCTCGGAAACCTCGAGTGGATGTTCAAGAACGGGCGTCTCGGCGGCACGGGCTATCTTTCCATCCTGCCGGTGGATCAGGGCATCGAGCATGCAGGCGGCGCCAGCTTTGCCAAGAACCCCGATTACTTTGACCCTGAAAAGATCGTCCAGCTGGCTATCGAGGGTGGATGTAACGCGGTCGCATCGACGTTCGGCGTGCTGGGAATTGTGGCGCGCAAGTACGCCCACAAGATCCCGTTCATTGTGAAGATCAACCACAACGAGCTGCTGACCTACCCGAACAGCTTCGAACAGATCCTGTTTGGCAGTGTGGAGCAGGCCTATGATATGGGCGCAGCCGCCATCGGCGCGACCATTTACTTCGGCTCGGACGACTCGCACCGTGAGCTGATCGAGATTGCCGAAGCATTTGCCCACGCCCACGAGCTTGGCATGGGCACCATCCTGTGGTGCTATCTGCGCAACAAGGGCTTCAAGGTAGACGGTAACGACTATCACGTTTCCGCCGACCTCACCGGGCAGGCAAACCACCTCGGTGTCACGATCGAGGCTGACATCATTAAGCAGAAGCTCCCCGAAAACAACGGCGGCTTCCTGGCCTTGAACTCAGGCAACAGCTCCTATGGCAAACTGGATAAGCGCATTTATAGCGAATTGACCAGCGACCATCCGATCGATCTGTGCCGCTACCAGGTGGCCAACTGCTACATGGGACGCATCGGACTTATCAACAGTGGCGGCGCTTCCAGTGAAAACGACTTTGTCGAAGCTGCCACGACGGCCGTCGTCAACAAACGCGCCGGCGGCATGGGCCTGATTTCTGGCCGCAAAGCCTTCCAGCGCCCGATGGCTGAGGGCGTGAAGATCCTGAATACGATCCAGGATGTCTATCTGGATCAGAGCATTACGGTGGCATAACTTGAAATAAAAAGAAGCGCTGTCGAGAAGACAGCGCTTCTTTTTTATTTGTCGGACCGGACGTCGTTATTCTCAGGATTCTTCCTTGATGAGAGGCAGCACTCGTCCGTGGGAAATCCGTACGAGATCGCTGAGGTGGATTTCCAGCGTCCGATCAGGACGCCCAATGCCACAAAATACCGTTTCCTCTGTTGGCACTTCTGTATCAAAGAAAATCATTACATTATCGCGTAGAGCAATAGGGCTGACACTTCCTACCTCCACCCCAAATACATCCACCACCTCTTCGGGGGTCAGCCGGGCAATGTTGGTGCGTTTTGTCCCGACGGCCGCTGCCAGCCTTCGATAATCAATATGGTCTGGTCCTCGAGCGGCGGCAAGAACGTAGGGTCCAGTCTTGCTTATAAAGGCAACAGTCTTAAGCAAACGCTCAAGAGGAAAGGATAGGCGTTCCTCAGCATCCGCAACCGTGTACGACGGATGATGCTCATGAACCGTGTATGAGACCCCACTGGCTGCGAGGAGAGCGAGGAATGCTTCATAGGTTTCGTACATATTGTCCTATCGTTTATTGCGCGCTGAACCACACCAGCCGGCGTCCGATCATTCGCCTCCTCCGAAATCATCTCACCATCGGCGGAGATTCATAATTCTATTCAGCCTCCAGTGAAGGCGGACGATGGAACGCCATTTTTGCGAAGCGAGCTCAAGCCCAGTAAACTGCGTACAAAACCCCACATCCCTGTGGATCGCGCTATGCTTGCTGTCATCTTCTCATGGTATTGACAATGATTCGGCTTGCCCCAGAATGGCGGTCATCGGTTTATCTTTGTTTCCAAGATCGGTTATTGCCTCGCGGGCAATGGCCTTTCTCTCGGCCAGTGGACCCTGTGCATAAACCTTTCCTAAAGCAAATCCCAGCACGCGCATTTCACTGTCCAGCACGACATCTTCTATCGTTCCCAGCTTTGTGCCGCCTTCCGTTTGAACTTCTCTGCCTCGCAGATCGTTCGCCAGGGTAAAGGTAGCCGAGTCGGGTATGTTCTCCAGCGTCATGACCTTATCGGAGCCGGACACAAGCCATGCATCTATGCCATAGACCTGTACTGCGCTTCGAGCAATTGCCAGCACCTTGCGATTGATAATCCCCTCTTTGCCCAGGAACACTGCTGTCACCTGGCGCATCTCGCCGTCAAGAAATAGGCCTTTGACCTCTCCTAGTTTCTTGCCGTCTGTGATGCTTATAAGAGGTTTGTTCGAATGGTCTTTAGATGTAATCATCGCAGCCTCCTTAGGAATCAGGGAAAAGGGCTTTCAGGCGTTTATACAGTCTCAGGTTAAAATACGGTGAAAAAATTATAGCACGCGAACTGAACCAAGGACTATTTATGCCTCAATCTGACCAGGGTGTTTCAAGAGATCGATATGCTGTGATTCCCCGTACCGCCATCTTTTTGCGGCGCGGGGATTCGTTTTTGCTCCTCAAAGGTGCGCCGACCAAACGCCTGTGGGCGAACAAGTACAACGGGTTGGGGGGGCACGTCGAACGCGGTGAGGATGTGCTATCGGCGGCAAAGCGCGAGCTGCTCGAAGAGACAGGGTTAACTGCCGATCTCTGGTTGTGCGGTACGCTGATTGTCAATGCAGGGGAAATGGGAATTGCTCTTTATGTCTTCACTGGGGACTCTGCACAAGGAGAACCGATTTCCTCGAGAGAAGGCGCAGCGGAGTGGATTCCCTTTGATCGAATGGGCGAGCGGCCTGTTGTCGAAGATCTGCCGATCTTATTGTCACGTATTCAGCACATGCAACGCGGTGATCCACCGTTCTCAGCGCGGTCTTATTATGACGATCAGCAAAAGTTAGTCGTGGAATTTGCTGAATAAAAATCGGGCGGTGAATGAACCGCCCGATTTTTTGTAATCCGTTGCTCAGAGCGCCGTCCTCGGCGCTCCTTGATGGCTGTCGAACATCCGCCGGGGACGGCGGATGGAGCGTACTTGCTACGGTATGCTATATGACTGCAGCTCCGTCGTCTCGCTGAACGACGTGCTGAGCACATTTCCCGTGCCGGTGGCTCTCACCCAGCCCACGCCGGGTGCGAACCAGTAGGTATGCGAGCTAGAGAACGCCACCGGTAATGTGATGCCCTCGTAGCTTGCTTCGATATTCAGAGTCGTGTCAATCTCGATTTTCATAGCTTCGAACGTCCCCGCGGGCACGGTCACGCTTTCACTGCCGATGGCAGTAAAGTTCATTTGCGCGTTGCCGGTCGCTTCGGCTTCTTCATTCGCAACGCTGACGTTCCCGATAAAGTCCAGGTTGTGCTGCCAGGTGTCGCCGGGGTTGATCTGGCTCGGGAAGATGACACCGCTCGAATTGGTGGCGTTCAGGGCCACCTGGATACCCTGCGAGTTGAGCATCGCTGCGGGTGCTCCGCCGAGCTGCAGGGCGACGAGCCCTTCGGCGCCACAGGTCCAATCCTGGGCCCGGTTCAGCTCGCCGATCTGCGTGGAAAGCGTGAAACCATCCGCGCGTACGGCTGTGATCGTATCGGTAAAGCTGTATTCACCAGCCGGCCCGCCGCTGCTCTTATAGAGCCAGGTCGCGCCCTGGCGTACAGGATAGTATGTGTTCGTGCAAAGCGTCTGCCCATCGACGGGGAGGGTCCCCGCAGGGGCGACTCCGGTCTGCGTTTCTGTTCCCGCCACGGTTTCAATCAACGGCGGTGGCAGCGTCTGGGTCAATTGTGGTTCTTGGTTGGGGAGGCTGAGCGGGGGTGCACAGGCTGCAATGAAAAGGATGATCAGCAACGCGCTGACAATTGTATAAATCTTTTTCTGTTCCATTCAGTACCTTTCTGTACTTCTAATTATGGTTGGGTCTACCTCCATTTTTTGAGCGTCACTGTAAATGTGCTCCCTTTTCCGGGTGAGCTGATCACATCCAGGCTGCCGTGGTGCTGCTCGATCACCTGACGGGTGATGGCCAGCCCGAGGCCCAATCCGTTGAAGAGATCGTCTCCACTTTTTTCGAGATGGTAGAAACGGTCGAAGATGCGCGGCAGGTTTTCCCTGGCGATGCCGATCCCATGATCTTCCATTGCGACAAGGATCCGTTCGCCGCTCTGGCTCAGACTGATTTTTATGTCACCACCATGCGGGCTGAATTTGATGGCATTGTCCACAAGCGCCGTGAGGGCACGCTCTAGAGATTTGGGATCGCCCGAAACCGGAGGCAGGTTTGGGCTGGGAGTGAGACGCAAGTCTACGCCGCGTTCCCTGGCTTTGGTTGCATATTTTTCCACGACCGTGCGGGCCACATCGTTCATATCCACCGCCTGAAAGTCAGGCAGCACCAGTTCCATTTCCTGCAGGAACAGGATGTCGTTGACGAGGGAGACAATCTGCTGGACGTTACGTGCGACCGTGTCGACGCCAGCTTTGAGCTGCTCGCCGTGCATCAGGCCTTTTTGCAGCATCTGCAGATAGCCGCTTGCGACCATGAGAGGAGTGCGTAGCTCATGTGCAATGTTTGTCAGGAATTCACGCCGTGCCAGATCCTGCTCAGCAAGCTTTTGATAGGCTTCCGCTAATTCACCAGCCCGCAGACGCAGGTCTTCCACGGCCATCTGGTCGTTCTCGCGCAGCCGGTTGCTGATCTCGCTGACCATGGCCATCGCGATGCTGCTACTCTTGCGAATGACCCGGTCGAAGGCGGCTTTGTCCAGCTCAAGCGTGGTCAACATGGTTTTGGCAGTCACGGTGGCAGCGCGCGGCGCGTTATGGATGAGCGCCATCTCGCCGAAGAAATCCCCGGCCGAGAGCGTCTGCAGCAGGCGCGATTCGCTGTTGTTAATGTTCTTGGTCACTTCCACTTCGCCATCGAGAATCATATAAAAGCGGTCCTCGACGGCGTTCTCGCGGCAAAGTACAGCGCCGGGTTCATACGAACGGACCTGACTGTTGATGATCAACGCTTCGATTTCGTCTGATTTGATGCCCGGAAAGGCCCTCGGGATGATCCTGGATGGCGCTCGGCGTGTGGTCATGTGATCACTCCGTGAAAAGTGGCGCTATTCTAGCACGTTGACAAGTGCACGTACTTCACCCATTTGCACTAGCAGGAAACTCTAATCTGAGGTTAACCGTAGGGCGGGTTTTCAACCCGCCATATTTGACACTCGGCAGGCCGCTTTGCGAGCCTGCCCTACTTTATTTTATAGCCAATCATGCGCAGGAAATCCTTGCGCCAGGTGATGCCTTCTTCGTCCTCAATCCCCTGCGGAGAAAAACCATCCACCACGCCGAGGATGCCGCGTCCCTGCTCGGTCTGTGCCACAAGGACTTCGGTGGGGTTGGCGGTGGCGCAGAAGACCCGCGCCACTTCCGGCACGTTCTTGACCGTGTTCAACACATTGATTGGATAGAAACCTTCCCCCAAAAACAAAATGAACGAATGACCCGCGCCGATGGCCTCTGCGTTTTGTTTAGCCAGCTCCATCATGTTCTCATCGGTCCCGGTCCAGCGGATGAGGCACTTGCCTGAGGCTTCGCAAAACGCCAGCCCAAACTTGATCCCTGGCACCGCGCCCACCAGCGCTTCGTGGATATCTTCTACGGTCTTGATAAAGTGGGATTGACCGAGAATGAAATTGATGGCTTCGGGCTTTTCGATCTTTACGATCTGGATGTCCATGCACACCTCGTTTGATTGTCAGTGGTTTGGATTTATGATACAACAACTTCAGGGAACACACAAACATGAAATCCAGGGTGTGGGTGATTGTATCCATCAGCACTATGTTCATATCGTCGGCATTGTCAGCTTTATGGCATCGAAGAAATCCCGGACCCGGTCGTTTTTGCAGACGGCAGTGTTGGGTTTGGCTTTCAAAGCCCATCTCCAGCTCTATATCCGCCGCCTGGAATCTATCATTTCTCCTCCGAGAGCGGACTGACAATGCTTGCCGCGCTGCCTTACATCGATGAGAGCAAGGGCTTGGGTCCAGATATGTCGCCCTGTGCTCCTATTTATGGATCCCTGCTCTGGTCCCCCGATACATCCATGTTTTTGTTTTATGATTTGTTTGTGGGCAATAAAACGGGAATTCGTACTTTATTGTTGGGCAAATCAGATGGCTCTGTATTATGGGATTTGCGTGCAGCGTTACATAATGTAAATGAATTTCGTTGGGAAAGATAAGCGTGGCGACAATTCCTGTTTCAGAATAAGCGAGGCTGTTCATTACCTTCGCCAGGTAGCTTTTCGCCCCCGGCTACTTTGTGCGCCCAGCGGGTCGGCTCTGGTAGACGATAGGTGGTGCAGCAATCCATCACAAACTGAACAGCATGCTCCACACCCATGAGATGTCCCGGAGAAACATACAACGGATTTGTCTTTTCGCGCGTTCGCAGCACAGCGCCGATCAGGTTTGTGTTTTTGTCGAGCAGGTCCGCCCGGGCGCCGCGCTCCGTCCCCACTTCCGCGTGCAGTCCATATAACCGGGATTTTGCCACGCCGATAGTGGGACGCTCCAGCCACAATCCCATTTGCGCGGCAATGCCAACGCCACGTGGATGTGCGATGCCCTGTCCATCGAACATGAGCAGGTCGGGTTTGTTCTCCAGCTCCGCCCAGGCTGCCAGGACCGAGGGGCCCTCACGAAATGCCAGCAACCCGGGGATGTAGGGGAAAACCAGCGGCGCATCGGCGATGAGACCTTCGATAGGTTTGAGATCAGGATAGCTGATAACGACAATCGCGGCGCGAGCTGTCTCCGTCTTGATGCTGATATCCACACCGCCGATGGTGGAAACTTTTCGATTGTCCCACGTGAGAACGAGGCGCTCACGCAATTCCTTTTGGACCTGCGCAGCCTCCTTGGGGGGGAGATTCCAGTCATGCAGTTTGGTAACCATAATTTCTATAATACACCAAAGAAAATATCCACAATGCTTGCATTTTCAGTTAAAGGCTCAAGAGCCACAGCAACGTCATCATCCCGAGGATGGTGACGCCCCCGAGAAGAAAGAGATCCTGAAACGGCATTAGTTTTCTTTGCGCTCGTAGAAGACTAGGAGTGTGCTTCCGTACTTGCGCTGCTCGAACTCTTCCAGATTTTCCAGGGCTTGCGGCCTGTATTCTTTCGGCGCAATCTGGACGATGACCCAGCCGTCATCGCTCAACCAGCCCATATTGTCGTCCACGAGTTCCAGCGCTTTTTCCCACATCTCCTGATATTGGGGCGGAGCGATGTAAATATATTCAAATGTTCGGTCAGGGGGAGAGGATAGATAGGCAAACGCATCCGCACGGCGGATTTCAGCCTGCGATTTGAATCCACAATGTTCTACATTGAATCGGATTGTTTCGATGGGCACGCGGTTTGCATCTGTGAAGCGCACCGACGACGCGCCGCGGCTGAGCGCCTCGATGCCCACAGCGCCAGTCCCTGCAAAGAGATCCCACCAGTTGGAGTCGACTACATCACCGGCGAGGATGTTGAACAAGGACTCCTTCACGCGGTCGGTGATGGGACGCGTGGTATCGCCCGGAACGGTCTTCAGCTTTCTGCCCTTGGCTTTTCCGGCGATGACTCGCAGCGTCATTCCACACTCTTTCTGGCAGCTGAGATATTTCCATGCGAGGCAATGATGGGAACGACACAACCCGTGCCGAGGATGAAGCGCTTTCCGTTCGTCTGCTGGATGGCATCCGCTGCTTCTTCGCTCACTCTGGATGCTTCCTCGAAAACGATAGTGTCCTGCCTGATTCCGCCGCACACGACTCCGCTGAACTCTTTCTGCCCTTCCGCCAAGGAAGGATAGGTCTCGCGATCGTGCCAGTTGACAATTTGAAAATTCAGTGAGTCGAGAAGGGAGAAGTATACATCGTGCCCGTGCAGATGGAGCAGATTACACCAGAGTGTCTCGGTCGCTTCAAATATTTTAAGATCGAATGGAAAGCCAAAATACTCGTACTCCTCCAGTGTCAGCAAGCTTGCCTGCGCGTGCTGGATGGCGTAAAAAATCCCGTCAATGCCTGTTTCCATGCAGGCTTCCACAAACCGGCGCGTGGATTCCGCAATGGTGGCAAGTCCCTTCGTGACTTCTTCTGGATATAACCGCAAATGCGTGATTAGCAAGTCATTCCCTGCGATGTTCTTCGCCTGCGAGAGCGGGTTGAACACCGTCTGGAGGAGCGGGGTGTCCGGGCCAAGCTCGGCGCGGATATGACGGAGGCAATCCAGTTGTGCCGCGAGATATGAAGCCGTGGGGTCAAGCACGGGTAATGTTTCCCAGTCACGCGGATCATGGATAATCCGCTTTGTATACTGCCGTGTGCCCTCCGTGTGACCCATCCAGCGATCCTCCACGCCCCAATCTTTCACGCAAAAAGAGGAGGCAGGTGTGACCTTCACCAGGTCAAAGTCATAGGTCCGCTGGAATTGCAGGGTGGCTTCGGCAAGGGACTTTGGATCCTGATCGTCCACCGGGAAGTGCCGCCAGAGCGCCACCGGTGGGCGGTCGAGCAGTTCATTATTCAAACAAGCCTGGAGTCGTTCTTTGTGAGTAGTCATGGGATTTGTTTCACCACACAATACATTGCTTCGCCGCGCCTGATCTGCAAAACAGTGGGTACATCTCGGAACCCCCGGCGGTCTTCATTGGTGCGGGTGTTGACCAGCACATAATGACCGGACTGAACCTCGTTGAGCGCGCCGCGCAGTTCATGGACCGTGAGGTTTTCTGTGGCGTAATATTCTGCAATGTACGCCTCACGATGCACATAAAGCTCAGCCGGTTCATCGACCATCTGGTTTAGATGCTGCACGGCATCCTTATAACATGTCAGCCAGTAATCCGTTTCATAATTGCGAAACGCCCGGCCTGTGCCTCCGAGGAACGAATTGTAATAGGTATATTCGTAGGGGTGAAGCTGGATAATGCCGGCAATGCCAGGCGCGAGAAGAATCAAAATAAGTCCTGCGCGTAGCCAAGAAGTGGCAATAAGATCAACTAGGAACTCAAATGCAAAGCTGGTGAAAATAAAAACAGGTGGAAGGATAAAGAGGAAGTGGCGTATCCCATCGTACATCGTCGGTCTGCGAAGAAGCACATAGCCAACAAGAATGACGAACCAGAGCAAAACCAGAGTCATGGAAACAAGACGGTTCCACGCGGTCGTTTGGTCGAGCGAGGAGCGGAGGACGCGCCAGCTTTCTGTGTTTTCCGGTATGTGACGGGAGTCTCTACTTTGTTTCAACAATTTCCAGTAGGCGCCTACTAATCCCATGAAGAATAGCGGCCAGACAGGTTCCGTCAGTGTGGTGGCAAGCATGAATGGCAAGTACCGGCGCGGCAGATCGCCCGCCCGGTAAACCTCACCACCGAACAGCACTGAAAGATTTGTGGGGTTATCGGACATGAAGTCAAAGACCTCCACGAATCGCGCGGCGGGATCTTCCCACAGGAAGGGCCAGGTAGCCAGCATCGTCAGAATGGCCATGACCGCGTAAAAGCTCAAGGGAAGAAGGGAACTGCTCAGCCCTCTCCCCAGTCTCCAAATGGCATAGGCGAGGACAAGTAGCCCTGCCAGAGGACCCAGCACGCGGATGGAAGTGGTAACGCCAAGAAAGATAGCAGGCAGCAGCACACTGGACAACTTCTGCCGATTTGTGATGGCCTCATCTGACAATCGATCTACCATCTCAAAGCCTAAACAAACAGAGGCAAGGAAGAAGGCAAGAAAGGGAGGGTCTTTCGGATTGATAAATGCATGTCCCCACAGCATGGGCTGCCAAGAAAATAACGCCGCGGCGGCCAGCGCGGCGGAAGGCTTCACCCAATGTAAAGCAAGTTGGTAAAGGAAGTAGACGCCCAGTTGAAAGAAAAGAAAGTTGATCAGGTGCCAGGCAGAGGCTTTGTCAAGTCCAAGCAGTCTTAAAAGATAGACAGGCCCGCGGGCGAGCAGAAGATAAGCCGGTCCGCGCGTCTTGTGGTCATCTCCGCTGGCGCCATACGAGTTGCTGACATCGAAGCTGCCGCTGAGCCATTCGCTCGGCGAATAGGCATAGCCAAGAGCATCGGCGTAATCGTAAAAAAGTGGCTCATCCCATGAATACCCATAGTCTCGAAAAATAAGGACGCCAACGACAAGGTTGGCCAGCAGAAGCAAAAGGATCGGTTTTTCGATGAACCTTCTGAAAATTGGACCCATAACTATTATGCATCGTCCCGAAGGTTTGAACTGCTGATCATGACAAAATCAGATACAACCTTCGGGACGTTACTAACGGGTACGTTCATAAAATTTGGCGGCCGTCTGCATCGAAGACATTGATCTCCGCCTGCGCCGATGGAGTCTTTGGATATTCGTTCTCGAGCAGGCCCCAGATCATCGAATCGCTCCAGCGCTCGAGGAAAGGCGTCTTGGCGCGAAGGGTGCCTTCATGGGTGAAGCCAAGCTTGCGCGGGATCGCCGCGGAGGCAACGTTCCCGGGGTCGCAGTGGATTTCAATCCGATGTACAGACATGATCTCAAAAGCAACCTTCACCAGCGCCGCAGTTGATTCGGTGACCAGTCCCTGGTTGATGTGGGCTTTGTGGATCCAGTAGCCGATCTCCAATTCATGTTCGCCCAGGCGTGGGTGCAAGCCTGTCCCACCAATCAGCTTCGTCTCCTCCAGATTAAAAATGCCGTACACGAAGTTCTGTCCTAGGTCGAACATGCCGCGAAACCTTTTGAGCCGCTCTGTTTTTTCGGCGAGCGGTTCCGGCTCGGCATAGACCCACGGCATCCATGGACGGAGATGCTGCACGCTTTCCGTAACAGACTCAGCCAGCAATGGCGCATCCGCGGGGTTGTAACAGCGGATGACAAGACGTTTGGTTTCAATTCGATAGGCGGGATTTTTGAATGTGTGGCTGCTCATTATTTCTTCGATGTGTTCTTGAGGCGCGCTGTCCTTTTCTTAGCTCCGTTCTTTCTACCAAATCCGGCAAGAAGAGAGCTCATTTCTTGCTCTTCCAACGATTGTCCCTTGAGATACTCACTCATGAATTCTGAGCGCCGCAAGCGTAGAGCCATCGGGGCCACGGCCTTGAGATCGTCCATGGTTACTTCTTCTCGTCCATCGGCGGCGGCATAGGCACGTGCCGATTCGAACCAGGTGATCTCGGCGCGCAGCGAATCGATGCCCATACTCTGGACTAGCTCGATGGCAGGATTGGCGATCTGATCGGGCACGACAACCTTTCGCAGCAGCTCGCGCGCCGCGCGGATTTCAAAAGCCGCCGCTTCCATCTCCGCCGAAAACTGCCCCGCCATCTGACGCGGATTCGCGAGATAGGCTTGCACTCTTCGGTAGGCTTCCAGGCGCTCGGCAGAGTCTTCCAGTCCGCGCACAATGACGCGTAACCCGAAGCGATCCAGGATCTGTGGGCGCAGTCGACCTTCCTCGGGATTCATCGAGCCGATCAGCACGAAGCGCGAGCGATACGTAGCAGCGATATGCCCGCGCCGCACCGTATACGATCCCTGCGCGGCCGCATCCAGAATGGAATCGATGATGTCGTCGCTGAGCAGGTTGATCTCGTCAATATAGAGTAAATTGCGGTCCGCCTGGGCAAGGATGCCGCGCCGGACGCGCATCCGTTCGTGAATCGCAGCACGCTCATCGATGCCGCCCACAACATCCTCGAGCCTGGCGTTGAGAGGCAGCTCGATCAGGCGAACTTTATCGGGTGCAGTCAGCGACTGTCCCTCGCCATATTTCTTCGCACAATCCGGGCAGACCGCTCCAATGCCACCGATCTCAATATCCTCGGGCAGACAACCATAGAAACAGGTGCTGCGCTCCACCTGCGGCAGTAGATCAAGCAAACTGCGGACAGCTGTCGTCTTGGCTGTGCCGCGCGGCCCGATCAGCAGAATTCCGCCGATATTCGGGTTGACCAGTCCCAGGAGTAACGCGAGCTTCATTTCCTGCTGACCGACGATCGCCAGAAACGGGAAGGGCAGCGGCTCGGTGAGGCGTCCTTCATCCGGCTCGAGGGGCGGGAGCGATTTCCCCGCGACATAATCCACCAGCTCGCGCAAACTGCGGAAGGAGTGCGCCACGCGTTCTTTGGGTTCTGTTTGTTCGTGGGATGGAGTGAGTTCAGGTTCGGTCATATGTTTACATGTTGTTGCGAGGGAGGCTTCAGCCGGACGAAGCAACCCCATTATCGCAATGACATTGGCTACTTATGCTTCAACCTTCGTTCCTGTCGCTCCTGGGCGCGCTGCATTTTTTGTCTTTCTTCCTCTGTTTCGGCTTGCAGCGGTGGGACGGTGGTAGGCCGGCCCTCATCATCCAACGCGACATAAACAAGATAAGCCGTATTCGTATGCGTTTGCTCACCGGTCACCGGGTTCTCTGCATGTACCTCCACCGCCGCCTCCATGGAGGTGCGCCCGGTGTAGGAGACTTCGGCCTTGAGGATGACCAGATCGCCAATCTTGATGGGCTGGCGGAAGGTCATCGAATCAATTGCCACCGTCACCACTTTCTTCTGGGCATGCCGCATACAGGTCAGCGCGCCGGCTTCATCGACAAGCTTCATCACCCAGCCGCCGTGTACATTGCCCAGCAGATTGGCGTGCTCAGGATGCATCAATTGTGAAAGTGTAATGCGCGAGGCGCTGATGGGTTTGGGTGCGAGAGCATCGGTCATAGCAATATCCTGCTATGAGTTTACCATGCCAGTTGTTTCAAATGGCAAAACCTTGCGAAGGTTTTTAGGGCGGCCGATGGCCTGTGCAGCAAACCTTCGCAAGGTTGTATCAGTCAAGATCTTCGCGCAGCTCGCCGCTATCGACGGTGTGCAAGCGCTCGGGTTCCTCCACGAGCACATCGACCAGGCTGTGGGTGAGATCGCTCATCAGAGGCGCCAGCGGAAGTGTTGCCGGTGTGATCAATCGCCGGGGAGGCGGCGGGCACTTCAGTCGCGGCCGGAGGAAATCCTCGGTCCGTTTTCGTACGATGCGCGGGTCGTTGGTCAGGGAGCCAACGTAGTATCCCATCACAGAATACACTTCGCGCTGGGGGGTCACCCAGCCAATCCATTCCCCGCTCCGATTGAATAAATAAGGAAATACCAGAAATGCTTCTACTTCGCCGCGTGAGCTGTAAATTGGAATAATGCGATGTTGTGACATAGATGTGCCTCTGTCAGATTTGCGTTGCGTTTGAGATAGCCTTGCGAAGGTTTTTTGTGAGTCGCGGAACCTTCCGAAGACAACCTTCGCAAGGCTTTTGTAACCAGATTAATCTATATCATTATACGTCCAATAGCGATTGATGAAGAAGTTCCAGATCATTACAACTCCGATGGCAAAGGCAATGGTTGCGTTTTTTGCAAGCGTTTCCGCGGAAGTATGGGATAGATGCACCATATCTTCGAAAGCCCCTTCCATCACAGGCTCCATGAAGTGCAGGATTGGAACCCGGAAGGCGATCCCGATTACGTTTACCAGGAAAAACATACTCAATTGATGAAGGAAATGCCGCGAGCGCGAATCAGGATACGTCCAGTAGCGGTTCAGCATGAAATTGCTGATGATCGCGCAAATGAGAGAAATCGTTCCCGCATATACCAGCCGCATGTGCAGCAGCTGGGTAAGCAAATTCATGATCAGGATATCGATCACCGAGCCGATCGCGCCGACCGTGGCAAACTTCAAAAAACGGGTACGTTCCTTGTTCTCAGCCAAAATCATTGAATCCCCAGTTTTTTCTTGAAATAGGGAATGGTCTTTTGAATGCCCTCTGCCAGAGAAACCTTTGGCTCCCAGCCAAGGATCTCGCGCGCGCGCGTGATATCCGGCTGACGCTGCTGCGGGTCACGTACACTGCGCGCATCCTTGACAAAGATGATTCCAGCCTGGTTGCCCACGATCTCGTTGATCGTCTCTGCAAACTGCAAGATCGTCATTTCATGCTGGTTGCCAATGTTCACGGGCATATGCTCATCAGATTCGAGCAGCTTCACAATGCCGTCGACCAGATCGTCTACGAAACAGAAGGATCGCGTCTGACTGCCATCGCCGAAAACCGTCAGGGGCTCTCCGAGCAATGCCTGTTTCAAGAAGTTGGGCAGGGCGCGGCCGTCTTCCAGGTCCATGCGCGGGCCATACGTGTTGAAGATGCGCACGATGCGCGTGTCCACTTTGTGCGCGCGGTGATAGGCCATCGTCAGCGATTCGGCAAAGCGCTTTGCCTCATCATACACGGCGCGAGGCCCTACCGGGTCTACATTGCCCGGATAGCTTTCCGTCTGCGGGTGCACCAGTGGATCGCCATAGATCTCGCTCGTGGAGGCAAGCAGGAAGCGTGCCTTGTCTGCACGTGCCACGCCCAGGCAATTGTGTGTGCCCAGCGCGCCGGCCTTCATCGTTTGAATGGGCAGGTTGAAATAGCCAGACGGAGATTGGGGATTGGGACTGGCAGGCGAGGCAAAATGCAGCACGGCATCTACCTTGCCAGCAACAAATATATAATTGGACACATCGTGCTTGTGGAACGAAAACCGTTCGTTTCCCATCAGGTGTGCAATATTATCGCGGTTCCCGGTGACGAAATTATCCAGGCCGATGACCTCATGCCCATCTGCAAGAAGGCAGTCACATAAATGTGAGCCCAGAAATCCCGCGGCTCCAGTGATCAAAATACGCATGTTGATTTCCTCTCTTAATCTACGCTTCGACGGTGATCGCTACAGTGGATCGCGGCTCAGCGCGTAATGATTATTTCCAGTCTGTTCGTGTGACCAGGCCATCGCCGGTCACCTGATATGCCTGACTATTGCCGCTATCCACCAGCCAGAGATTCCCCTGATAAACCACGGCAAGAAAATCACCAGATTGCCCCTCAATGGGATCGGGCGCCCAGACGGGAGTTTGTGGCTCGAGTCCCGGCGCGTCACTGCCGGGGAAGATCGTACGCCTGTTCGATCCATCCCGGTCCATCACCACCAGGCGATAGCGGCTGGTCTCGCTCTGCGAGGGGAAAATGGATTGCAGATACGCGACCTGATACTGTCGTTCGCGTGAGCTGGACTGCAACGACGACGTTGATGGATAGGCAAACATTCCTGTTTGCTGCGCGATCGGGATGGTCGTGTTGTTTTCAAAGGAGGTGGCCTGAATATCAAAGAATGGTGAGTCCTCTTCGCTGACCAGGCTGGGCGGCGGCGCATGGGAAACAAAGTAAAGTGTTTTTCCGTCCGCGCCCCAGGCGAGAGACGGGAGCCAGGCCCAATCGCTGTGCGTGTTGAAAGGAGTAATATTGATGAGCGGCTTGAGATACTTTCCATCCATGTCCACCAGTCCAATGCCATCCGGGCGCGCATAGGCGAGGCGTCCTTCGGCAGAGAAGGCGAAGGTCATACCCCACCAGCCGTATACCCCGCCACTGCTGGCATCCAGGATCCTGGCTCTTGCTCCAGTAGTCACGCTGTAGCGGTGCAAATCGTTATTCGCCTGCCAGCCGGGGGCTGTGGAGCGCGGCTCCACGGTGGAATAGGCAATCGAGTTCGTGCCGGGAATCCAGTCCGCGAAGTGGACAACGTTCGCGATGCCTGTGCTAAATGGCTTGCTGTCGGCTACCGTGCGCACTGCCCACAGGGTATTGATCTCCTGGTCGGCAGGCTTGGTGGATTTGCGCGTGAAGATGAGATAATTGCCATTGGGAGAAAGCTCAAAAATGCGCCCATCGAGGTCGCCGGTGGTGACAAGAGCCGTACGGTTGGCTGTGGATGTATCGATCATCCAGGCATTGCCGCCTGCGAGATACACAAGGCGACCCGGGACAGGAAGCGGCGCGAAGGAAGACTGCGCGCCCACCATCATGATCTCAGGAATGGACTCCTGCAGGATCACTGATTTGATGATCGATTTGCTGATCTCAACATCGTCCTCGAGCACGCGGCGGTAGGTCAGTTCTTCCCGTCCGTTTACACCTGCTTGCACAAGTCGCGTCTCACCTTCAGGTAAGGATTCATTGCGAACGATCTGCCGCTCGAACGGGATGATCTGCTCCTCGGTCTCGAGAACCTCTTGCACACGCGTCAACTCGATCGAGTCGCTCGCCCCAAGAACCGTATAGGGTGGAGGCTCCACACGGTCCAGGTTCCCAACTGTAACGCCAGCCGATTGAAGCGCCTGGGTCACTGTACTCCCGGCCGGGACGGTCACCTCATGCATCCGACCATCAGCGGTGATCTGGACAGTGATGTCCGCGCTGGTCACTTGCGGCGAGCGACAGCCCACCAGCAGAGAGATGGCCAGCAAAACAGTCAGCAGGCTTGCCCTGAGCGTCGTCGAAGGGGTTCGGCTAAGAGGGAGGCGTTGCATGATGGATGTTCAATACCTTCTGACGTTGATCAACAACCTGGCGCAATAATCCGATGTATAATCCGTGCGCTATCTGACGCGCCCGGTGACGGTCATGACACCGTTGGCGATGGAGATCGTTTCAATGCGCAGCCCGGTGGCCACGGGGCCGAGTGAACCCGTGTATGCCTCCCTGACCATAGCAGTGATGGCGTCCTTGAGACCTTCGGGTGCGGGCAAAGGACCAAAATCAGCAGAGACCACGTCGATCTGGGGTTGGCCGTTGGCATCCACGCCCATATTCACGATGATGCCGATGTTGGCGGTGAACATGCCTCGCTCTGTCTTGCCATAGATTTGCATCTGCCCGTCGCGTAAATAGACCTGTGGTTCGGTAATCAGTGGCTTTCGATCGGTTTGTTGCAAATTGGGGTCGGTCTGCATGCGGGCTGCCAGATAGGAAGTGATCTGTGGCTCGGTCAGGTTAACGGTAATCACACCGGTCTGAGCGCCCGCTTCGAGAGCTCGTCTGAGCTCCTCCTGGATACTTTCAGCAGCCTCGGTGGAAACAGGGATTGGTGGAAGAGTGGAGTAATCGGGTCCACCGACGAACATGGTGCAGGCAAGGGATGTCAGTACAAGCGTTATTAGTAAGAGTGGTAAAGCTAGTGTTTTTATCCTCATCATTTGGAATCCAATATTCTAAGTTCGAAGCGGAGCAATTATAGCATGAGCGACCCTCAGCCCTTCTCGGAGGAAAATCCCGAAATTGAGTTGCCACTTTCCGTAAAATTGGAGGCAATTTTGTTCATCGCGCCCGAGCCTGTGACGACCGCACAACTGGCTGCCGCTCTGGATGTGGCGCCTTCCGTTGTCGAACGAGGACTCCACGAGCTGGATGCTGCGCTTGCGACACGCGGCTTGCGCCTCCAGCGACATGCCGGGCGCGTCCAGCTGACCA
This sequence comes from Anaerolineales bacterium, assembly GCA_035463255.1. Lineage (GTDB taxonomy): Bacteria > Chloroflexota > Anaerolineae > Anaerolineales > Villigracilaceae > Defluviilinea. The sequence continues at coordinate 5,731 of DATHTL010000119.1, read as the reverse complement.
GCGCGCCCGAACTGGCCGAATTGATAGAGCGCTTTCTGGGCCTGGAAGCGACAACCCACCTCAGCCGCGCCGCACTTGAAACACTGGCCATCATTGCCTATCAGCAGCCGGTCACGCGCCCGCAAATCGATGCCATTCGCGGGGTGAACAGCGACAGTATGATGAAGAGCCTCCTGAACAAGGGCTTGATCCTCGAATCCGGGCGCGCCGACGGACCTGGACGACCGATCCTCTATTCCACCACGCCTGAATTCTTACAGCACTTTGGCTTGAATTCGATCCTTGAAATGCCCCCGCTGGCACAGCCCGAGGAAGAGCCTGAGACTCACGACGAGATGCTCAAGGGATAAAGAGACGCCGCTCATTCCAGCGGCGTCAAAACGGCAACGATCTATTTGATGGGTTCTCAGATTCACGAGATCAGGTTGCTCATGGAAGATGATGTCACGATTTTTGTTTCTCCTCATAACGTATGAGGGTCATTCCAATCAAACGAGAGACGACCACAGCGACATAGCCGATACCTGCAAATTGTTCCAACATCACAAGCACGCGTGCCAGTGAAGTGACCGGCAGGATATCCCCGAGCCCCGTGGCTGTCAGGTTAGTGAAGCTCATGGACATGAGCTCAACAAAGGTGCGTGGCTCCCCAGGAGCGTTCGCCCCGATGAAGCTGCCTGGAAACCACGCCTGGCAAGCCAGATAGAGATAGGCAAATCCCCATGCCAGCAGTGTGAAGGTGGCGCCAGCGGCAAACAACTCGTCGATGGTGACCCGGAAATCTTCCATCATGTAGGCGATCAGGCTGCCAGCGCCGTAGAAATACAATACTGCCTCCAAAAGCGATGACCAGAGCAGCAAAGCGGGAGTGGGAGACAGCGCTGATAGGAATGACAACACCAATGCCGGGATTACAAGTATCCATGCAATCCATGGCATGATCGCCCTGCGATTGATCACCCAGACCACCAAAACCAGTATCAGAACTCCAAATGCGCCAAGCATTGCTCTTCCACTGGCGCTCGAATCGACCACGGTATATAGAAACAGGCTAACCAGTTGCGCAGCCAGGAGGAACGCAGAAGGGGGATAGCGTGTTGAAGCACGCCAATGCAAGAACGAATGACAGAAGTTTTTCATTGGGTCGGATTGTATCCTTATTGTAATTTCAAGGATATGTAGGGAAATTCCTACCCGCGCCTCGTATCCGGCTTAAAAGCATGGACCCAGTAGTATGGACGGACTTCGCCAGCAGTTTTTCCTCAATGAGTATGAATGACTATTCGTGTTTCCCGGGGTTTATTCTTCTTTGCTTTTTGGAGTTCCTAAGATTTCAAAATCACTCGTCAACTCGACCACCTCCCGCAGGGTGGCATAGGTCGAACAATATTTTTCCTCGGTCAGCGATATGGCCCGTTTGATATGCTCTTCGTTCAGCTCCCGGCCCGCGAAGGTGTAATGAATGTGGATCTTTCGGAAGCGCCACGGCGGCTGATCTTCGCGCAGGCTGTTCGCCGTCACCTGAACGTCTGTGATCTGCTGGCGCTGCTTTTGCAGGATGGCAACGATATCCCAGACGGAACAGCCAATTACACTCAACGGCAAGAGGTCCGCGGCGTTCACACCGGATGGCTGGGTCATCACGATGGGAAAGCCAAAGCGGTCTCTCATCAGGAACAGCTGGTCCTGGATCCAGTCGATGCGAACGGTTTCTGTGGCCATCCGGCCTCCGAAGTATGAACAAAAGTCATTCTCAGGCAGATTCAAACCAAGCTTTTAGTCGCTCTATTTCAAAGGCACGTTTCTCGTCCAACAGCTTCTCCGAAGCATCGATCAGCGCGACCTCGGGATTTGGCACCGCAAGAAAGTGACCTTTGACCATCATTGCCTGTCCGTCTCCAACTTCCAGATAACAACCACCTTCGCCTTTGAAGCTCACTTCTGGTTCCCGTCCTGCAAACGTCGCCGCAATATGATCAGCGGCCGTTTCACCCATGGACTCTGCGAACACCCCTGCTTTCGGGAGCGGCTTGCCATTTGCCATGGTGACCTGCACTACATCCCCAACCGCATAGACGCCGGGAAACGGAGTCTCCAGCGTGCGCGAAGTTACCGTGACCCAGCCCGAGTCACCGACCAGTCCGCTTTCGCGCACGACGGCCGGGGGGCGGTGTGGCGGGATCCCAAATAACAGATCAAAGCGTCGTCGCTCATTGGGGAATACCACTTCGCCGGCTTCCACGGCGCTGGCTTTACGGTTGGGCAGGAAAGAAATATTTTTATCTGCCAGGCGGCCGTCGATCACATCACAACCGACCTGCCCGAGAATAGGCATCGAAACAGGCTGAGGCGTGAATACTTCAATATCTGCCTCCACCCCCCGTGCCCGTAGTGTTTCACGGATGAGTAGCGCCATCTCATACGGCGCGGGCGGACATTTATAGGGCACACCAAACACACCGATCAACAATTTGCCTCCCTGAAACTCACTCAATGCCTGCGCCGCCCGCGGGATATCCTGTGGGTCATAGACGTTGTAGGCATGCTCCTGAAACCCGGGGACGTTCTCCGGCGCAAGCTCCGCCCCAAGAGCAACGATCATCGCGTCGGCACTGATTCGTTGATCCCCCATCCATGCGGTGCGGGCCCCGGGGTCGATGCGCGTGACCGGATCGCGCATCACGCGAATGCCGAAGTGGGTGAGGCTGTCGAGGGGCCGCTGCCCCGCCTCCAGCGTGGATTGCCCGACAAGTGCCCAGCTTTTGCGGAAGCCGACCATGAAATAGTCGCGCCGGTCCACCAGAATAATTTCATCTTTTTCATCAAGCGTTTGTTTGAGTCGGCGTGCTGCTGCAATCCCGCCAAAGCCGCCGCCTAGAATCAAAACTCGTCTCATGGCACCGCTCCTCTCTCCAATCTGTGTTCTTGCAATTATATAGCGATTAACTCATTAAGACTTCAGAATCGCACACGCTATAATTGCTGCAGGAGTAAATGATGCAGGAACTTACCGCTCGTCAGGTTCAAATCAATGATGCCTTTTGGTCGCCGCGTTTGGCCGTCAACGCGCAAAAGGCGATCTTGCACCAATGGGAGCAGCTCGAAGCAACGCGCTGCATCGACAACTTTCGGATTGCCGCCGGTCAAAAAGAGGGATTCCGTGAGGGCTATTTCTTCGCCGACTCGGACGCCTATAAATGGCTGGATGCGGCCTCCCGGATCTACGCGCTTCATCCGCAGCCGGAGCTTGCCTCCCTGATGGATTCGTTCATCGCTCTTCTGGCGCGCGCTCAAATGCCCGATGGTTATCTTTTTACATACAATCAGATCCATTTTCCGAATCAGCGCTGGGTCAATCTGCAGGTAGAGCACGAGCTCTACTGTCACGGGCATCTGATCGAAGCTGGCATTTCCCACTATGAAGCGACCGGCCGCAGAGACCTATTGGATATTGGTAGCAAGGCCGCGGACTTGCTTGTCCGCGATTTTCTCAATGCATCCAGTGACAAAACCTGTGGGCATGAAGAAATAGAGATTGCTCTCATCCGTTTATATCGGGTCACGAACGAAGGTAATTATCTCGAGTTAGCTCACCAGTTCGTGGAACGCCGCGGCCGCATTCCGTTTTTCCCTTTGCACTTATGGCGTCAGTTCAGCACTTATAAAAAACGGGAGGCATTCGTTAATCAAAAGCGAAAAGATTATATCGCCGCACATCCCGAACACGCGGCGTTCCATCTACCTGGCGGAAATCGCGCCAAGAAGCCCCGTTTCAGCGGGGAGCGCTGGTATCTCAATGCCCTGAGCGGACTCTACGCCCAGCAGCACGCGCCGATCCGCAAGCAGACTGCGCCTGAAGGACACAGCGTCCGCTTCGGATATCTGGAAACCGCGATCGCCATGCTCCTCCGTGAGCAGCCCGAGGATGCTCTATTATCAACGTTGCAGCAGGCCTGGGAGCGGATGGTCACGCGGCGCATGTACGTTACAGGCGGTTTGGGCGCGGTGCCCGGACTCGAAGGCTTTGGCAAAGACTTCGAGCTTAATCCCGAATATGCGTATGCTGAAACCTGCGCCTCGATTGCCAGCCTCTTATGGAATTGGGAGATGGCACTCCTGACAAAAGATGCGCGTTACAGTGATTTGTTCGAATGGCAACTGTACAATGCCGCTTCTGTTGGAATGGGGCAGCATGGCAACACCTATCTCTACCATAATCCACTGGAAGTCCATGACGGCGTGACGCGCAAGCCCTGGTACATTGTTCCGTGCTGTCCATCCAATCTCTCGCGTATCTTCGCCGATTTGGGCAAATGTCTTTGCTCGTTTGATGAAAGCAATCTGTGGATCCATCAATACATCAGTAGCGAAATAACTTTGGATATTGGCGAACCTGTTGGATTAAGAATCGAGTCCGGGCTGCCCTGGAATGGAAGGGTATTAATCCACATGGATCCGGCGCCAGAGCGAGCACTTGGAATCTTTTTGCGAGTCCCTTCCTGGGATCCCTTCGCCACGATGTTCCTGCATGAGCCCATTGATCAGCAGTTGAAGCACAATTCTGATTTCGTTCACTCGCCAGGGGTTAACGGTGTGACTCAATACTTCAAACAGAAAACCGCTTCCAGCTACGATCCTCGCTGGAGCTCATTTACCTTTGTTCGCAAGTTGTGGTCTCCGGGCGATGTTCTTGAGTTCAAATTTGATCTGTCTATCAAACTGCGCCGCGCACACCCCAAAGTGAAGGGGCATGCAGGCAAAGGTGCAGTCACGCGCGGACCGCTGGTCTACTGTCTCGAAAGTGTTGATAACCCTGGGGTGGATATTTTCACCGCACAACTGGACCCCACCTCACTGCAAGATGAATTTGCCCCTGATTTACTCGGTGGATGTGTTGTCATTCATGGCAAGACTACAGATGGCAAGCCCTTGAAATTTATCCCATATTTTCTATGGGCAAACCGCGGCGAGTCACAGATGACGGTGTGGGTCAACGCCTGATCGGGAAATGGATGAATCAATCACAAACTGGACTTCAGCGCCCGGCAACCTGACAATGGCTGAAAGTCATATCGCCCTGTGCTTGCAGGGATGACCGCGGTCTGGAACTTGTCTAGGACCAGCTGTTCATCTTCCGTTCGTAGAACCGCCTGTCCCTCGATCACGGTGATCGCCTGAAATGATTCACCCTTTGTATCCAGATGGATCGTTTCTGTGGAGGCGCATAATATTTCCAGAAGAAAGTATTCAGATTGAATCAGTCTCTCCAGCGAACCGTCTCCACAATTGGGCATGGGAATGATGGGCGTCTCGAAATCTGGCTGCATGACTCGAATAGATTTTTCGATATGCAGCGGGCGCGCCTCCGTTTGCGGGCGGCCCCAGTCATACACGCGGTATGTCCAATTGGAGGTTTGTTGCACTTCGTAGACGAGCAGTCCGGGCCCCAGTGCATGCAAAGCACCCGCAGGCATGAAGACTGTGTCGCCCGTCTGGACCTGTGCATAGTTCACGTGGCCGATGATCGACCCGTCACGGACCGAATTGGCAAGCGTCTCCGCCGAAGTGCCCGGTTTCAAACCGGCAATGAGAGTCGCATCTGGCGTTGCGTCCAGGATGTGCCATGCCTCTGTTTTCCCGGATTGCCCCGGCCCTTCTAGCTCCACAGCTTGCTCATCGTTCGGGTGGACCTGTAGCGACAACCACTGCGCGCAATCTAGTAATTTGATCA
>DATHTL010000118.1:0-13459 GCA_035463255.1 Anaerolineales bacterium | reverse complement strand
CCGCGTACCAGCAGCACGCGCTTTGCATTTCCCTCGATCTGCTTGCCCAACTCATTCAGTTTTCCAATCCCGAAGATGATCCGATTGGCGGTCACGAATTCGAAAGACAGCATCTTCTGTTGCCTTACCAGTTTGTATCCTCAGGAAAGACATTGCTGTATTTGATCCCCTGTCTCGGCTCAGCCATCATCTGCATAACAGTGTTCGCCCAACGCTTATAGTGCGCAGTCTCTTTGTGCGCGCCGGACGCATCCGTCGTTTTATAGACTTCGACCAGAACAAAGCGAGTGGGATTATCCTGTTGCTGGATGACATCGAAGCGCGCAATACCGGGTTCCTTCACACTGTTACTGGCATTCTCAAGGGTCGCCTTCTTGAACGCTTCGATGAATTCAGGTTTTATATGTACATGAACATGAACAATATGCATTTTCTGCCTCCTGCCCGATATTATAAACGTCTTAAACTTCGCGTTGAGCATTGATGAAACGCCAGAATCAAAAGAGACCAAGCGCAATCAGCTTGATCTCCTGTAATTTTAACTTCTAACGTTTCACCAAACCTATATCAGCTTTACTAACTGCGGCCTCGAGTTAGGTACACGTTTGATCTCACCGCGCGCTTCCATATCCAATTTGACCGTTGTCACATACCAAGTGACTGACCCTTCGAAATTTTCTTTGACTTCCTTCTCCACAGCGCGAGAAAGATTCATGAACGTTATTTCTTTTTGTGCTTCCAGTACGCATAAGATGGCCTTGCGAATAATTTCGTACTTTTCCCTGCTGATGTTTACGCCCTGTTTCTTTTCAGGGTGAAGCGTGCGAATTGTGTCTCTCATTCCAACCTCCTTTTGGCGGGACACAATTTTACTCCCATCCGCGTACTTCTGCCGGCCTAATTTTGATCGCGATCGAATACTCGCGGCTGAATTCCTCGGGGGTTATTTCCAGAGCAGTAATGCCCTCTTTATATTTCTCGAAGTATGCAGGTACTTGATGAGCAGCAGGATGTCCTTCCACAATCGCAGCCTCGCCTGTAAATATCATGACACGCCTATCCCCGGTTTTATCCGTATTGAAATGCAATGCTACATTCGGATTCTTTCGAATATGTTTTACCTTTTGTGCCTTCGCCTGGCTGAAGATCAAAAACGAATCGTCCTGCCAGACAAACCAGACAGGTCGTGGCTGCGGCGTGAGCTTCGAATCGACGGTCGTCAGCCAGACCACATATTGCTGTTCAAGCTGTTGTTTCACAGCTCGCCCAAAGTTAGAAGATAGGTCCACCATATTTATTCCCCTTGGATGTTCATCCGCTCCGCGACCAGCTCGGCCACATCCTTTACCTGGATAGAGCCACCCTCGGCTCTCGAAGCATCGTGGAACATGGTCATGCAGAACGGACAACCGACTGCCACTGTACCGGCCCCGGTCTCTTTGGCTTCTTTAAAACGCGCCTCACTGACACGCATCCTACCGGGTTCTTCTTCCTTCCACATTTGCGCGCCGCCCGCGCCGCAGCAGAAGGATTTACGCTCATTGCGTGGCATTTCAATTGTGGTAACACCAGCTGCACTCAATGTCTCGCGCGGGGCATCGAGGATCTCGTTGTGCCGTCCCAAATAGCAAGGGTCATGGAAGGTCACTTTGTACTGATCACTGGACACGTCCAGAATGATCTTTCCCGCTCCGACCAGCTCATTGATCAGATGCGTGTGATGGATCACCGTATAGTTTCCGCCAAAGGCTGGATATTCATTCTTGATGGTATGCAGACAATGCGGGCAGGTTGTCACGATCCGTTTGGGCTTGACCTCGTTTAAGATTTCTACGTTCGCAGAAGCAAGACCGAAGAAGATGTCTTCGCGTCCGGCCCGGCGCGCGGAGTCGCCTGTGCATTGTTCGTTCTGTCCGAGCACTGCGTAGTTGACGCCTGCCGCGTTCAGGATTTTGGCAAAGGCTTGGGCGGTCTTCTGGGCGCGTGAGTCTGTGGCGGGCGCGCAACCAACCCACCACAAAATTTCGGGTTCAGAGTTTTGCTCGATGGTCGGCACGTTCAATCCCTGTGCCCATTTCAATCGATCTGCCTGCGAGACATTCCACGGGTTGGCGTTGCGTTCCATCCCTTTGAAGGCCGTCTCCAGTTGCTTGGGGAACCGGCTCTCCATCATGGTCAGGTTGCGGCGGATGTGCAGGATATCGCGCATCGGCTCATTACCCACCGGACAAATATCCACGCAGGCACCGCAGGATGTGCATGCCCACACGGCTTCCTCGGAGATCAGGTTCAGCATAGGTACGTCCATGCTCCCGTCATTATTCAAGTGATAGCGTTTATTAACTTCCAGCGCTGCAGGGGAGAGCACCTTGCCCGTGGCATAGGCCGGGCAGACCTCCTGGCAGCGGAAACACATGACGCAGGCGTAGGCATCCATAACCTGTTCCCAGCCAAGGTCTTTCATGGTCGCTGCGCCGAACTGTTCAATGGACTGGTCATCGAGGTTGATGTAATTCAACTCGCCAATGGACCGGCGCTCGGGCTTCAAAGCGAAGTTGATCGGAGCAAAGAACAGATGGATATGCTTCGAATAGGGGAAGTAGGGCAGAAAGGCGACCACCGCGCCAATGGATAGCCAGAACATGAGCCGTTCACCAGCCAGCAGGCTGTTCGCGTCGACTCCTGACCACAAGCCTGCCACCGTTGAAATGACCGGCTGCCAGCGATCGGGCGTGCCTGCATGCGCTACATAAAACGATTCGCCCAGCAAGCGCGCCGTGTTGTGGATAAAGATAAAGGATGCCACGATGGCGGAGTCGCGCATGATACCGAAGCGCGCTTTCGGGTGGAGCAGGGTCGACTCACGCGTGGTCAGGTTCCTGGGTCGGATGATGAAGCGGCGTATAGCCATACCGACGATGCCCACGATGAGCGCGGCGCCCAGCACATCGGCCAACAGACGATAGACGTTTCCGAATGCACCGGTCCGCTCGAGCAGTTTGAAACCGGTGTAGGCATAGATCAGATCGGCCAGGTTGATCAAGAGAAACGTGAGAAAACCCCAGCCGATCAGCCCATGCAAAATACTTGGGCCCAAGCGCAGCCGGAAAACGGGTTGGAACAGACCTACCTTGACGATCAGGTCGCCGATGCGCTTCCAGACCACACTCCAATCCGGGCGTCCCTGCCCGCTTGAAATGTGACTGATAATGCGTTTGACACCGCGATATGTAAAGTACAGGGAGACCAGAACAGCCAGTGCAAAGAGGATTTTTTCAGCGAGTGAAAGCACAGTTCCTCCATTTATAGAATAGCCTTGCGAAGGTTGTGAAAACACGATTGACTTGTTTCAAAGAAACCTTCGCAAGGCTGTTATGTATATGTAGTTTAGCACAGAAAATAAAAGCGGAGGATACGCCTCCGCTGCTTGATGAGAAATAACAATTTCCTATGGACTCGTTTGACTAATACTGTTCACATACTGGATCGCTCCCTGGCAGGCCGGTTCCAGCCGTGCGGAGACATTTTCCCAATTCAGCACCAGATCTTCCTCGCCTCCATAGGTTGCTTCGAGGGCATTGCCCAGGCAGCCTGGTCCCGCGTTATAGTTCACCAGGGTAAATTTCCACAAATCCTCATAAGAAACCTGCTCGCCCGCTGCGCCGCCCGTAATATTTTCAACGAGCTGCCCTGCCTGTTCACAGTTGGCGAGCATCGCATGCGCAAACACACCGATGCTGAAATTGGCGCGGTCCAGGTCAATTCTCAAGGGACAGGTCTCACACGTTGCATTAACAGAATTGAGCAAAGCCAAACGTACATATTCCTGCTGCTCATCGCTCAAGTGTAGGTACCCTTTGCTGCACTCCGCCGAATCCATCACAAGGGGACAAAACTGCTGGAAGAAGGGAGGGTTCCACAATAAGGCTGTATCTGCACCCTTCTCGGTAAACTGCCCCAGACCAACATGTTTGGGATCACTGATCCCCGGCCAGAACTGGCTTTCGATCGCAAACATGTTTTTGAGCAAATGGGCAGGAACGCCTGTATCTTTTGCGATGCTCAAGATAATACTATCAAATTGATTCTGCCAGGCATTGACGGCTTCGCGTGCAGCTTCCATTCCACAGTTGGATGCAGTCCCATCTAGCAGTCCACCATCCGAGCAGGCACTCACATCCACTGCGCCCGTGCGGATTAAGTGCGCAGCCAGATAGTTGTAGGAGATAGCCGTGCCCAGATTTTCGCTTAATGGGGGAGTGCTCAACCATTCCGGTGGGCCGCCCACTGGTGGCAGTGTTCCCCAGGCCTCCACGCAGCTGGCAACCGGTACACCTACCCATTGACTGCTCAACACATCTGCGTACCAGAACAATCGGTCGGGGTCGCCTGCATCCGTGACCGCCACGCGGACCAGCGCGTCGAACAATTCACTCGTATCGCCGTAGCTGGAATTGGCCCAGAATTGGAGGACAACTCCATCCTCATCCGTGACGGGCAGCTGCAAACGACAGACAGCATCACACATAAAAGGCTGGCCCTCATATACGCCCTCAATGCTGGTGATCTGGTAATCTGTCAGCGGTTCGATACCCGTTAAAACCAAAATCGGCTCCGAGCTGCATATGCTCGTGGACGAGGTGTAGACCGGATCGCAGTTTTCCAGAGTGACTTGCACAGTGGGCGGAGGTAACAGTGTGGAGATCTCTTTTTGGGCAGGTTTAGTATCCACTAGATGCACATAGAGTCCCTGGCACCGGTTTATATCTGCGAAGTTACAGGGTTCTTGCTTGAGCCATTTTTCGTAAAGGTCTTCCCCACAGTCCACATACACGTCGCCCGGTGTCGGCAATCCCTCATGATCCACGACGAGCTCGCATTCAACATCATCTTCCCCCAGGTAGAACATCCACCAGAAATATTTGGTGTAATCAACAACGGTCACAGAGTATCGATCTGGTCCCGAAGGCTGAGAAGATTGTGCCCCGGCAGCCCGTGGGACAGACGCGAACACAAATCCGGCGCAAGCCAGCAGCAGGCTCAGCTTTAAAAGCCGATAGGCCCACCCGGTCCGAGCAACCCTAATAAATCCCATAAAAAAAGAAGAGTCCGCTTCCATTATAGCGGACTCTCATTCGCTGCGGCTACACTTTTCTGGGCCTTTTTGTTACAGGTTTTGCAGATTTGTTATTCGCGGATGTTGAGGTGCCCTTCCGGGGCTGTTTGGCGGGGGCTGCCTGGACCGGCGGCGCAGATTCTTCCATCTCCTCGAGTGTCTTCATATCCTCATTGAGATTGCGGTTGCGAAGATAGATGCTCGCCACATAAAGCGCCATCACGAGAAATGCAATCGCGTAACCGGCGATCATATAGCCTGAGGTATCGGGGGTGGTTTCTTGAAAGAACATATCGATCTCCGTTTACATGCTGACTTTTAATTTAAGCTGCTCGACCTTATCCTGCAGGCTTCCCAGCCGGATGCGGTTCCAGAACAGGTCAATGAAAATGACAGTGAACGCGAACAGCGCAAAGAAGAATGCGACGCGCATATCGGCGGTCATGCTAAAGCCGCCATCGGCTTCCGGGTTTGTGCCACCAATCACCACGGGATGGATCGTGCGGAACAGGCGGATGGCAAAGAAAGTGATGGGCGCGCTGAGCCCGCCCACGAGCGCATAGACGGCACCAAAACGGGCGCGCTTATCAGGGTCGTCAATGCCCTGACGGAGCATGAAGTAGGCCACGTAGATCAGCTCGGTGACCGCGGCCGTCGTCAGGCGCGGGTCCCACGTCCACCAGGTGTTCCAGGCGGGGCGCGCCCAAATGGATCCCAGCACAATGGTGATCAGGAAGAACACCAGACTGACTTCGATCGACGCGACCTGCAGCCGGTCCCACTTGAGATCTTTGGTCACCAGATAGACAACGCTGAATACGGCTGCCAGGACGAAACCCAACAATGCCGTCCACGCTGTGCCGATGTGGAAGTAGAACACTTTTTGGACTTCACCCATGACGCGTTCCGTGGGCGCAAAAAACAGGGCAAGATAGGTTGCGATGGCCAAGACGATCAGGGAAACAATATCAAGGATTCTTAGCGCTAAAGGTTTGGCTTGCATAGATGCTCCTTCACTCTGAAATATTAGAGATTGGAGACTGGAGAATAGATGACTTCTCGAAAGCCAGTCTCTATTCTCCAGTCTCTCTTTTATTCTTCAACAACACTGTCAAACACCATAAATGCGACAGCGATAAAGATAATGTCATAGGCGATCAAAAGATTGATCGGCAACAGGATCTCTGACCATTCCGCGCCGGTGAGAAACCCGCTGCTGGCTTTGACGGCGGCCAGCAGAACCGGGATGACAACCGGGAATAGCAAAATGGGCAGCAGGATGTCACGGGTCCGCGTTTGCACAGCCATGGCAGAAAGCAATGTACCGACGCCCACATAGCCAATCGAGCCAAGCAGGATGACCAAAAGTAAACCGGGTTGGAAGAGATTGACCGAATAAAGAACGCTGTAGACCGGCAGGACAATGGCTTCCACGATCAACATAAACATCAGGTTGCTGATCACTTTGCCAAAGTAAATCGCCGAGCGGTCCACGGGCGCAAGCAGCAGCCCATCCAGGCAGCCGCGGTCCTTTTCGATGGCCATCGAGCGGTTGAGACCCAGCGTCCCGGCGAAGGCAAACGTGGACCAGAGCACGCCCGCAGTCACAGACTGGCGTGTTTTCACGTCGAGCTCGAGTGCAAAGTTGAAGATCAGGATGATGAGCAGTGAAAAGACCAGCATCGCCGAAAAAAGCTCACGCGAGCGGAACTCGGCTCTCAGATCTTTCCAGACCACCGCGCCAACCGCTTTAAGGAAACTTCCCTTTGGCAGGCTGCGTTCGAGAGTGGCAGATTCGAGTTCAGTTGCTTTGTTAATCATATTAGCCTGCCAGAGCCTCTTTGTAGAACGCGAGCAGATTTGTTTTCTTTAATTCCTTGCGTGAGGCAGATGCAGAAATCACACCGCGCGAAAGGATGTCAAATCTTGTGGCGAGGTCTTCGGCGCGTGCAAGATCGTGGGATGTCATGACGACCGTACGTCCCTTTGCGGCGACGGTTTGCAGGACCTCGTCGAGCATGGTTGATGCATCCTGGTCCAGGCCGGTATAGGGCTCATCGAAAAGAACCACATCCGGGTCATGGAGGACCGCCCGTCCAATGGCCAGCCGCTGCTGCATGCCTCGGGAGAATGTTCTTACCAGGTCGCGACGTCTTGTCTCGAGACCAACCATTTCCAGCACTTCGGTAATTCGCAAGTCGGCATCCGGGATGTTGTACATGCGGGCGTAGAAGCGCAGATTTTCTTCCGCGGTCAAATCACCATAAAGCAACGGCAAATGTGAGACGACGCCCAACCGTGCGCGCACCTGGGCAGCCTCATTGGGAAGATTGTATCCCGCGATCTTCACCTGCCCCAGTGACGGACGCGACAGTGATGCCAGGATGCGCAGGAAGGTCGTTTTCCCCGCGCCGTTCGGTCCTAGCAGCGCGACGAATTCGCCCGGCTGGACTTCAAAATCCACGCCGCGCAGCACAGTCTTCAACCCGAATCGTTTGACGAGCTTTTTGACGGTGATCATATTGTTTTGATAGGGCGAGATAACCTCGCCCTTACATCACATCTTTCCCTTCAAAATTTCCTTTAGTTCCGCGCGGCGCTTCTGATACGCTTCATCGGAGATCTTTCTGGCTCGGTGCAGATCATCGAGGGCGATGATGGCATCGATCACATCTTCTGAACTCTCGAACTCATCCTCTTCATCGCCGAGCTCCACCTCTTCGCGGTTGCGGTCGCGCAGATACATCCACGCGCCGGCGAGGATCAAAGCCACACCCAGGGCGCCCGCGCCGATCAAGAGGTTTTGATTAGTAGTGCTTTGCTCGGGTGCAGAGGCAGCTGCCGGATCTTTTGGCGTGCCCGACACCGACAGCTTGAGCGTTTCACCGGCTCCTACGCTGCCCAGCTCGTAGATCTGGAAGTTGAAATCCTGGATGGCCTGCACGCCGAGATCAGTCGATTGAGAGCTTTCGACCGTGATCCCTTCCGGGACGAAGACAGTGACCGTCGAAGCAGGCAAAACAAATTCCTGCGTGAATTCAAACTCCTTGGCCTTGGGCACGGAGGCGAACGCGATCATCCCATACGAATCCTCACTGGGAGGAATGGCAAACCCATTTGAGGTTTGTTGGAACGCTGCGCTATCCTGCATGGGCTCATACCCGACCCCGGAGGAGCCCTCCGGCGGCTTCATGAATGGGACCTCGCCTTTTTCATCCAACGTGACAACAACGATCTCATCACCTGGATTGCGGAAGTTGTAAACCTGGAAGACCTGAACTGAATCCGTGCCGTACTCGAAGAAGATGCGTGTTTCATCCACTACCAGGTTGGATGTATCCTCTGTTTTGTTATAGAGTGTGATGGGCGGCAAGGTCAGATCTGTATTGCCTTCTTTCACAATGCCAAAACCCGATTGCAGTTCCATCCCATTGAAGGTTAATTCTGCAAGGAAAATTCGGTTGAGTGGAATCTCAATGTTCTCGAACACAAACGAACCATTTGAGTCCACAGATGTTTCCTGGCTGAACACTTCCTGCGGTCCCTGGCTAGGATCCGCGCCATGGTCATAGCCGCGCAGGGTGACCTTTAGATCGGGCGGGAGAGGCTCGCCCGTGTTGTTTTCAACCGAACCGCTGACGGTGCCTAAACCTGCCTGTGCGACAGCAGTCGCTTCACTCGTAGCCGGAAGTTGTTCTGTGCCAACCGGCGTTCCCTCGGCTAGAGGGGTGCCAGCATCTGTGGGCAGGACGGCTTCGGTGGCTGTGTCAGACTGAGGCGTTGCGGTGGAGGCGGGTGCAGAGACAACCGGCGCGGTATCGAAGGACAGCGTCCGCAGGTAAGCGGTAACTGCCCAGAGATCCTCATCGCTCAGCGCGGCCCCAAACGCCGGTACCTCTTCATTCCCTTCCTTGACGATGCGTGCCAGCTCCACTTCGCTCAACTCTGCCATCTTTACCTGATCGGTGAAGAAATCGGTGGAGCAATTGACACAGTTCGTTTCGAAGAGTTCCTGTCCTTTGGCAATCTCTTCTTCGGTCATGTGCAATGTCATGGCGTAGGCAACCACATCCCAGCGTTCCTGATCGTTCAGGCTCGCAAAGGGAGGCATGAAGCGCTCCATGTTGCCCTGTGTCACCACGGTGTACCATTGGGCGGGTGATGCCGGGCGTGCCACCTCAGGCAAGCCAAACGCCGGGACAGTCACACCCAGCTGGATGCCCTGCTCGCCATCACCTAATCCGGTCTCGCCGTGGCAGGCAGCGCATTTCTCGGCGAAGATCAGAGCGCCGTTATCCGTGCTGGGGGCCTGTGCAGGGAACAGCGGACCGAGAGTCGCTGCGGGCGTCGGCGGCACGTAGCCTGGCGGGGGAGTAATATCTGCCGCCATGGTGAAGTTGCAGGCTGCTAACAGGAAGGCTAAAGCGACGATAATTGCAAAACGAAATTTCATGAAGTTCCTCAAAGCATGTCATTGCGAGGAGCGTTCGTCCCTGGCGTCGCCCGTGATTTGCCAGGCAAATCAGGCAGGTGTGCGACGAAGCAATCTCCTGATTGCGTATACGGGCTCGCAATGACAGTGATTACGAGAGTGACTTGCCGCACGATGGGCAGAAGCGATCGGTAACCATGACGGGTTTGCCACACCTCGGGCAAAAGCCAGCAGACTTATCTTTGCGGCCCTTGCGGCGGGAAGAGATCATCGCTTCGATATCATCGTCAGTAACTTGAGCGGTTGCCAGGGAGGCGTCTGCTCGGCGGGCGGCAATGGCTCGCTCCAGCCTCGCCTCGGTATTCTGCGCAGAGGCAGGCTGTGGGGCGAGTGAATCCATCCTTTTCAAAATTTCCGCACCCTTTTGAAGGAGAGCGGTGCGCTGTATGGGATAATCCTCTTCGGGGATTTTTCCCAGGTTGAAATCGAAATCGAGCTCCTGCAAGGAGTTAATGACGCGGTCGCGTTCCGCCATTAATGCCGAAAGCTCGTGCTCTTCCTCGGTGACGCGGCGGGCGCGATGCTCCATAAAGGGGGCATACAGATACATGCCAACCAGAATCAGGACGGCAAGGGAAAAGAAAATAGCAGTGAGTTCCATTTATTCCCCTTGCTTGAGCAGCGGATCGATCTGCGCACGGATCTGGTCGATGGATGTGAAAGGACCCACTTGCACATACTTTAGGACTCCATCTTGATCGATGAAGTACGTTTCAGGCACACCTTTGATGCGAAAGTATTGAGAGATACGCGTGGCAAGGTCCGGTCCGTTTGGATATGTGATGCCAAATTTCTTGAGATACACGCGTGCTTCAGGCTCGGTATCCACATAATCTACGCCGAGGAAGACAACTTGTCCGGTCGGCTCATACTCTGTCCAGGCCCGTTGGAGCTCGGCAGCCTCCTGTTCACAAGGCTTGCACCAGGAAGCCCAAAAATTGATCACGACCACTTTGCCGCGAAAATCGTTCAGATGAACTTCACTTTGGCCGCCCAAATCATAGCCACTGTACAGAGGCAGTGCAAAATTATCGATGACTTGACCGGGTTGGACTGTGCCTTGTTGGGCGCGTCTTAGCCCAACGGCAACTATGGCAAGCAGCCCAACCAGGAATACCCAGATAATGATCTGTGCCCAGAGCGGCACACCGCGACGCGGGGCAGGGATGGATGTTTCTGTCATGACATTCTCTTTACTAAAACCTTGCGAAGGTTTTGATCGTTGAAATCAATCTCTCGCGACCAATCTTCGCAAGGTTGATGATTATTTCCTTTGCTTTAGTTCTTCTTCAAGCCGGGCAATATACGGATCCTGCGCAGGCTTCACGTCTTCCTCTGTATCCCTATCGGTTTCCACTGTGGATGGTTTCATCCACATCTGGAAACCGCGGAAGAGCATGAACGCGCCCAGCAGGATGGCAACTGCCGGGACGAGATACGTAACCAGCCGATTCGGCGGCTCAGCCAAAACGCGGGCGCCATATTGTGTAACGAAATATTGCTGGATCTCTTGCTCGCTCTTGCCTTCTGCCAGCATCGTGCGGATCAGGTCGCGCCACTGGCGGCAGGCCTCCGTGGGACAAACATCCAGAGGCGTGCTCTCACAAACCGGGCAATAGAGCTGCTTGGCGATGCGGTTCACTTCGTCGTCTGTGGGCGTGGGACCCTGGGCGAGGGCAGTTGTCTGTGTAGTGAGCGCGAAGGCGAAAGCAGCAAGGAGTGAAAACAGAAATCCGTAATTGGTAATTTGTGAAAACTGTGTCTTGGACATTATTTTTGCGTTTTCCTTACTATTTACCATTTACTAATTACTTAATCTGCCGCGCTGGTTTGTTTCTGCTGGACACGTGCCCGGGCCCTGGCAGGAACGCGTTCCGCATCCCTTTCCGGCCAGGCGGCAATGATCACGCCCGCCAGGAAGAGGAAGCTCCCCAGCCATAACCAGTTCACCAGCGGATTGACAAATATCTTGAATGTCGCGCCCGCCGCAGTTGCAGGTTCCCAATCCACCAGCAGGACATAGAGATCATCCCGCAACGTGGAGCGCTGGCCGGGAATGGTCATATTCTGCTGCGAGTCATAGTAGTAGTCGATACGCGGAGCAAGCTGACCCAGATATTCACCGTCTTCATACACATCCAGGACGGCGCGTCGATAGTTGACTCCGCTGGGCATGTCGTCCCACTGCGCGATCTCTCTATAGGTCAATTCATAGTTCCCCAGTGAAATCTTTTGACCTTGTTGCAGCGTTCCCTGGGTCTCCATCTGGAAGATTTCAATTCCCAGAATGCCGATGGCCATTAACATCATGCTGATGTGGATAATGTAGCCACCATAGCGGCGGCGGTTGCGCCCGGTCAGGTTCCAGAAGGCAGTCAAGACATTCTCACCCTGGCTGCGCTGACGGGCATAGGCGCCGCGCCAGTATTCGTAGATGGTCACGAGGATGACAAGAGCAACCAGGAAGAAGCCAATCAGGGCCCCAATCTTTTGTGTGTACGTGACAAAGAGCACCGCAGTAATCACCAGCGCGCCGACGATGGGTTTCCACATGGCGCGTCCCAGCGTCTTGAATGTGGAATGTCCCCACGCGGAAAGAGGAGCAACACCCATTAGCAGCATCAATGCTCCGAAAAGGGGAGAGGTCGCGCGTTCATAGAACGGAGGTCCGACGGTCACCTTTTGGCCGGTAAAGAGCTCCGAAATAAGTGGGAAGATCACGCCCCAGAAACAGACAACCAGGATGCTCATGAACAGCAGGTTGTTCAGCAGGAACAGTGCTTCACGTGAGAGCAGCGAAGTCATTTCGGTTTCCGATCTCAGGCTGCTCCAGCGATAGATGATCAGGGCAACCGAGGTGATGAGTGTAAAGCCGATGAAGGCAAAGAACAGAGGCCCGATCGCGCTTTGCGCGAACGAGTGCACTGAGGACAACACACCGGAGCGGGTCAGGAATGTGCCGAAGATGACGAGGTCATACGTCAGGATGATCAACAGCATGTTCCAGTGTTTTAACATGCCGCGCTTTTCCTGGATCATCACCGAATGCAGGAAGGCGGTGCCTGTCAGCCACGGCATGAAGGCTGCGATCTCCACCGGGTCCCAGCCCCAGTAGCCGCCCCAGCCCAGCACGTCATAGGCCCAGCGTCCGCCGAGCACGAGACCGAAGGAGAGGAACAGCCAGGCCCACAGCGTCCAGCGGCGGGTCAGGCGGATCCAGCGGTCGTCGGTGCGGCCGGTGATCAACGCAGCGATCGCGAAGGCATACGGGATGACGAACGAGACGAAACCAAGATAGAGCATCGGGGGGTGAATGACCATGCCCGGGTGGCGGAGGAGGGGGTTCAAACCACGACCATCTGCGGGGGTGAAGAGAACTCCATCGGCCGGTTTGAGGGTATAGGCATTCACACCATCGAAAGTTTGATATAGCTGAGCAAACGGATTCTCAAAGAAGACGTTCATCCCGAGGAAGAAAGCCATCGTGACACAGGCCACGACGATCACCCACGGCAGGAACTCGCGGTCACGGTCCCACTTGCGGAAGGTCACCAGCGAGGTGAATACCGACATCAGCCAGGACCAGAACAGCAGCGAGCCGGACTGTCCGCCCCACCAGGCTGTAATCTTTAAGTAGGTGGGCATGCTGCGGCTGGTCACTTCATAGACGAACTGCACTTCATAGTGGTCGTTGACGAGCAGATAGATCAGGATGCCTGCAGTAATGGTGAGCAGCGGCCAGGTCAGGAGCATGGCGCGGCGTGCACTCTCCACATAGGCCGGGTTTTTAATGCGTTCACCATAGATGGCAGCAAACACACTGTAGAGGGTCGTAAGGAATGATACGGTTA
>DATHTL010000117.1:0-10047 GCA_035463255.1 Anaerolineales bacterium | reverse complement strand
CAGCTTGCGTTACCCGCTGGTGGGTGGGACGAGACAACGTCACTTTGCCGGAATCCAGTTTGAGCCAAGAAACTGCCTAAAAACGCGCCGACTCCCACCAGTCGTGTGCACGCTGCACGTAATGTTAGGCCGTTTTCAAGGTCATGGGACGGGAAACGCTACCATAACCCTGTTCTCAAGCGGGCAGGTGACGAGAAGCTCAGACTTTCCATCCTCATCCAGGTCAGCCACTGCCAGACCGATCGGCCTCTCACAGACGTTGACGCGCCTCTGGACGAAGTCCCCTCCCGTAAAAACAATGACTTCATCGCTATCCCATGAGCCAACAACGATGTCGGAAATGTGATCGCCGTTCATGTCGCCGGAAGCTATCTCTGTAGCTCCCTGGATCGAATAGGGGGAGGCTTGAGCTGGCGAATACCCTTCGCTGTCTGCAAGCCAAATGCTGACCGCATCCGTTTCAATCACAATCACGTCATTTCGACCATCGCCATTCACATCGTCTCCGATCACCATCCAGGGTTGCGCTTCTAGTCTGATGCTCTGGGCAATAACATACCGGTCAGATACATACTGAATAATACGGACAGTTTGGTCGCTGTGACCCGGCACGAGTAGCTCCGGGACATCATTTCCTATTACATCGCTCGCACCCAGTCGGTAGTAGGGCGTGGACTCAACGTTTATCGGGGTAGACTCTATAAAGCCAAGCGAGCTACCATGCATCATGCGTACCTGCCCGGTATCAGCACTGTCAACTGCTACATCCGGCCATCCGTCGCCATTGAAGTCAGCGGTTGCCAGTCCATGCAGGTGAGGCAGAGCACCTGTATCTACGGGCGAATAGGTGGCTTGTTCGAATCCTGCAAGGCCGTCATTGAGCAGGACAGTGATGCTAGACGTCTCGTGATTTGCCACGACAAGATCAACATCTCCATCTCGATCAGCATCAAGTGCATCCACATCAGATGGTTCCTGACCAGCCTGGATCGACGATGGCGAACCAAGCAGCCGCTCATCGCCGGTGCCAAGCAGGATTGTCAACGTCCCATCCCCGGAGTTTGTGACTACCACATCCAATCTACTGTCGTCGTTGAAATCGGCAACGGCGATTTCACGAGGCTGTACACCTACATCGAACGAAATAGGGCTTGAAGATGCGAAGGGTGTTGATGGCTGGGAACTGGCCGGTATAGCTGTAGGTTGCAGAGTTGCAGGCGGAGCGCTCGTTGCTGGCACTTGTCCGGTGGGTGGTGCTGAAGTGACAGCAGATACAGTACTGCATGCACTGACTCCAGCAGCCAGCAGCGTAGCTACGAATAGCCGAACTACTCTTGTGGGAGCATGCATGGAAGTATCGCCTTGGAGCATAGTTTGATTCTAGCCGATATTGAGGTCTAACGGCTCGCGTTACCGGCAGCTGGGGGAGAGCAAGAATGGGAAACGGAAATTGGCTAAAGCTTAGAACCGGCTATAGAAAACGTGGCGAGTCGCAGCCGTCCGGCTGGCTTCGCCCCGGCGTTTGTTGCCGGGGTGTATGCTTTGTTTGGCCGCTGCTGAGTGTGTGCTCTCTATGCCCGCAGCGCGTTGTATGACATCACCGTGCCTACGATCAAGATGACCACATCCAGGTAAATTGGTCCCAAGTGGCCCAGTGTATCTAGGCCGTAGACGTAGTGCAGAGGCAGACTAATGACCAACGCGATGACGGGCACAATGAAAGCCGTCCAGAGTGCCCACTTCTGTCCCGTACGGATGCCGAACCAGGCGAGGGCAACGACCGCCATGCCGAGCGCAATGATAAGACCGCCAAGAGCCACTTGCACATGGCTGATATAGTCATAGAGTTGGGGACTGAAAGCGGCGATCTGCTCCGGGGTGGTGCCCAGGTGGTCAGGTGTTAGACCGATTTCGATAAGGCCGGTAAAGTTTTGAATGAGGAAGAGAATGCCGTAGCCGATCAGTCCAATTCCTGCCAAGGCCACGACTTTAGCGCCGAGGTGGGGTGAGGTTTGAGATTGAGTAGTCATCGCAATTGCTCCTTAACTGAGAGGGTATCAATTAATGAAGGTTAGCCGGGGTCATGAAGGCGGCACGCCCTTCTACCAGCTCATCCCCATCGCCACGAGCTCGTTTCAATAGAATCTGTCTTGGCATAAATTATTCCTTTAAAAACAGGAATCCAACCGCTTGCGTTGTCTGCACGGGGGTGATTGAGCAATCAGATCGCTGCCAGGATCAAAAAGAACTGTGCTATCCCTGCAATGAAGAAAGTACCCAAGTGTGCTGGAATGTGTTTCTTATTTCGCACATCTGAGGTGATAGATATAATAGCAAAGATCACAGCAAACGGGAAATAGAAAAAACCTACCGAAAAAGCAGCCAAGATCGAAAAAACACCGATGACACCCGCCGCGCCCCATGTTAGGAACGGGCCACGAGGATCACCACGAACAAACAGGAATGCACTGAGGATGCTAAGAATCACTATTTCGATGAAGTATAGGGCGGGGAATGGCCACATGGTTTGATAAGAGCTTATACTCCACCAAAATAAGATCGTAATGGTTAGACAGAGCACTGCGGCGAGCATGGCAAGAACTCGCTCCCAGGGAGATATGATGATGGTTTGTTTGGTAACAGGCATAACAATCCTCTTTTGCCAAACTAACAAAAGCCGAGAATTCTGCAGATAGCTTGTTGCGTTGTTGCGCGATTTGCTGTCCCACGGCTGCGTTCAGGCGCGCCGCCAATGGCGAACACCGTGATCAAATCGAATGGCACAGACTGCTGCAAAACCGCCGACGTTTGAGGCCGCATAGCGGCGTCCCTTGCAACGGCTTGTTGGGCCCAGCCATGTCTTTCTTGCATACTTCCAGATAGATCTTGCACAGCCCTATTTTGAGTCTCTGCCTAACAAATCCCGATCATAAGTGGGACCCCTCAGGCAATGAGCTTTTCCATGACCAGGACCTTGATTACATCCCCTTCCACGCGCTCTTCTTTGCTTTCTGTCTCGCGAAAGCCGTGGTTATGATAAAACGTGTACGCAGAGTGATTATTTTCCTCAACTTCAAGCCGGATGGTGCGGGTGGTAGGAAATGCGGTGATGCCTGCTTGTAAGAGTTGGCTCCCAATTCCTTGTCGTTGATACTGAGGGTGAACATATAAGCGAGATAGCACAATGGTATCATCGCTGATTTGTCCCACTGTTGTTAGACCGATGATCGCGCCATCACCGGTCCTGGCCACGCCAAAAAAGATGCCTGGATTCTGGATTTCCGCTGCTAACTGATCCGGGCTGTGCCATACGGACGTTACCGTGTTGATGGTTGCTTGAGACAGGAACGAACTGTATGTGGCTCGCCACGTCTCGCTAAGCACTTGCTTGATTTCTGACACGTCCTCAACGTTTGCACGTTCGATACTTACCATAGGATACCTCGCTGCTCCGTCGTGCTCCATCAGTTTCGCGGTCCCAAGTATTGCAAGTATATTCGGTGTGTGCAAGATCGGCCCAATGGTGTGCGTTATGCCCCTTTGGGATACGGATGGGGAGAGAAAAACTTGGAAACGGGACTGCCGTCCCTGCGGGCGGCGTGCCATAGCTCAGAATCAGCTCCAAAAAACGCGCCGAGTCCCATCCGTCGGGAAGCCCCGGCGTAGTTTGCCGGGATGCATTATCCCGATGCTTTTACAGGACGCTTTGTTGGGCGCACTCACCGAATGCAAGACTCGAAACTTGAACGGAGACATTCCATTTATTCCATCCGCGTATAGGTCAAGTCAAGATCCTTTTCCCAGGATAAACCGTCTTTCGATAACTCTCCCTTACCGATTATAGTGTTGCTGTCATCCACAATAGTACCCTCGTAGCGTTGGGAGAAACCAGGTGCATTTCTCCACCATTTCCAGATATTGTCACGCAAAGAAACTTCATGCTTTCGGGAAACGCCACGCTCATCGAAGGTGAGCATATAACATTCCCCTTCAGAATCGTCGCTGCCAAAAATTGCGATACCCTGGGGAAAGCGCGGATCATCAATTTCCGAGCGCATCATCAAAAACGCTCCATTCTCCAGCCATTCAAATGAGGTACGACCATACAAAACGGTGTCTGGGACAGAACCGTGTGTACCAGTTGTACTCCAGTTTCCAATCAACACGCGAAAGGGTTCGAGTGCGGGATTTGGAATGGATGCTTTCTGCGCAAAAAATTGGGTCATCTTTTCTCCATTTATATTTCGTTCCACGGATAAAGTACTAAATATCGCCACAAAACCAGCTGCATTGAATTGGCGTTACCTGCTTGTGGGCGGGACAACAGTAGTCAATCAGCTTGCACTTAATTTTTCTACGATCTTAGCGATTCGGCGCTCGCGAGTTTCTTGGGCTTTGGCTTCTTCAACTTGGCGAACATATTCCTTTTTCATGGAAGGCGCCGATTTCTCGAAAGCGTCGAGCGCATTTGCCTGAATTAAAGCGTCTTTTAAATCGGTCGGGATTTCGACTGTGCGTGGTTCTAAATCAAGCTCCAAAGTAACATTGGCTTCATCCCCACCTTGAACACCAGCGGCTTTGCGATGCTCGGGATTAAAACTGATCATGTACTTACCGCCCATGACGGCCACTGCACTACGATACGTGTATTTATTAATTGTGACGCGAACAAGAGGTTGTTTACTTGCACCAAGCTTTTCCATTACTTCTTCTGGAACTTGAATCCCAGCAGTATTCTTCCCTGTTTGTAAAATGGTAGTATGAAATGTGATGGGCTTAGACTTCTTGCCAGCATCTTTGGAAATTGGTTTGTTCATTATCTCTCCTCATAAATATATGTAGCGTTGGTCTCGCGAACTAAATCTCGACCCCGGGTAAGCCATCTGCACCCAACAGCAGGGATAGTTCCCCTGCATGAGGCAGGTCGTGGTCGAGAAGCCCCCAGATCGTCTGCCTGATTGATACATCCTCCTCCGAGATAGGGTCGGTAGGCGATCCGCGCATGAGACAGGCAATGATGAACTGCCAAGTCAGGTCCAGCCCCTGCACGATCTCCGCTGCAGTATGCGGTGGGTCATCAGCATCCTCCCAGCGGAGAAACGGTGTCAATTCTGCAACTCCTTGGCCTAGTTTGCGGTGCAGATGCAAAGCACGTCCAAAGACGATATGTTCAGCGATTTCTCCAGATGTGCGCAGACCAGGGATAAGCCGTCGCTGCAGTTGTTCCTCGGTGAGCGGCGCGATTGCACGCTTGAGGGCTTCTTGATAGTCTTGCCAACTCTCGAAGGCACGCGCCTCCGCTATTGCGGCTCTTAGCATTTACTCTACTCCCTTTGCATTTAATATGTTCTGCCTTTGATGAATATTCAAACCTGTTTCCACCTCATCAGGGCGTAAACAGTTTCCAATCGCCTTCGGAGACAACTTCAACGGTACCATCGGTTACCTTGATGGCGGTCTTGTCATCAATCGCGTAGGTTGGTACGGGTACCTCGGCGGACATTCTTTCCGCGTTGGCCATGGAACTTTCCGGGTGATCCTTGTGATCCACGTGCGGAAGCAAAGCAAAGTCCACCAATCCTAATCCCTTATCGATGACGAAGGGCTTATTTGGGTCGTCGTACGTCTCTCCGAAAATAGGGGCCGTCACCATACTGCCAGCGCTTATCCCGACATAGACTTTCTCGCGCAGCGTTGGCAAGAGATCTGCCAGTCCGGACTCATGCATCCAGCGGCACAGATACCACACATCGCCGCCTTGCACCAGCAAGGCGGCAGCCTCCTGGACCGCAGCGATCCAATACTCTTTTTTGATGCTGGGTAGGGCCGTGAGTTCCAGCACGCCCAACGACTTCCAACCTAATTCGCACATGGGGTTGGCGGTTGTTCCACTGATAAACCGGTACGCCATGAAAGCCCCGCCAGGGAAGGGGTAGATCGCAGTGGGAATGCAGAGGGCGCTGCACTCGGCGATCGGTTTGCCCAGGAGGTCGACCAACGCGTTGTGGATACTCGTGTTCTTGATGCCCGCCGACGTGAGAAGAAATTTCATGATGGTTTCCTTTCCGATCTATGGAGAGCCGAAGGGTAAGCGTTACTTACTGGCGGGAGGGACGAAGTAACGCGATTTCAACGGAACTACTTTGAGCCAGGGAAACTGCCCGACTGCCCGCAGGGCGTGCGACCTGTCCTCGCTTGTCAATTGTTCGCTGTGTTAGGTGGCTTTGTTATATCTACTTATTCTCTATGTTCAAGTTCCTCAAGCGTCGGGCTCTGGAAGAACTCTATCCAGGGAATCATACTCTCTTCGGAAATGTGGAAGCTCTCCTGGGAAGGTTCCGAATTCCTGACCGCGAGCCGCCTCAGTAGCTCCTCTTTCGGCACATCCAGAAAATGTACTTCACTGCTGGCTCCCAGGCGTTTCCCCCGCAGCCGGTAATCTTCGCGTGCCCAAAAACCGAAATCGAGGATGACATTCGTTCCCAGTTCCAACGCTCTGCTTGCGATATTCCAAAGCATTGCCTCGATCAAACTATGTCGGGCATCATGTTCCGGCTCTTCCGCATCTTGACCAAAAAGAGCAACCTGCCACTCATCGGGCGTCAATCGAAGTGCTGACCGTTCCTGTTCAAGCTGCTTGGCAAGCGTTGTTTTCCCGGAACAGGGAAGTCCAACCATCAGATGAAGAGTTGCCACACTTGTTGCTCCTGAGGATCGTTTACAAGCCGCCCAACGGCGCGCGTTAGCGGCATTGTTAGGTGGCTTTTCCCTGCCTTGTTCGATAACGAAGGTAAACCTCACCGTTGCCAAAGCGGCGTTCATCCAAAAGCTCAAGCTCCAATCGAACGTTGTCAGGAAGCGCTGCTTTGCCACCTCCCACGATGATCGGTTTGATGAATAGGTGACACTCATCGATCAACCCTGATCGAAACGCCTGGGCAGCCAGCTCAGCACCACCGATGTGGATATCCTGTTCGAGGCTCTCCTTCAGTCGTCGAATGGCTTCTGGATCGAAGTTTTGCTCGATTTGCGTCTTGCGAGTGGATACAGCCTCCAATGTCCTGGAGTACACGATTTTGTCAGCAGCCTGCCAGACTTGCGCGAAGTCGCGCATGAGTGGAGACTCCGCGGCCAGGTTGGGGTCGGTCTCCCAAACCATCATGTTCTCATACGTTCGACGTCCGTAGAGATGCGTGCCGTCTGCACGTATGAGGTTGGTGATAAATTGGAACACTTCATCACTTGGGTCTGTCCAGTCAAACTTACCCTCCATATCCTCGATGTAGCCGTCGAGGGACGTGTTCGTCGTGTAGATCAAGTGAGCCATACGGACCTCCATTTGTGAGTAGTACTATAAGTTTTCTCGCAGAGGAAACGACCAAAGAAGCTGGTCAGGTAAGCCTTACGTGGCGAAAAAGCAGCGGCTGGCACGACTCCCTCGCGCCCTATCTCATACGCATAATGATGCGATCCAAAACCGATAATAATGACTTTTGGTTGTAACAGGTATGAAAATAGAGTTACGGCGCAGGGATGGCGTAAGGTTCCCAGGCAAGCAGACCGCCCCGCCGTTGGACACATCCCAAACCGGGAAATGGAAAGTGATAGGCCATCAATAGCAGGTTCTCGGATTCGGCCCGTGCCAGCAGCGCACGTCGAGTCGCAATAGCGATATCGGGTTGCTGCCAATCAAAGGGGGCTGCATCCAGTGCATTGAGTTGAATGGGCATGTGGATAGCATCGACGATGTGAAGCAGCCGCGCGTCTTTAGACTCGATATGCACGGCGTGGTGTCCGGGCGAATGACCCGGCGTTGGGACATAGTGAATTCCCGGCTCAATATCGGCTGTATCATCCATCAGGATCAATCGCTCGGCATAGGCCGCAAATGTTTGGCGGAGCCGGGCGGCGTCAGGCGCATCAAGACCCGCGAGAATATCTTCACTCATCCAGTAGGCATGTTCCTGGGCTGGCACGACCAACCGTGCTTTGGGGAAGGTCGGATTGCCCGCATTATCCAGTAGTCCACCAATGTGATCTTGATGGTAATGGGTGATGATCACTGTATCGATGGACTCGAGTGTGATGCTTTCCTCCCGTAGCCGATCCAGCAAATGTCCGGGATCAGCAGGGTCCGATTGCCCCATACCGCTGTCGATCAGCACCCGTTTATCCCCGGTCTCCACAAGGAGAATATTCCGGCAGAAGGTCAACGGCACAGGGAGGGCGCGAAACGCGGCAAGCATTCTTTCGGCATCGTCGGTAAACATGTTCTCGATGTCGACTTCCGTAAGCGTCTCGATAACATCCGGAAGTGACACACACAGGAAATCACCCACGCGAAAATGGACAGACTCAGCAGTCATCTCTCGATCCTCCTCAACAATAAATTGTTTGTTCATCGGCAGGCAGATCGCCTTGTGTGCGATCCTCAATTACATAGTGCCGCACAAGCGGTAGAACATCTGATCTATTATAGCTCCCGTGTTGGTGACGTCAAGATGCGCCTGGTCTTTCATCCCCCCGGCCGGGTAGTTACATTTTAAGAAGAAGGACGCCAAAGCGTCCGAAAACTCCCTTAACAGAAACAACATCAGGCTTTCAAATCCTTAGGCAGGAATGCCTATTTTTCAGCCTTCCATAATATTTGGTGTATATGCCCGTCTCGGGACTTTACGTACTCGTAAGATTGTTGCAGGACTTGCTCAAGGATGGGCAGTTCGATATCACTAAGCCGCTTGATATACACACAATACCCAGTCGTAGTATGCTTCCCTAACTTCGCCAGCAATTCAGAATAGCGTGCCGTGCCGTCCATAAGGTAAATGGTTATCCTCCCTTTTCTGGGATAAAAGCCAATCACATGACCGTCGCCTTCGCGCCCGCTGTCGTATTTGTAATGGTAGGTATCAAACCCGATCGTTCCCATATTCCACATTTTTGGCTCATGCCCACTTATCCGCTGCATCATTTCAATCAGCACCAGGCTGTCTTTTGCGGTTTGCTCAGCATCAAGAGAAGCAATAAAGTCTTTGACTGATCTGTCATTTTGAGCAGACATTTTGTTCATTACCCCATTTTACGACGGGATTCTAGTTTGGTACGCAAATTCATGACTAGCCACCTAACGGTATGCGTTGCTCGTGAGTGGGCGGGTGTGGCGTAGGATTTCGTCCACGACGCTTGCGAGAGGTGCCGTAGCATCTATGCTGATGGCGTTCACGGGATACCCCACTTTTGTCGCATGTTGTACTCGCGCAAAGGATTCCCCTTCCTGGGCCGTTCCACCCCATTCGGTTTCAGGTCGGGCGGCAAGACGCCGGTTCAGCGTATCCAGATCGATCTCAAGAACAAAAACTTCATCGAACAGATCGATGAAGCGGCCGGAATTCCTGGAACCGCCGCAAAAGAATGTTGCCGCATGGCATGGATCGGCCACCAAAGCTCTGACCTTCTCAACGTCCCATATCCAAGCACGATGCTCGTCAGAGCTACCATCCACGGTCTCCCCAGTTTTTAGATCACCCCAATAGGCCAACTCCTCATCACCATGGATGACGTGGTAGCCGCGCCGTTGCAACTCGCCACAGACCGTAGTTTTCCCGGCGCAGGAAACGCCATCGATTAGGTAGTTCTTGACACCCATGGTTCATCTCCACTACGTGATTCGCTGATACCTAACGGATGGCGCTTAAGCTGCGAGCGACTCCTGGCCGGGCGCAAGGAGCCTTGCTCGGTGCAACGCCAGTCAACGGCTCAGCGCACAAATGAACGGTTTCCTCCAGCAGCGCTCGGCAGCTTCAAGAGCTGGTTAGGCGGCGCTGCTAGCCACGCGGTCGTCGACCAACCCGACCGCCCCCGAAACGCCCGCCGCGGACCGCCCGATCTCCGGAAGCCCGCGCAGACGCTCGGCCTCAGGCAGTCGGCGCGAGGGGTGGGCCCTCGAGCACGCGCGGCCGGTACTCGACGAGCTGGGTGCGGCCGTCGAAGGTGCGGTGGTCGATCATGTCGAGCGCGACGTCGGGATAGCCGTCGTAGATGCGTTCC